>JBBRVD010000031.1:0-25757 GCA_038247175.1 Burkholderiales bacterium | reverse complement strand
GTCGACAGCCGTTTGGCCGGCATGCCTTCGCTGAGCAGCTTGAAGCGCCGGTTGGTGCGAAATGCATCGCCCTCGCCAGCGAACATGCGGGTGGGGTCCTCGCCTTCGCGCTTGAAGGCGAAGGTGCCGGCGGTGTAGGGGTAGCTGCCCGGCACGTTGTCGAGCATCAGCCACTGCAGGATCTCGCCGTGGTCCTCGTACTTGGGCAGCGCCACCTTGCGGATCGGCGTGCCGCTGAGCGACTTCGTGACCAGCGCGGTGCGGATCTCCTTGTCGCGGATCTTGACCACGTATTCGTCGCCGCCATAGGCCTTGACCATCTCCGGCCACTGCGCCAGCAGCTTGTGCTCGGCCTTGCCCTGGCGCTCCTGGCGCTGCGCGGCCAGGTCGTTGACTGCCGCATAGGCGCGCTCCTTGGACGGATTGGCCTCCTGCAGCATGCGGCCTGCCGCGCGCAGTTGCTGAATCTCGCGCGCCAAAGTTGCCTGGCTGCGGGCGCGCGCCTTGTAGCCGCGCACTGTGTCGCTGATCTCGGCCAGGTAACGGGTGCGCGCGGCCGGCACCACCGGACTCTGGTTGGTGCTGTGGCGCACCGCAACCCTGGGCAGGGAACCCTCGCCCACAGCCAGGCCCAAGTCCTGCAGGCGCGGCAGCAGCGCCTGGTACAGCGCGGTGACACCGTCATCATTGAAACGCGCGGCCATGGTGCCGAACACCGGCATCTGGTCCGGCGCGGTGGTGAACGCCTCGCGGTTGCGCTGCACCTGCTTGGCCACGTCGCGCAGCGCATCCAGCGCACCCTTGCGATCGAACTTGTTGATCGCCACGAACTCGGCAAAATCGAGCATGTCGATCTTCTCGAGTTGGCTTGCGGCGCCAAACTCGGGCGTCATTACATACAGCGGCACATCCACATGCGGCACGATGGCCGCGTCGCCCTGGCCGATGCCCGAGGTCTCCACCACGACCAGGTCGAACCCCGCGCACTTGCAGGCCACGATCACGTCGGGCAGGCAGGCGCTGATCTCCGAGCCAAAGTCGCGCGTGGCCAGGCTTCGCATGAAGACCCGCTGGCCATCGTCCTTGCGCCACGGCCCGATTGCGTTCATCCGGATGCGGTCGCCCAGCAAGGCGCCGCCGCTCTTGCGACGCGACGGATCGATGCTGATCACCGCCACGCGCAACTGGTCGTCCTGGTCCAGCCGCAGCCGACGAATCAGCTCATCGGTCAGCGAGGACTTGCCCGCACCTCCGGTGCCGGTGATGCCCAGCACCGGCACTTGGGTCTGACCAGCCGCCTTGCGCATGGCATCGAGCAAGGCCGCGTCGGCGTTGCCGGCCTCGAGCGCCGTGATGAGTTGCGCCAGCGCGCGCCAGTGCTCCTGCCCTTGGCCCTGGATTGCCGACAGCGCGGTGGGCGCCAAGCCGGACAAGTCCTTGTCGCAGCGCATCACCATCTCGCCGATCATGCCGGCCAGGCCCATGCGCTGGCCGTCCTCGGGGCTGAAGATCCGAGCCACGCCATAGTCGTGCAACTCGCGGATCTCGGGGGGCACGATCACGCCGCCGCCGCCGCCAAACACCTGGATGTGCTGGCCCCCACGCTGGCGCAGCAGGTCGACCATGTATTTGAAATACTCGACATGCCCGCCCTGGTATGAGCTGATCGCAATGCCCTGCACATCCTCCTGCAGCGCCGCCGTTACCACCTCGTCCACGCTGCGGTTGTGCCCCAGGTGGATCACCTCCGCCCCCATGCCTTGCAAGATCCGTCGCATGATGTTGATCGCCGCATCATGCCCGTCGAACAGGCTCGCGGCGGTCACGAAACGCACCTTGTGCATGGGCCGGTAGTTGGCCAGGGCCTTAAACTCGGTGGACAGATCGGTCATCGGCAAGTCTCCTTTCCCCACACCATACCCTGGTACGGTCCGCTAGGGAAGCGCAAAACCGGTCGATGCGGGTGGCGTTTTTCGCCACCCCCCCGCCAGGTTTGCAGGGCTTGGTGCCCGGATGCAGCCATGGGAATCGAACCGGTGACGCAAAAAGACACGATTGCCATCCACTTCATTTGCGCAGCGGTCGCCCGGCTCGCGCCGACCATACGCGACAACATTTTGCGCGCGGTCGCCATCCCGACCGAATTGCTGGCACAGCCCCAGGCCCGGGTTCCGGCCGAAAATTTCGCGGCCTTGTGGCTCGCCGTGGCCCGGGAGATGGACGACGAGTTCTTCGGGCTCGACAGCCGGCGCATGAAAGTGGGCAGCTTTGCGCTGTTGTGCCATGCCGTGCTCGATTGCGTCACGCTGGACCAGGCGATCAAGGCGATCTGCCACGGCTTCGCGATGTTCCTCGATGATGTCCAGCTGCGCTTGCAGGTGCAGGACGACCAGGCTTTGATTACCGTCGACAACCGGATCAGTTCACCTGCGGACCGTCTTTTCGCCGATGAGGCGCTGCTGGTCATGGTGCATGGGCTGATGTGCTGGCTGGTCGGCAAACGCATGGAGTTGCGCCAGGCCGCATTCGCGGCGCCACGCCCCGCTCATGCGGCCGAATACAGGCTGATGTTCTCGCAGCAGCTCGTTTTCGACGCCCCCCTGTCGGCCATCTTCTTCGACGCCAGGCTGCTGCCATCGCGGGTCGTGGCCAATCGCACCACCGTGCGCAGCTTCCTGCGCGACGCACCCCAATCCGTGTTCGTCAAATACCGCAACGCCGACAGCTGGTCGGCGCGCCTGCGCAGGCGCCTGCGCGGATCCATCGGAGGCCATGACTGGCCGTTACTGCAGCAGGTCGCAGCGGAGTTGCGTGTCACACCGACGACACTGCGGCGCCGGCTGGAGGCGGAGGGCACCAGCTACCAAAAGCTCAAGGACGATCTACGGCGCGACGCTGCGGTGCACTATCTGTGTACCACACGGATCAGCGTGGCCGAGGTTGCAGGCCTGCTGTGTTTCCAGGACGCCAGTGCGTTTCGCCGCGCATTCAAGAGCTGGACCGGCGTTCAGCCATCGCGCTATCGCATGGCCGACGCGGCCGCTCCGTCACCGGGAAAGCGCTGATTCCTCGATCGAGCCGTGTTGCCACCGTGAGGACGGCTGCGCCGGCAGCCCAGACTGCGCCAGCTCGGCAGCATCGATCACGCCACCGCCCAGGCAGACATCGCCGTCGTACAACACGGCCGACTGACCCGGCGTCACCGCCCACTGCGCGCCTGGAAACAACAGGTCAAAGTCGGAGCCACAGGCGTCCAGGCGGCACGGCGCATCGACCTGCCGGTACCGGGTCTTGGCTGCCAGCCACCCCGTCGGCGGCGCGATGCCGCTGACCCAGCTGCTGTCGGTGGCATGCAATGCAGCGTATTGCAGCCACGCATGGTCGTGCCCCTGGACTACCCGCAAGGTGTTGTTCTCGATCTCCTTGCGCGCGACGAACCACGGCGCATGATCGCCGCCACCGCGGCGCGCGCCTTTCTCGCGCACGCCACCGATACCCAGCCCCTGGCGCTGACCGATGGTGTAGAAACTCAGCCCGACGTGTTCGCCCAGCACCCGGCCGCGCTCATCCTGGATCGGACCCGGCGCGTTGGCGATATAACGGTTGAGGAACTCGCGGAACGGCCGCTCGCCGATGAAGCAGATACCGGTCGAGTCCTTCTTTTTTGCGTTCGGCAGCCCGATCTCGTCAGCCAGGCGCCGCACCTCGGTCTTGTGCAACTCACCGATCGGGAACCAGGTGCGTGCCAGCTGCTCCTGGCCCAGCCGGTGCAGGAAATAACTCTGGTCCTTCGCTGGGTCCAGGCCCTTCAGCAATTCAAAACGGCCCGCGGCCGGGTTCTGCCGCACCCGCGCATAGTGTCCGGTCGCAATCCGGTCGGCTCCGACCCGCATCGCATGGTCCAGGAAGGACTTGAACTTGATCTCGGCGTTGCACAGTATGTCGGGGTTGGGCGTACGACCCGCCTGGTACTCGCGCAGGAACTCTGCAAACACCCGGTCTTTGTATTCGGCCGCAAAGTTGACGTGTTCGATCTCGATGCCGATCACGTCGGCCACGGCTGCCGCATCCACGAAGTCGATGTTGGATGAGCAATATTCGCTGTCGTCGTCATCCTCCCAGTTCTTCATGAAGATGCCAATGACCTCGTGGCCCTGCCTTTTCAGCAGGTAGGCGGTGACCGCAGAGTCGACGCCACCACTCAAACCCACCACGATGCGCTGTTTGTCCATGTGACCCGGATTATCCCAGCCGCCGAAAACCCGGTCCCGCAGCTGGCATCGCCGCTATGCCCCGCTCGCTGATCCGGCGCGCCGGGTGCCGGTACCCAGGTCCGAGGCCAGCAGTTCGAGCGGGTAACGCGCACCGGCCCGGTGGTCCTCGATACAGCGCAGCAACACCGGGCTGCGGTGCCGCGCGCGACTGGCGCGGATTGCGTCGATATCCATCCACAACGTACGCACGATGCCCTGGTCGAGTGCGCGCTCGGACTCGCGCTCGCCCAATTGACCGCAAAATGCGAAACGCAGGTAGGTCAGGCGCCCACGCGGCGTGCTGGCCGCCATGCCGGCCGATCCGGGACCGGACAGATAGACGCCGACCAGCGCGGTGGGCGTGAAAACATGGGCGGTCTCCTCCAGCGTCTCGCGCCGGCAGGCCTGGACCAGGGTTTCGTCCGGGTCCAGGTGGCCGGCCGGGTTGTTCAGGCGCAGGCCATCGGATGTCTGCTCCTCGACCAGCAGGTATTGGCCATCACGCTCGATCACCGCGGCGACCGTGACATTGGGTTTCCATCGATTCGGCATGCCGGATTATGCTGCGGCGCTCCCGACAGCAGCCCGCCAGGCGGCAGGCCCCATGACAAACTAATGTAAGCTTGCGCCAAGAATTTTCGCCCGCCCCAACAAGAGGAGCTGCTCCATGCTGATTGGCATACCCGCTGAAACCCTTGCGGGAGAGACCCGTGTCGCCGTAACCCCCGAAACGGCCAAGAAGCTCAAGTCTCAAGGCCACAGCTTGCGTATCCAGTCCGGCGCCGGCATCACCGCCAGTGTCACCGATGCGGCCTACGAAGCGGCGGGCGCGGAAATCACCGATGCATCCGGCGCGCTGGGCTGCGATCTGGTGCTCAAGGTCCGCAGCCCTTCCGACGCCGAACTGGCGCAGATGAAGTCCGGCAGTTGCCTGGTGGGCATGCTGAACCCGTTCGATGCCAATGGCCTGCAGCGACTGGCCGGCGCCGGTGTGACCAGCTTTGCGCTGGAGGCAGCGCCGCGCACCACACGCGCCCAGAGCATGGACGTGTTGTCTTCGCAGGCCAACATCGCCGGCTACAAGGCGGTCATGATGGCAGCCGACCAGTACCAGCGCTTCTTCCCGATGCTGATGACCGCCGCCGGCACCGTCAAGGCAGCGCGGGTCGTGATCCTGGGTGTGGGTGTGGCCGGTCTGCAGGCCATTGCGACGGCCAAGCGCCTGGGCGCGGTGATCGAGGCGTCCGATGTGCGCCCCAGCGTCAAGGAGCAGGTCGAGTCACTGGGTGGCAAGTTCATCGAGGTCTCCTACGATACCGATGAAGAAAAGGAAGCCGCGGTCGGCGTCGGCGGCTACGCCAAACCGATGCCGCCGAGCTGGCTCGCGCGCCAGAAGGTCGAGGTAGCCAAACGCGTCGCGCTGGCCGATATCGTGATCTCCACCGCGCTGATTCCGGGGCGGGCGGCGCCCACCTTGATCACCGAGGCGATGGTCGAAAGCATGAAGCCGGGCTCGGTGATCATCGATATCGCCGCTGGCAAAGGTCCGGACGGCGGCGGCAACTGCCCGTTGTCGCAGGCCGACAAGACGGTGGTGCGCCATGGCGTGACCATCGTCGGCGAAACCAACCTGCCGGCATTGGTGGCGGCCGATGCCTCCGCGCTTTACGCGCGCAACGTGCTCGACTTTCTCAAGCTGATCCTGCCCCAGGACGGCGGGTTGAAGGTCGACATGGAAGACGACATCGTCGCAGCCTGCCTGATGACCCAGGGCGGAGAAGTCCAGCGCAAGTGACAACGGCCAGGCGTGTGCCGCCCTCGGGCTGGCGGGCGCCCCGCAATACCAACGACAACGATCCGAAAGAACCCCCATGGACCTCGTATCCCCCACGATCACCAACCTGATCATCTTCGTGCTGGCCATCTATGTGGGTTACCACGTGGTGTGGACCGTGACGCCGGCTTTGCACACCCCGCTGATGGCGGTGACCAACGCGATCTCGGCCATCGTCATCGTCGGCGCGATGCTGGCGGCGGCGCTGACCGAGACCACGCTGGGCAAGACCATGGGCGTGCTGGCAGTGGCGCTGGCAGCGGTCAATATCTTCGGCGGCTTCCTGGTCACCCGGCGCATGCTGGAGATGTTCAGGAAGAAAGAGAAAAAGGTCGCCACTGCGGGAGGTGATGGCAAATGAGCATGAATCTCGTCACGCTGTTGTATCTGGTCGCCTCGGTGTTTTTCATCCAGGCACTCAAGGGACTCTCGCATCCGACCACCTCGATCCGCGGCAACCTGTTCGGCATGACGGGCATGGCCATTGCCGCCATCACCACGGTATTCCTGATCGCCAACCTGTCCGACAACTTCGGCAAGGGCATGGTCTGGGTGCTGGTGAGCCTGCTGGTCGGCGGCGCGTACGGAGCGTACCGCGCCCGGACGGTCGAGATGACGCAGATGCCCGAGCTGGTCGCGTTCTTTCACAGCATGATCGGACTGGCCGCGGTGTTCATCGCGGTTGCGGCCGTTGCCGAGCCCTGGGCGTTCGGCATCGTCGCCAAGGGCGGCGCGATACCGGCCGGCAACCGGCTCGAACTGTTCCTGGGCGCGGCCATCGGTGCCATCACCTTCAGCGGCTCGGTCATCGCCTTCGGCAAGCTCTCGGGCAAATACAAATTCCGGCTGTTCCAGGGCGCGCCGGTGCAATTTGCCGGACAACACAAGCTCAACCTGATCCTGGGCCTGACCACCCTGGGCCTGGGCCTGGTCTACATGGCCACGGAAAACTGGGTCGCGTTCTTCCTGATGCTGGCGCTGGCATTCGTCATGGGCGTGCTGATCATTATTCCGATCGGCGGCGCCGACATGCCGGTGGTGGTCTCGATGCTCAACAGCTATTCGGGCTGGGCCGCGGCCGGCATCGGCTTCTCGCTCAACAACAGCATGCTGATCATTGCCGGCTCGCTGGTGGGCAGCTCGGGAGCCATCCTGTCCTACATCATGTGCAAGGCGATGAACCGCTCGTTCTTCAACGTGATCCTGGGCGGTTTCGGCGGCGAGGCCGTGACCGCGACCGGCGCCCAGGAGCAAAGGCCGGTCAAGAGTGGCAGCGCGGACGACGCCGCCTTCGTGCTGGGCAATGCAGAGACCGTGGTGATCGTGCCGGGATACGGCCTGGCCGTCGCTCGCGCCCAGCACGCAGTCAAGGAACTGGCCGAGAAACTCACGCACAAGGGTATCTCCGTCAAGTACGCCATCCATCCGGTGGCCGGGCGCATGCCGGGCCATATGAACGTGTTGCTGGCCGAGGCCGAAGTGCCTTACGACCAGGTGTTCGAGATGGAAGACATCAACGGCGAATTCGGCCAGGTCGACGTCGCCATCATCCTGGGTGCCAACGACGTGGTCAACCCGGCGGCGCTGCAAAAAGGCAGCCCAATCTACGGCATGCCGATCCTGGAGGCCTACAAGGCCAAGACCGTGATCGTCAACAAGCGATCCATGGCCGCCGGATACGCTGGCCTCGACAACGAACTGTTCTATATGGACAAGACCATGATGGTGTTCGGTGACGCCAAGAAAGTTGTCGAGGACATGGGCAAGGCGCTCGAGTAGACAACGCCGATGGCCCGGCGCCACCGCGCCGGGCTTGCCGCGACCCGAGTGCGCCAGACGGGGACAATCCCGCTTCGGATGATTGGAGACACAAGGCGATGAAAGACCGAATCTGGCTCAAGAGTTACCCGCCCGGTGTGCCTGCGGACATCGACGTGGCGCAGTACAACTCGCTGGTCGACCCGATCGACGCATGCTTTCGCCAGCATGGCCAGAGAACGGCCTACAGCTTCATGGGCCGCGACATCACGTTTCGGCAAACCGACAGCCTGAGCGAGGCATTCGGCGCTTACCTGCAGGGCCTGGGTCTGGCCCAGGGCGACCGGGTGGCTGTGATGCTGCCCAATGTGCCGCAGTATCCGGTCGTGGTTGCTGCTGTGTTGCGCGCCGGCCTGGTGCTGGTCAACGTGAACCCGCTCTACACGGCGCGCGAACTCGAGCACCAGCTCAAGGACTCCGGTGCCAAGGCCATCGTGATCCTGGAGAACTTCGCCAGCACGCTGGAAAAATGTCTGGCTGCCACGGCAGTCAGGCATGTCGTGCTGGCCGCCATGGGCGACCAGCTGGGTCTGCTCAAGGGTGCGCTGGTCAATTACGTGGTGCGCCACGTCAAGAAGATGGTGCCGCCGTTCATCCTGCCGGGCGCGGTGCGCTTCAACGAAGCCATTGCGCGCGGCAGCGCTGCGACGCTGAATAAGCCCGAGATCAAGAGCGACGACATGGCGGTGCTGCAATACACCGGCGGAACCACCGGCCTGTCCAAGGGCGCAGTGCTGCTGCACCGCAATCTGGTGGCCAACGTGCTGCAGAACCAGGTCTGGGCCGCGCCCCTGATGGACACGATTCCCGCGCAGGAGCAGCCGACCATCGTCTGCGCGCTGCCGCTCTACCACATCTTCGGGTTCACCTACTGCATGATGCTGGCGCTGCGCCTGGGCGGCAAACTGATCCTGATCGCCAATCCGCGCGACATGCCGGGCATGCTCAAGGAGTTGTCCGGGCACCGCATCCACCTGATGCCGGCCGTGAACACCTTGTTCAACGGCATGGCGAACCATCCCGATTTCAACACGGTCGACTGGAGCCACCTGGTGGCTGCGACTGGCGGCGGCACCGCGGTGCAAAGTGCCGTGGCCGCCCTGTGGAAGGAGAAGACCGGCAAGCCGATTCTGGAGGGTTACGGCCTGAGCGAGACCTCGCCCTCCGCCAGCGGGAACCCGGCCAATGCGACCGAATACAGCGGATCGATCGGTGTGCCCCTGCCCAACACCTGGATGAAACTGGTGGATGACGACGGCAAGGACGTTGCTCCTGGCGAGCCCGGCGAAATCGCGATCAAGGGTCCGCAGGTCATGGCCGGATACTGGCAACGCCCGGACGAGACCGCCAAGGTCATGACCATCGACGGCTTTTTCAAGACCGGCGACATCGGCACGATGGACCCGCGTGGTTACTTCCGGATCGTCGACCGCAAGAAGGACATGGTTCTGGTCAGCGGCTTCAACGTCTATCCGACCGAGATCGAGGAGCTCGTGTCGCAGCTCGCGGGCGTGCTGGAGTGTGCCTGCGTTGGTATCCCCGATGCCAAGACTGGCGAAGCCGTCAAGCTGGTCGTCGTCAAGAAGGATCCGGCACTGACCGAGGCGCAGGTACGCGCCTTTTGCAGGGAAAACCTCACCGGCTACAAGCAGCCCAGGTTGGTGGAGTTCCGGGCCGAACTGCCCAAGACGCCGGTGGGCAAGATTCTGCGCCGCGAGCTGCGCGACAAATAGTCCCGGGTCTTCAGGTCATGGCGGCCACGGCGATCCTCAGCGCACTGGAGCAGGAGCAGCAAGGCCTGCTGGCGCAGCTGGAACGTACCCGCCGGGTGCGGCGCGGCGGACGCGACTTCTGGTGCGGCACGCTGCATGGCATGCCGGTGGTACTGGCCCTGTCGCGCATCGGCAAGGTCGCCGCGGCGACCACGGCCACCACGCTGATCGAGGCCTTCGACGCCACCCGGATCGTGTTCACCGGTGTCGCCGGCGGCCTGGGCACCCAGGTGCAGGTGGGCGACGTGGTCGTGGCCAGCCATTTCGTGCAGCATGACATGGACGCATCGCCACTGTTCCCGCGATTCGAAATCCCGCTGTACCAGCGCACGCAGTTCGCCTGCGACCCGCACCTGACCGAACTGCTCGCGCGTGCTTGCCGCAACGCCATTGACGGCCTGCCGCCAGTGGCTGCGATCGGCCGCGCACCGACCGTGCATCAGGGCCTGATCGCCAGCGGCGATCGCTTCATCGCGACGACGCAGACCGCGCGCGAAGTGCGTTTGGCGCTCGGCGCTCAGGCCATGGACGCGCTGGCGGTGGAAATGGAAGGTGGCGCCGTGGCGCAGGTCTGTCACGACTACGGCATCGCGTTCGCCGCCGCGCGCACCATCTCGGACCGCGCCGACGATACCGCCCCTGTCGATTTCCAGCAATTCATCGACGCTGTCGCCGCAATCTATGCCCGGCGCATCGTCGATGGTTTCCTGCGCGCACTGGCAGGCGCGTCAGACAGCCGCCGGGCTAGTTGAGCCAGCCGCGGCGCCGGAAGTACCACATCGGCGCGATCGCGCTGACCACCATCAATACCAATGCAAACGGGTAGCCGAACGACCACTGCAGCTCCGGCATGAAGCGAAAGTTCATGCCATAGGCGCTGGCCACCAACGTGGGCGGCAGCAAGGCGACGGCGGCGACCGAGAACAATTTGATGATCTTGTTCTGGTTGATGTTGATGAAACCCACCGTGGCGTCCATCAGAAAGTTGATCTTGTCAAACAGGAAGGTGGTGTGCGAATCGAGCGAATCGATGTCGCGCAGGATCTGGCGCGCCTCCTCGCGACCATTGACGAGCGAGAAAACATTGAGCATGGTCCACCCCGGTGGTCTGGATCGGCGGGAGAGAATGGAGAAAAGCGACCGCCGGCCCGGGTTGCGCGGCCGGTAGATCGACCGGTGGTCGCACACCAAAATTATCGCACCGGCGTCGCGTCAGGCGCCCAGCACCAGCTCGAGCAACTCGTCCTTGACAGCCATCGCATCGTGTTCGCCCAGGGCCATCAGCGACTGCACGAAACGCGGCTCGAACAACAGGTAACTGGCCAGCGTGCCACCACTGCCTTTGAGCACGCCCAGCGCCCCCATCGCGTTGCGAATCGCCGCTGGCAGCTCGCTGGTGAACTTCTGCGCCAGCGCGTCGAGCGACTGCGTTGGCGACACAGCCAGCACATCGATGGCCTTGAATGGCAGGGCGTTGGCGGCCGCGGCCGGCAGGCGGTTGATGGTCTGGGTGACGCGCGCAGTCTGCTCGACGTCGGCCTGCAGCGTGTCGTGGAACACGCTTGCCATCACATGGCCGGCCATGCTGCCCAAAGTCGGCCCGCGCACCTGCGCCACGTTGCCGGCGTCGCCCAGGCCGGAACGCTCGGGCTGTCCCACGCCGACGACCAGGATGCGGCGCGCGCCCAGGTGCATCGCTGGCGACAACGGGGTGACCTGACGCATCGAGCCATCGCCGAAGTATTCGTTGCGGCCGTCAACCCGCAACGGCGTGGCCGGAAACAGGAATGGAATCGCGCTGGACGCCATCAGATGGTCGATGGTCAGGGGCTGGAATTCGGCGCGCCGTCCTGGCCGGGACCAGCCTTGAAACTCACCCCGGCTGGCCGTGTGGCAGAACGTCCAGTGCACGCCAGTGGTGTAGCTCGATCCAGTCACCGCCAGTGCGTCGATGGTGTTGGAGCGCAAGGCGTCGCCGATACCGTCGATCGAAATGCCCTGGCGCAAGGTCTTGCGCAAGGGCGCGTTGTCCATCATGGCACCGTTGGCCTGTGCGTGGCGCGACAGGCTGAGCGCGACCGCGATGCGGCTGAACCGCACCCAGCCCGGCACGTTGAGGTCGAACACATCCGAAGATCGCAACCTGCGCCAGAACTGCGCGAGCTGCTCGAAGGCCTGCAAGCCCTGCGTCGCCCGGCTGGCCAGAAACGCCGCATTGATCGCGCCTGCGGACGTACCCACAAGCACCTGGAACGGGAAGGTGTGGGGGCCGTCCGCTCGGGCCTGGAGCATGTCGGCCAGTGCGCGCAGCACACCGACCTGGTACGCGGTGCGCGCGCCACCACCCATCAATACCAGCCCCACGGTGGGGCGATCGTATTGACGCAATCCCGCATGGATGATGGTGTCCAGGCTCATCGGTACATCTTGTAACTTCAGCACAGTCTATTGCATCGCCAGTGGCCCGAATCGGCCCTGTCGGCATGGCAAGTGCCCAGTCCGTGTCGGTCAGGCTTGCATTTGCCGCTGTTCGCGGGCATAGTGAATCGACTGGCAGGAAACACGGATCGCGCCGTGTCCTGACTTCCGTCGCGGCCCGCAGGCCGGACCGCGGCCATTTTTGGCGAGCGATACAGGAGGACATCCATGAACTTGACGATCAGCGGTCATCACCTCGAGGTCACACCGGCCCTGCGCAACTACGTAACGACCAAGCTCGATCGAATTACCCGCCATTTCGACGCCGTCGTGGACGTCAAGGTGTTACTGACCGTGGAGAAACTCAAGGAAAAGGAGCGAAGGCAACGCGCCGAATGCAATATTCATGTCAAGGGCAGCGACATGTTCGCGGAAAGTTCCCATTCCGATCTGTATGCCGCCGTGGACGACCTGGTCGACAAGCTCGATCGCCAGGTCACGCGCCACAAGGATCGCCTGCAGGACCATCATCACGAGGCGCCCAAACGCCTGATGTAAGGCCGCCTCGGCATTGGCGACAAAACCGCCCGCGCGCCGGGCGGTTTTTTTGTGTGCATAATCTGCAACCCATCATGAATCGACTTGCGTCCATCCTGCCTCCAGCACAAGTACTTGTGCGTGTCGATGCCACCAGCAAGAAGCGGGTGTTCGAAGAAGCCGGCCTGTTGTTCGAGAGCCTGCACGGGCTGAACCGCGCGCTGGTCACCGACAGCCTTTTCTCACGTGAGCGCCTGGGCTCCACCGGACTGGGCCATGGGGTCGCAATTCCCCATGGGCGCATCAAGGGCCTGAAGGCTCCGATGGCAGCGGTCTTCCAGATGGAGACCGCGATCGGCTTCGATGCGCCGGACGACCAGGCGGTCAAGTTGCTGATCTTCCTGCTGGTACCCGAGGCGGCGACCCAGAAGCACCTGGAGATCCTGTCCGAGATTGCCGAACTGCTCAGCGACGCGGAGTTGCGCGAAAAGATGAGCAACTGCAACGACGCGGCTCGATTGCACGACCTGATCTCGCAGTGGCAGTCGGCGCAACTAGCCTGATCGGCAGTCCGATCTGAGAGCGTGAAAGGCAATCGCTTGAACCCTCGCCCAATCGATTGCCTCTCACGCTCTGAGTCATCATGAAGCCCACCGTCGTCAGCGCCGATGTCCTGTTCGAGGAATTCCGCGCCTACCTGAAGTGGCAATGGGTTGCTGGCCTGGGCGCGTCCGAGCGGCGTTTCGACGAGGTCGCGGTGCAGGCCGCCAGCTCGGGCGCCGACCTGGTCGGGTATCTCAACTATATCCACCCCTACCGGGTGCAGATCCTGGGCGAGCGTGAGGTTGCCTACCTGACCAACGCGACCCAGGAGGATTGCGCCCGGCGTATCTCCCGCATCGTGACACTGGAGCCGCCCGCGCTGGTGCTGGCCGACGGCCAGGAGCCGCCCGACGCCCTGCTGTCGCTGTGCGAACGCGCGCAGATCCCGATGTTCGCCACAAAGGCCTCATCGGCGTTTGTCATCGACGTGTTGCGGGCCTACCTGTCCAAGCACTTTGCCGAGCGCACCTCGATGCACGGCGTGCTGATGGACATCCTGGGCCTGGGCGTGTTGATCACCGGCGAATCCGGACTGGGCAAGAGTGAACTCGGACTGGAACTGATCTCGCGCGGCAACGGCCTGGTGGCCGACGACGCGGTCGACCTGTACCGCATCAACCAGACCACGATCGAGGGTCGTTGTCCGGACCTGCTGCAAAACCTGCTAGAGGTGCGCGGCATCGGCTTGCTCGATATCCGTGCCATCTTCGGCGAGACGGCGGTGCGCCGCAAGATCCGCCTCAAACTGATCGTGCACCTGGTGCGCCGCGAGACGCTGGAACGCGAGTACGAGCGCATCCCCTACGAGCCGCTGACCCAGGACATCCTGGGCATCCCGGTGCTCAAGGTCGTGGTGCAGGTGGTAGCCGGTCGCAACATCGCGGTGCTGGTCGAGGCTGCGGTACGCAGCACCATCCTCAAGCTGCGTGGCATCGACACCTACCAGGAATTTGTCGAACGCCACCGCAAGGCGATGGAGGTCAAGCAGCCGGCCCGCTCCGGAATCTGAGGCCCTGCATCCGAGTCAATCCTGCAGAGCGCGTGTGGGAGCTGGCCGGTCCGGACAACCCGGCTTGCTGCAATGGGCGTACAGGCTCAAGGCGTGGTCGGCGATGATGAAACCCTTGGCTTTGGCAACCGCCTGCTGGCGCTTTTCGATCTCTGCGTCATAGAACTCCTCGACCCGGCCGCAATCGAGACACACCAGGTGGTCGTGATGCTGCCCCTCATCGAGTTCGTACACCGCCTTGCCACTCTCGAAATGGCTTCGGCTCAGGATGCCGGCCTGCGCGAACTGCATCAGCACGCGATACACCGTGGCCAGTCCGACGTCCGAATTGTCGTCCAGCAGGGCGCGGTAGACATCTTCCGCCGTCATGTGGCGTTGTTCGCCCTTCTGGAAAATCTCGAGGATCTTCAGCCGCGGCACGGTGGCCTTGAGCCCGGTACTCTTGAGTTCATCGATGTTGGCGATGGCCATGTTCAACCTCCGGGGATGACAAGCTGACACTGACGCAGCGGCTACAATGACGCGATCATATCGCCCCCCTGCTCCATGCCTGTTCCCTGCGCCCTGAAGTCCCTGCTGCTGGTCCTGAGTGCCAGCCTGGCGGCATGCTCGAGCTTCGACGGCGCCAGCAACCGCCTGGCCAGCATCGTGACACCCCATCAGATCGACGTGGTGCAGGGCAATGTGATCACACGGGAACAGGTTGACGTATTGCGCCCGGGCCTGCCCCGGCAATCGGTGCGCGACCTGCTGGGCACACCCCTGCTGCAAAGCGTGTTCCATGCCGACCGGTGGGACTATGTTTTCAGCTTCCGGCGCAAGGGTGAAGCGCTGCAGCTACGCAAGCTCACCGTCTTCTTCAAGGACGATGCGCTCACACGTTTCGACGCCGATCCCATGCCCACGGAGGCGGAGTTCGTGGCCTCGCTGGACAACAACCGCAAGTCGGCCAAGGTTCCGGAGTTGCAGGCCAGCGAAGAATCGCTCAAGGCTTTCGCACAATCGTCAAGCAAGGACGGCGCGGCAGACAAGCCAGCCGCGCCGGCACGCGCCCTGGCGCCACTGCCCTCAAGTTACCCGCCGCTCGAGCCGGCAAAACCCTGAGCCCGGTGCACGGCATGGCGAGCGAGCGCAAGCGCAGGGTCTGCATTGCCGGGGCATCCGGCCGCATGGGCCACATGCTGATCGAGGCAGTGCGTTCCAGTGCCGATTGCGAACTGACCGGTGCGCTCGACATCTCTGGCAGTGCGGCCATCGGGCAGGATGCCAGTGCCTTTTCGGGCCATCCCTGCAGCGTGCTGATTACCGGCGACCTGCGGCAAGGACTTGCCGGCTGCGATGTGCTGATCGATTTCACCCGCCCCGAGGGCACGCTGGCCCACCTGGCCGCCTGCCGCGCTCTCGGTGTGCAGTGCGTGATCGGCACCACCGGGTTTTCCGACGCGCAGAAGGCCGAGATCGCCGACTGCGCGCGCGACGTCGCGATCATGATGGCTCCCAACATGAGTGTCGGCGTCAACGTCACGCTCAAGCTGCTGGAATTGGCCGCACGGGCGATGGCCACCGGCTACGACATCGAGATCATCGAGGCTCACCACCGCCACAAGGTGGATGCGCCATCGGGCACTGCACTCAAGATGGGCGAGGTCATCGCCCGGGCCACTGGCCGCAACCTGAAGGAGTGCGCGGTCTATGCGCGCCAGGGCGTCACCGGCGAGCGCGACCCGTCCACGATCGGTTTTGCCACCATCCGCGGTGGCGACATCGTGGGCGACCATACGGTGCTGTTCGCCGGTACTGGCGAACGTATCGAGATTTCGCACAAGTCCTCCAGTCGCGAAACCTACGCCCAGGGCAGCCTGCGCGCCGCGCGTTTCCTGGCCGGGCAGACGCGCGGCCTGTTCGACATGTTCGACGTGCTGGGACTGGCCGAGACCGACACAGCGGCCGCTCCATCATGACCAGCGCGGCAAGCCCAGGCCCTGCCGCGGGCAGTGGCCCATGGGAGGGTCTCCGATGGGCCTGATCCAGATCCTGGCCCAGGGCGATGGGGTCAGCAACCTGGTGGTTCTGGTGCTGCTGCTGATGTCTGTCGGCAGTTGGTTCGTGATTCTCTGGAAGTCCTGGTTGCTGCGCCGCGCCAGTCGCGACGTCGGCCGCAGCCTGCTGGCGTTCTGGCAGTCGGGCGACCTGCACGAGGGCCAGCGCAAGGCCGAGGCCTTTGACCGCGAAGCCCTGATCGCACCGCTGATCGCCGCGACCCGGATCCACGGCAGCGGCACGTTGGCCAACGCAGGCGACCGCTCCCAGCAACTGACACGGGTGCTGCGCCAGCAGCTGCAGGCGATATTGCACAAGCTCCAGTTCGGCCAGGTGTTGCTCGCCACGGTCGGCGCCACCGCACCGTTTGTCGGCCTGCTGGGCACGGTCTGGGGCATTTACCATGCCTTGATGTCGATCTCGCAGGCGGGTCAGGTCACGATCGACAAGATCTCCGGCCCGGTCGGCGAGGCCCTGATCATGACCGCCGCCGGACTGGCAGTGGCGATTCCGGCGGTTTTGGCATACAACGTGCTCGGCCGACAGATCAGCCGCATCGAGGCCGATCTCGAAGGTTTTGCGCGTGATCTGCGTGAACTGCTGCTCCATCCCGGCGTGCCCGGGGCGGCGCCGGCACAGGATTGAACCCCATGGCTTTCGGGCGCCTGGACCGCGACACCGGCAACAAGCCGATGAGCGAGATCAACATGACGCCACTGATCGACGTCATGCTGGTGCTGGTGGTGATCTTCATCATCACCGCGCCGCTGCTGGCAAGCTCGATCCGGCTCGATCTGCCGCGCAGCGACGCCGCCAGCGCCGGGAACGCCCCGGTGTCGGTCATGCTCAGCGTCGACACGTCCGGCCAGGCGTTCCTGAACGACAAACCGGTATCGGCCACCGAACTGGCGGCTCAGCTGGCCGGCATCGCCAGCGCCGACCCGGATACCGAACTGCAACTGCGCGCCGACGCTGCCGTGCCGTATGGGCGGGTGGTGGAGATCATGGGCATGGCGCAGAAAGCGGGGCTGGGACGCATCGGCTTCGTCGCTGAACCGGAAAAGTCCGCGCCCTGAGGCGGCCCGGCGGTCGCGGTGGCCGTGGCTCCGCGGCTGGTCCGGCAGCCATGAACACCTAGAATCGACTTGCCGCGGCACTCGCGCCGCCCATCGATCCCCATGCACGACAAATACAACCACCTCGACGTCGAGGCCACCTCGCAGGAGCACTGGACCGGCCGCGACGCCTACCGCGTGACCGAAGACGCCACGCGCAAGAAATTTTACGCCTGCTCGATGCTGCCCTATCCCAGCGGCAAGCTGCATATGGGCCATGTGCGCAACTACACGATCAACGACATGCTCACGCGCCACCTGCGCATGAAGGGTTACAACGTGCTGATGCCGATGGGCTGGGACGCCTTCGGCCTGCCAGCCGAGAATGCGGCGCTGAAAAACGGTGTGCCGCCGGCCCAGTGGACCCACGACAACATCGCCTACATGAAGCAGCAGATGCAGGCGCTGGGGCTGGCCATCGACTGGAGCCGCGAGATCGCCACCTGCGATGCGAGCTACTACCAGTGGAACCAGTGGCTGTTCCTGAAGATGCTGGACAAAGGCATTGCCTACCGCAAGACCCAGGTCGTGAACTGGGACCCGGTGGACCAGACCGTGCTGGCCAACGAACAGGTGATCGACGGCAAGGGCTGGCGTACCGGTGCACCCGTCGAGAAGCGCGAGATCCCGGGGTATTACCTCAAGATCACCGACTACGCCGAGGAACTGCTGGACCAGGTGCAGAACCACCTGCCGGGCTGGCCGGAACGCGTCAAGCTGATGCAGGAAAACTGGATCGGCCGCAGCGAAGGCGTGCGATTCGCCTTCACCCACGATATCCAGGACGCCACGGGCGCGCTGATCGGCGGCGGGCGCATGTACGTATTCACCACCCGCGCCGACACCATCATGGGCGTGACCTTCTGCGCGGTGGCGCCTGAGCATCCGCTGGCCAACCACGCCGCGGCGGACGACCCCGCGCTGGCGGCGTTCATCGAGGAATGCAAACGCGGCGGTACGACCGAGGCCGAGCTGGCGCTGCGCGAGAAGGAGGGCATGCGCACCGGTTTGCAGGTGACCCACCCGCTCAGCGGGCAAAGGATCGAGGTCTGGGTCGGCAACTATGTGCTGATGGGTTACGGCGACGGTGCCGTCATGGGCGTGCCGGCACATGATGAACGCGACTTCATCTTCGCCAAGAAATACGGCATACCGATCGTCGAGGTGGTGCTGATCGATGGCTACACCTACGACTACGACAACTGGCAGGACTGGTACGGCGACAAACAGCGCGGCGTGACGATCAACTCCGACAGCTTCAGCGGCCTGTCCTACCCGCAGGCTGTCGACGCCATCGCGCACGCACTTCACACCCGGGGCCTGGGCGAGAAGATGACAACCTGGCGCTTGCGCGACTGGGGTATCAGCCGCCAGCGTTACTGGGGCACGCCGATACCGATCATCCATTGCGACGAACATGGCGCGGTACCGGTACCGGAGAAAGAACTGCCCGTCGTGCTGCCGCAGGATTGCATTCCGGACGGTTCGGGCAACCCGCTGAACCACCATGAAGGTTTCCATGCCGGCGTGACCTGCCCGGTCTGCGGCAAGCCGGCGCGGCGCGAGACCGACACCATGGATACCTTCGTGGACAGTTCCTGGTATTTCATGCGGTATTGCGATCCGCGCAATGACCAGGCCATGGTCGCCGACGGCGCCCGATACTGGATGCCGATGGACCAGTACATCGGCGGCATCGAACACGCCATCCTGCACCTGCTGTATGCCCGGTTCTGGACCAAGGTCATGCGCGACCTGGGTCTGCTCGCCGTCGATGAGCCGTTTACCAAGCTGCTGACCCAGGGCATGGTGCTCAACCACATCTACTCGCGCAAGAAGCCGGGGGGTGGCATCGACTATTTCTGGCCGCATGACGTGGAGGACATCCACGACGAAGCCGGCAAGGTGATCGGCGCCAAACGCAAGAGCGACGGCTCGGCCGTGACCTACGAAGGCGTGGGCACGATGAGCAAGAGCAAGAACAACGGCGTCGACCCACAGGACCTGATCGAGAAATACGGGGCTGACACCGCACGCCTGTACACCATGTTCACCGCGCCGCCCGAAGCCACGCTGGAGTGGAACGATGCGGCCGTGGAGGGCTCGTACCGTTTCCTGCGCCGGGTCTGGAACTTCGGCGTCAAGCTGCTCGGCATGCCGCTGCCAACGGCCCCGAACACGGTCTACGGCAAGGCGGCTGCCGATCTGCGGCGCGAGATCCATGCCGTGTTCAGGCAGGTGGACTACGACTACCAGCGCATGCAGTACAACACCGTGGTCTCGGGCGCGATGAAGATGCTCAACGCGCTGGAAGACTTCAAGTCCGACGACGGCACCGGCGAATTGGTGGCGCTGCGCGAGTGCTTCGGCATCCTGCTGCGGTCCCTGTACCCGGTCACGCCGCACATCACCCAGTCACTGTGGGACGGTCTCGGTTATGTCCGCCAGCATGGCGATCTGCTCGATGCACCCTGGCCGGCGGTCGACCCGGCGGCACTGCAGCAGGACGAACTCGAACTGGTGCTGCAGATCAACGGCAAGCTGCGCGGCTCGATCCGGGTGCCGGCCAGTGCCAGCCGGCAGGCGATCGAACACGCGGCTGTGCACAGTGAAGTGTTCGTCAACCTGGCGCAAGGTGCCAAGGTACGCAAGGTGATCGTGGTGCCCGGGCGCCTGGTCAACGTGGTCACATGACGCGGCGCCGGCTGGTTCTCGCCGCGGGTATCGCACTGACCTTGGCAGGCTGCGGCTTCCAGCTGCGCGACGCACCCGACCTGGCATTTGACTCCCTGTATGTGAATGCCGGCGAGACGTCACCCATCGGCAATGAGATCAAGCGTAACCTGGCTTCGCTGGACGCATTGACGCTGATCACGGATCCGAAGGGCCTGCCCAGCGCCGACGCCGTGCTCGATATCCAGTACGAGGCGCGCGAGAAAACGGTGGTCGGTGTGAACACCTCCGGCCAGGTCCGCGAGTTTCAGCTGCGTACCCGACTGCGCTTCCGCTTGCGCACGCCGCAAGGCAAGGAGCTGATCGGCTCCACTGAACTCATGCTGCAGCGCGACATCAGCTTCAACGAGTCCGCAGTGCTGGCCAAGGAGGCTGAAGAGGAGTTGTTGTACCGCGACATGCAGTCCGATATCGTGCGGCAGCTGATTCGCCGGCTGGCTGCGGTCAAATCGTTTTGACCGGGACCGCGCAAGCGCAGGCGTCCCGCTTGCCCGCCACGCCCCACTGAGCCATGCAACTCGCCGCCGGCCAACTGCCCCAGCACCTGAGCAAGGGACTGCGCGGCCTGTACACCTTGCACGGTGACGAGCCGCTGCTGGTGCAGGAGGCGGCCGACGCGATCCGCGCCGCGGCCCGCGCCGCCGGCTTCAGCGAGCGCACCTCGCACACGGTGTCCGGCGCGCATTTCGATTGGAGCGAGGTACTCGCCGCCGGTGGCTCGCTGAGCCTGTTCTCGGACAAACAGATCGTCGAGATCCGCATTCCAACCGGCAAGCCGGGCAAGGACGGCAGCGCGGCGATCCAGCAACTGTGCGACCAAGCCCAGGGCAACGACGACCTGCTGACCATCGTGCTTCTGCCCCGACTGGACAAAGCCACCCGCGGCGGCAGCTGGTTCGGTGCACTCGAACGGCATGGCGTCTCGATCGCGCTCGAACCGGTCGATCGCAGCGCGTTGCCGCAATGGCTGGCACAGCGCCTGGCCAGGCAAGACCAGCGGGTCAAGCCTGGCGTGGAAGGCCAGCGCAGTCTGCAGTTCTTCGCCGACCGGGTCGAGGGCAATCTGCTGGCAGCGCACCAGGAGATTCAGAAACTGGCCCTGCTGTATCCAGTTGGCGAACTCGGTTTCGAAGACATCGAGCGTGCTGTGCTCAACGTCGCGCGCTACGACGTGTTCAAGCTCAGCGAAGCGGTGCTGGCTGGCCAGCTCGCGCGGGTGCAGCGCATGCTCGGCGGTCTGCAGGCCGAAGGCGAGGCGCCAGTGCTGGTGCACTACAGCCTGTCGGAGGATATCCGCGCACTCAAACGCGTGCGCGACGCAATGGCCGATGGTCGCCCGCTGCCGGTGGCACTGCGCGAACAACGCGTATGGGGGGCGCGCGAACGGTTGTTCGAGCGGGTGCTGCCACGCCTGGACGCAGCGTTGTTGTCCGATCTGCTGCTGCAGGCGCATCGGGTCGACGGCATCGTCAAGGGCCTGAAGTTGCCCGACTGGCCGACCGATCCGTGGCAGGCGCTGCACCGACTGGCCATGGGCTTGTGCGGAGCCTGCGCAGCGCGTTGAAGCGACTGGCCTGTGCTTGCAGCGTGAGAAAATGCCGCCATGAACGCCGTCAACATCGCCGAATACAGTCACACGCTGGGCCTGCAGGCACGCACCGCATCGGCCGCGATGGCCAAGGCCGAAGCCGCGCAGCGCAACACCTGCCTGCGGATACTGGCGCGCTTGCTGCGCGAGGAAACGGCCGCGGTGCAGACGGCCAATACGGAGGATCTCGAGCGCGCGACCCGCGCAGGCCTGTCGGCACCGATGACAGACCGGCTGCGGCTGACACCCCGGGTGCTGGAGACCGTGGCACAGGGTTGCGAGCAGCTGGCCGCCATGCCCGACATCATTGGCCAGATCAGCGGCATGGTGCAGCAACCCAGCGGCATCCGGGTCGGCCAGATGCGGGTGCCAATCGGCGTGTTCGCGATGGTGTTCGAGAGTCGGCCCAACGTCACGATCGAGGCGGCCAGCCTGGCGATCAAGAGCGGTAATGCCTGCATCCTGCGTGGCGGTTCGGAGGCGATCGAATCGAACAAGGCGCTGGCGCTGCTGGTGCGGCAGGCGCTGCAGACCAGCGGCCTGCCAGCCGACGGCGTGCAACTGGTGCAGATCACCGACCGGGCGGTGGTGGGTGAGCTCATCACCATGCCGCAATACGTCGACATGGCGATTCCGCGCGGCGGCAAGGGCCTGATCGAGCGCATCAGCCAGGGCGCCAAGGTGCCGGTGCTCAAGCATCTGGATGGCAACTGCCATGTGTATGTCGACGATCCGTGCGACGTACACATGGCAGTTGCCGTGGCCGACAATGCCAAGACCCAGAAATACAGCCCCTGCAACGCCAGCGAAAGCCTGCTGGTCGCGCGTGGTGTTGCTGCCGACTTCCTGCCAAAAATCGCGGCCATTTACGCCAACAAGCACGTCGAGATGCGGGTGTGTCCGGATAGCCGCGCCTTGCTGGCCGACCTGCCGGCAGCCAGGCTGGTCGATGCCACCGAGCAGGACTGGTTCACCGAGTACCTGGCCGCCATCATCAGCATCAAGGTCGTGGATGACCTGGAGGCGGCGATAGCCCATATCAACCACTACGGCAGCCACCATACCGACGCCATCATCACGCGCGACCACATGCATGCGCAACGTTTCCTGCGCGAGGTCGACTCGGCCAGCGTGATGGTCAACACCAGCACCCGCTTCGCCGACGGTTTCGAATACGGCCTGGGCGCCGAAATCGGCATCAGCACTGACAAGTTCCATGCCCGAGGACCGGTGGGCATCGAGGGCCTGACCTCGCTGAAATACGTGGTGCTGGGCAACGGGGAAGTGCGCGGTTGAGCGCCGCGCCGGTAGCCTGGCTGGTCGGGCCGTGAGCCCTCCGGCAAGATACCCTCATGCACAAACCCGCCGACAGCGCTTCAGCCGCTGCTGAGCCCAAGGGTCGACTCGTCACAGGCTCGACACTGGGCCATGTGATCCGGATGACCGCCGCCGGTTCGATCGGACTGGTGGCGGTTTTCGCGGTCGATGCGCTGAACCTGTTCTACATCACGCTGCTGCACCAGCCGAAGTTGACGGCTGCGCTGGGTTATGCAACCGCGCTGCTGTTCCTGGCCACGTCGATGGCGATCGGACTGTCGATCGCGGCCACGGCACTGACCTCGCGCGCGCTCGGGCGCGGGCAGCTGGAACAGGCGCGCCAGATCGCTGGCGCCTCGCTCATCATCGTCGGCACCTGCATGGCCCTGCTGGCCCTGGTAGGTTATCCGCTGATCGAGCCCGCCTTGCAGCTGCTGGGCGCACGGGGCCAGACCCTGGAGCGCGCCGCGACGCTGATGCGCATCGTGCTGCCATCCTGGCCCCTGCTGGGTGTCGGCATGTGCCTGTCGGGGCTGCTGCGCGCCACCGGCGACGCGCGCCGCGCCATGTACGTGACGCTGGGCGCGGCCGCCACGGCGCTGGTGATGGACCCGCTGCTGATCCTGGGCCTGGGCCTGGAACTGCACGGTGTCGCGATCGCCACCATCATCGTGCGCGTGGCCATGGTACTGATCGGGCTGCACGGCCTGTGGCACGTTCACAAGCTGGTGGCGCGGCCACACGCCGCGCTGGTGATGCGTGAACTCGCGCCCTTCATGGCGATCGCGCTGCCCGCGGTATTGACCCAGATCGCGACGCCAGTCGGCAATGCCTTCGTGACCGAAGCGATCTCCAGCTACGGCGATGAAGCGATTGCCGGCTGGACCGTCATCCAGCGCATCATCCCGGTCGCATTCGGCGTGTTGTTCGCGCTCTCGGGAGCGATCGGTCCGATCATCGGCCAGAACTTCGGCGCCCAGCGTTTCGATCGCGTGACATCGACCGTACGCGACGCGCTCAAGGTCACGCTGGTCTATGCGCTGTGCGTGTGGGCATTGCTGGCGCTGGGCAGCAGCCAGATCGCCAACCTGTTCCAGGCGCAGGGACTGGCGCGCGAGCTGATCGTGTTCTTCTGCATCTTCGTGGCGGGCAGTTTCCTGTTCAACGGCGCCCTGTTCGTGGCCAACGCGGCGTTCAACAACCTGGGATTCGCGTTCTACTCGACCGCACTGAACTGGGGCCGCTCCACACTGGGCGTGATCCCGTTCGTCTGGCTGGGGCAGTCATGGTTCGGCGCCCAGGGCGCATTGGCTGGCTACGGACTGGGCGTGATCGCCTTCGGCCTGTTCGGCATGTGGTGGTGTTTTCGGGTCGTGGGACACCTGGGGGAAAACCTGGGCAAGGACAGCCGACAGGCCTGACCTGGGAACAGGTCACGAGCCGCCCGCCAAGCCCGCGGATCCCGCAAGCGTGCCTACAAGCTTGCGTAAACCGCCTGCAACAGTCGTTGCCGCCGCGGGTCGATGCCATCGGGAAACGCCAGCAGGCGGCTGGTGACGAAAGCGAAACCCAGGTGGTGCGTCGGGTCGGCAAAGGCCACCGATCCGCCCCAACCGGTATGGCCGAAATTGCCGGGCCCCACCGACGGCCCGAAACCGACGGAATCAACGCGGTAACCGGCGGCAAACACGGTGGCGCCCAGCGAACAGGCGTCCACGCCGCGGAAACGCTCGCGTGCGGCGCGGGCGATGCCTGCGGGCGTGATCAGGCGAACACCGTCGATCGCGCCGCCGCGCGCCAGCGCACCGTACATCCGGGCCAGCGACCGTGCATCGGAGTGGCCGTTGGCGGCCGGTATCTCGGCGGCGCGCCAGGCTCGCGCATTGGGCGTCTGGGCAAACAGCTCCGGGTTGCGAAACGAAAACGGGTAAGGGCTCTTCAGGCCTTCGACGTGGGAGGCGTAGATCGCATCGTCACCGGACATCTCCGCTGCGCGATGGTCATGCTCCCGCGGCAGGCCGACAAAAAAAGACAAGCCCAGTGGCGCCGCGATTTCGTCGGCAATGAAGCGCCCCAGACTGCGTCCATCGACGCGGCGCACTACCTCGCCCAGCAGATGCCCGAAAGTCACCGGGTGGTAGACGCAGCGGCTGCCCGGCTCCCACAGCGGCGCCATGGCCGCCAGCGCGTCGGTAAACGGCGTGCCTGCATACAGGTCGGGGAGCGCCATGTCGACCTGCACGCCATCGAGCCCGGCCCGGTGCGACAACACCTGGTCGAGCGTGATGGCGGCCTTGCCGTTGGCCGCGAACTCCGGCCAGTAGGTCGCCAGTGGCGCGTCGTAGTCAAGTGTGCCGCGCTCCACCAGCATCGCCACCGCGGTCGCTGCCACGCCCTTGCTGCACGACCACACGTTGGCCAGGGTGTCGCGTTGCCAGGGCTGGGTGCGCGCCAGATCGCGGTGCCCGCCCCAGAGGTCGACCACCGGTTCGCCATCGAGGTAGACGGCGACCGCAGCCCCCTGTTCCCATGCGTCGTCGAACGTGCTGGCGAACGCGTCGCGCACCGCCGAGAATCGCGGAAAGTTCATTCCTTCCACCATGGCCACAGGCTCCTTCAACGGGTTGAACTTCAGACAGGATAGATGATCGAGTTCGGAATCAGCTCGCTGTCGTGGATACACAGCCTGGATACGCAGCCTGGACGCGAACTTCCATCCG
>JBBRVD010000030.1:0-26274 GCA_038247175.1 Burkholderiales bacterium | reverse complement strand
GTCGAGCGCTCCGTTCCCACGCCGCTGCTCGCCGGCGACACCATCTCGCTGGGCCTGTCCGCGTCCGACTTCCAGACCGCTCAACGCGTGGCCCAGGCGATCAACCGCCGCTTCGGGCAAGGTTATGCGCGCGCGCTCGACGGGCGCACGGTCGAGGTCCGGGCGCCGGTCGATCCGAACGCACGCGTCAGCTTCATCGCCGAGATGGAGGAACTGACGCTGGAGTCCTCGGTGCCGGCGGCCAAGGTGGTGATCAACGCGCGCACCGGCTCCATCGTGCTGAACCAGGCGGTCACGCTGGGCGCGTGTGCGATCGCCCATGGCAACCTGTCGATCACCATCAGCAGCACGCCGGTGGTCAGCCAGCCCAATCCGCTGTCGCAGGGCCAGACCGTGGTGGCGCAGCAGTCGAACATCAAGATCACGCAGGAGCCTGGCATCCTGATACAGATACCGGCCTCGCCGCAACTGGCCGACGTGGTGCGGGCACTCAATGCACTGGGAGCGACGCCACAGGATCTGCTGGCCATCCTGCAGGCGATCAAGGCCGCTGGCGCGTTGAATGCAGAGCTGGAGGTGATTTGACATGGCATACGGCAGCATCAACAACGCACTGGCCGCCGATGCGCGTTCGCTCGACGCGCTCAAACTGCGGGCTGGCCAAAACAGCGCCAGCGCAATCAAGGACGCGGCCAGGCAATTCGAGTCCTTGTTCATGCGCGAGCTGATCAAGAGCATGCGCGAGGCGACGATGAAGTCCGGCCTGCTAGACAGCCCGGGTGGCGACCTGAGCGCCGACCTGCTGGACCAGCAGCTCGCGGTGCACATGTCCGGCATGCCTGGCGGCCTGTCGGACATGATCGCACGCCAGCTGTCACAACGCATCTCCGGCGAATCGATACCGGCCCCCGCGACGGCGCCCGCACCGGCGCCACCGGAAGCAGTCGGCGCCGTTCGCCCGAGCGGCAGCCAGAGTGCATTTGTGGAGCGCCATGCCGCTGCAGCCGCCCGGGTCGAACAGACCAGCGGTATTCCATCCGCCTTCATGCTCGGCCAGGCCGGCCATGAGACCGGCTGGGGTCGCAGCGAGATCACCATGGCCGATGGCTCGCCATCGTTCAACCTGTTCGGCATCAAGGCCACGGGCGGCTGGAGCGGCAAGGTGGCCGAAGTTACAACTACGGAATACATCAACGGCGTGGCCCAGAAGGGGCTCGCGAAGTTTCGTGCCTACGACTCGTACGAGGACTCGCTGCGCGACTATGCCCGGCTGATCACCCAGAGCCCGCGTTACGCCCAGGTCAGCCAGCAGACCGACTCCGTCCAGGGCTGGGCCAACGGCCTGCAGCGCGCCGGTTATGCGACCGACCCGGACTATGCGTCCAAGCTCAGCCGGGCGATCAACATGACCTTGCAGTTGCAGCGCGCACGTACATGATCTCCGTCCAGTCACGCCCAGGCGATGGTGGCCCATTTCCCGCCGGGTTAGTGGTCGAGCGTGGGGGCCGCTAAGCCATGCCAACCCTGATCAACATCGGGACCAGTGCCCTGCTGTCCAACCAGCAGGTGTTGCGCACGACCGGCAACAACATCGCCAACGTCAACACGCAGGGGTATACACGCCAGACGGTGAAGCTCGAAGCGGTACAGGGGCAGTACCAGGGCAAGGGTTATTACGGAGGCGGCGTGGACGCGGTCACGGTGCTGCGTAGCCACAGCGAGATGCTGACGCGCCAGGTGGCGCTGACCGGCTCCGTCGCCGCAGCCGACGAAAAACGCCTGGAGCAACTGCGCAAGCTCGAAGACCTGTTCCCCGGCGGGGCCACCGGTCTGGGCGCCGCCATGGGCGCCATGCTCAATGCGTTCTCCGACGTCGCCAATGCGCCGACCGACCTGACCGCCCGCACCGTCGTGCTGGCGCGGGCCGACGAATTGGCAGCCCGGTTCCGCTCGGCCACGGGCAACATGAACAACCTGCGCGACAGCCTGCGACTCGAACTGGGCGAAGAGGTACGCATGGTCAACAGCCTGGCCACGCGTATCGCCAACGTGAACCGCGAGATCGGCAATGCCCTGGGCTCGGGCCACACACCCAACGACCTGCTGGACCAGCGCGAAGAATTGGTGCGCCAGCTCAACACCCATGTGCAGACGACGACCATTGCCGCCAGCGATGGCACGCTCAGTGTGTTCGTGGCTTCGAGCCAGCCGCTGGTGCTGGGCAACAAGGCGTCCACGGTGGTTCTGCAACCCGACGACTTCGGCGACCCGCTGCGGTCCAAACTGACGATGCAGCGCGATGGCGTGACCGCGGTGATGGACGAAGCCGTGCTCGGCGGCGGCAGCCTGGCCGGACTGCTGCGTTTTGGCAATACCGACCTGGCCGATGCGGGCAACCTGCTCGGGCGCATGGCGCTGGCACTGGGTACGGCGGTAAACCAGCAACACAGCCTCGGCCTGGATTTGTCCGGCGCTGCGGTCGGCAACCTGTTCACGCTGGGGCCCATTCCCGATGCCTTGCCCGCCCTGGCCAACAGCAGCGGCGCCAGCATCCAGGTGGCAGTGCAGACCAGTCCCGCCAGCGGCGCGCCGGCGCTGGCGCCATCGGACTATGAAATCATCTTTACCGGCGCCAGCACCGGATCGATACGCCGGGTCACCGACGGGCAGATCACGACATTCGGCGCGGTGCCAGCCCAGATCGATGGTCTGAACCTGCAAGTCACCGGAACGGCCAACGCGGGCGACCGCTTCATGGTCACACCCTACCGGCAGGTGACGCAGAACATGGACGTGGCGTTCGCCTCGCCGCGCTCGCTGGCCGTGGCCAGCCCGGTGGTGGCCAGCGCCGGGACCACCAACCTGGGCTCCCTAACGCTGCAGACCCTGCTGCCACAGCAGGCCAACGCCAACCTCGCGCAGACCGTGACGCTGCTGTTCACAGGTGCCGGCGCGTTCAACGTGGCCGGCACCGGGACCGGCAACCCGACCGGCGTCGCCTATCTGCCCGGCCAGCCCATCAGCTACAACGGTTGGGCGCTGACGCTCAAGGGCTCGCCGCAGCCCGGTGACACCTTCACCGTGCAGGCGAATGCATTTCCAGCTATCGATGCCGGCAACGCACACGCAATGCTGGCGATTCGCGACCTCGCCTTGTTCGATGGGGCGGCCACCACCGACGGTTATGCCGCGCTGATTTCCGACATCGGTGTGCGGGTGCAAAGCGCCGGCTTCGCCAGCGCGGTATCGCGGTCGATCGCCGACAACGCGACGAAAGACCAGGCAGCCGTGTCCGGCGTCAACCTGGACGAGGAAGCCGCCAAGCTGCTGCAATACCAGCAGGCCTATCAGGCCTCGGCCAAGATCCTGCAGGTATCGCAAAGCCTGTTCGACACCCTGATCCAGAGCCTGGGACGCTGAAGCCCGCCCCGCCCCGCCCCACCTTATCTGAAACCCGCCCATCATGCGCATAGGAACCGCCAACACCTACGACAACGCACTGCAGTTGCTGTACAAGCGCCAGAGCGAACTGGCAGGCCAGCAGGAGCAGCTGAGTTCGGGGCTGCGGGTCAACCGGGTCAGCGACGATCCGCTGGCTGCTGCCCAGGCAGAGCGTGTCATGGTGCGACTCGACCGCATCGAGACCGACCAACGGGCGCTCGAAACCCAGCGTGCATCGCTCTCCAGCGCCGAAGCCGGGCTGGGCGAGGCCATCGGCCTGATGCAGGCGGCACGTGAAATCGTGCTCGCTGCCGGCAACGCTGCCTACACGCCGGCAAACCGCGACACACTGGCGCAGCAGTTGTCCAGCCTGCGCGACCAGATCTTCGCTGTCGCCAACCGCACCGACAACAACGGTCTGCCGCTGTTCGGCGGCCTGGGCAGCGCCGGGACGCCGTTTGCCGACATTCCGGCTGGCGTGCAGTTCCAGGGCGCGCCGGGACAACGCGCCGCCACGACAACCAACCTGCCTGGCGCCATGAACGGCCAGGCGATCTGGATGGACGTGCCCAGCGGCAACCGGACCTTCGAGGTCTCGCTGGCTGCCGGCAACTCCAACGGCCTTTGGAGCGATCCGGGCACCGTGCTCTCGCCTGCCCTGGTCACCGGTGACAACTACCGCATCGACTTCAGCGTCGTGGCCGGCGCAGCGACCTATGACGTGGTCGATCTGACGACGTCGACGACGATCGCGAGCGCACAACCGTATGTCGACGGCGCGCCGATCCAGTTCGACGGCATCTCGGTGCTGGCCCAGGGCACGCCGGCCCATGGCGACGCGCTGGAGATTGCACCGAGCGTGCCGCACAACGTGTTCAACCTGCTCGACGACGCCATCCGCAGCATCGACGGCGCGCCCGGCGACAACCGGCTGGCGCATGCCGTGGGCCTGTCGCTGGCCCAGATCGACACCGCGATGGAACGCATGCAGGCCGCGCGCGGCCAGGCTGGCGACTGGCTGAATCGGGCCGATACCATCACCAACCAGCAGTCGGCCCGATCCTTGTCGCTGGAGTCGGACCGCTCGCGCGCCATCGATGCCGACATGGTCAAGGCCATTTCCGATTTCAGCCAGAAGCAGACTGGCTATCAGGCTGCGTTACAGTCTTACGCACAAATCCAGCGCCTGTCGCTGTTCAATTTCATCAACTGACGCCACCATGGTTCCATCGACGCTCGGGCAACTGATCCTGGGGTACCAGTTGGTCTGGAACCAACTGCGCCAGCCGGCAGCCGTGCAGCTGTTTCTGGCTCCGCATGGCCAGGAGTCGGTCGAAGGCGCCCACTTCCTGCGCACGGTAGATCAGACCTGGTCCGAGCAGTGCCCGACCCTGCTGCTGACGCCGCAGTCCGCCCCGCTGCTGATCGACCTGCTGGACCATGGCGAGCGCGATGGACCGCAGATCGTCGTGCAGCACGACCTGTCGCGCACCGATCGGGTCGCGCTCGCGGTGCAGCGGGCGCACGAGCGTGGCATGCCGCTGGTTTGGCGCGGCAAACCGGGTCAGCGCCCGGATGACACCCTGGCGCGGTGCTTCGTGCGCGGCATGCTGGAGCTGACGCCAGCCGAAACCATCGTCGGCGCGCAAGCGTCATTGCGACAGCAGGCCCGGCCTGCCGCGCGCGTGCCTGCCGCACCGACCCATGCGCCCAGCCCGGTGCCGCCGGACCAGATCATCGAGGCTGTGCCCAGCCGGCTGATGGCCGACCACTGCCTGGACCAACAGAACGCCTGGGGCGTAGCCGGCTGGCCGATCGACGATGTGTTGCTGTCACACCTGCACCAGCCCATCCAGCCCAGCCACAAGGCCATGGTGCGGTTGATCCAGCAGACCGATGCCGATGCCGCGCTCGAACTGATCGAGCACACGCTGGCCGAGGAGCCTGTGCTCGCCTACCGCTTCCTGCGCTATACCAACTCCGCCGCACTGGGCCTGCGCAGCAGCGTCGAGTCGCTGCGCCACGGACTGATGCTGCTGGGTTTGTCGCGTTTCCAGGCCTGGCTGCAGGAGATGTTGCCGCTGGCCGGCGACGAACCCGACATGGACCCGGTGCGCATGAGCATGGTGATGCGCGCGCGCATGATGGAAAGCCAGCTCGATGCCGGCGACGAGGATGCGTTGCGGCGCGAGGTCTTTCTGTGCGGCATGTTGTCACAGGTCGACGGCCTATTGGGCGAGTCGCTGAAGGATGCGTTGCACCGGCTGCCGCTGTCCGAGCGCATCATTGGTGCCATCCTGGGTAACAGCGGACCGTATGCGCCGTTCCTCGAGCTGGCAACCGCACTCGAATACCCGAACATGACCCAGGTCGCGGGGCTGTGCACAGCGCACGAATTCGACCTGGGCGAGGTCAATCGCACAATGCTCAGGACATTGGCGCAGCTGCACAAATCGGCGCAATAAGCGCTTCACGCTGCGCCGGCGTAAGAACGACGCGTGAACCCTGCGCACCTGCGGCTCGCGCCCGACGATGGCGGGTAGCGGCTCCTTGAGCACCTTGAGCGGCCGGCCACGCTGGTCCGTGCTGCACAGGGTTCGTGCTCAGGCGCCATCGCGCAGGTCCTGGAACTCGCGCCAGAACCGCGCGTCCGACGTGGTCGCAAAATTGATCCGCATCAGCGTGCTGGGCTGGCGCCGTGCGTGAAACAAGGCGCCGGGCGCCAGCAGATAACCGCGATCCAGCATGCGCTGGGCCAGCGCATCGGTGTCGACGCCGGTATCGACCCAGCCGAACAGGCCGGCCGGTTCGGCCGCGAAGCGGCAACCCGCTTGCAGCGCCAGCTGCACCGTGCGGGCGCGGGCCTGCTCGAGCCGCGCACGGATCCGCTCGCTGTGGCGGCGCAACTGGCCCTGATCGATGCACCAGGCCAGCGCCTTCTCCATCAGGGCCGGGGTTGTCAGCGTGGTCAGCAACTTGGTGTCGAGCAGCTTGTCGACCAGATCGCCTGGGGCTGCCAGGTAACCGACGCGCCAGTTCGGAGCCAGGATCTTGGCGAACCCGCTGACGTAGATCGTGCGTTGCAGGTTGTCCAGCGCGCACAGCCGGGTCACCGATTCCGGCGCGATGTGGCTGTAGGTATCGTCCTCGACGATATGGAACTGGTGCTGGCTGGCCAGTTGCAGCAGACGATGGGCGCTGGCAGGCCGCAGGCAGTAACCGGTGGGGTTGTGCAACACGCTGTCGCTGACGAACAGCCGGGTGATTTTTACCGCTACAGTCAAGCCCTTGCCAGCGCGCCCGAGCCCGAAATTCCAAACCCAACTGCATGAGCCCGACCGAACTGACCGCCTTGCTGGCGTTTTGCACCGCCGTGAGTTTCACGCCCGGACCCAACACCCTGTTGTCGACGGCGCTGGCCGTCAACCACGGCCTGCGACCGGCGCTGCGCTTCTGCCTGGCGGTGCCAGCCGGCTGGATCCTGCTCATGCTGGCCTGCGGCCTGGGCCTGGGCGCATTGGTGCTGAGCATGCCAGCCCTGCGCTGGAGCGTGAAACTGCTTGGCGTGGCCTACATGGTGTGGCTGGCCTGGAAACTGTCACGCAGCGCACAACTGGCCCAGGTCGACGCCTCCCGTCTGACGATCGGCTTCTGGAATGGCGTGGGCCTGCAGTTCCTCAACATCAAGGCCTGGATGCTGGCGCTGACGCTGAGCGCCGGCTGGGTGGTCTCGGCGGCCGGCCAGCCGTCGACCAATCCGGGCGAACGGCTCGCCATCATCTGTGCGCTGATGGTGTTCTTCGCGTTCACCAGCAACTTCAGCTACGCGCTGATGGGCTCGCTGTTGCGCACCACCCTGGCCAAGGGCAACCGGCTGCTGTGGTTCAACCGGACGATGGCGCTGGTGCTGCTGGTCACAGCCATCTGGATGCTCACGGTATGACGAACGAGACGCGTGGACTGTGGCTCGGGTTTCTGGCCGTCGTGTTGTTCGCCGTGACGCTGCCGATGACCAAGCTGGCCACCGGGCCGGCCAGCAACCCGCAGTTGTCGCCCGTGTTTGTGACCTTCGGGCGCGCTGCAGTGGCCGGCGTGTTGTCGGTGATCTACCTGCTGCTCACGCGCGGGCCGCGACCGCGGGGCCGGCAATGGCCGATGTTGGCCTTCACTGCCTGCGGTCTGGTGGTGGGTTTTCCGTTGTTCCTGGCGCTGGGGTTGCGCCATGTCGAGGGTGTGCACGCCTCGGTGGTGATCGGCATCTTGCCGCTGGCCACCGCCGTGCTGGCCAGCCTGTGGCTGCGCCAGCGCCCCAGTGCCGGCTTCTGGATCTGCGCGGTCGCTGGATCGGCGCTGGTCGCGGCGTTCGTGCTGCTGCGCACCCCCAATTCCACGGCTACAGCCCAATGGGCTGACCTGCTGCTGCTGCTGGCGGTGCTCAGTGCCGCGTTCGGTTATGTCAGCGGCGGGCAGCTCACCCCTTCCCTGGGTGCCGAACGGGTGATCTGCTGGGTGCTGGTGATCAGTTTGCCGGTCACCGTGCCGGTGAGCTTGCTCAACCTGCCCGGCGCTTCGGTGCTGACCAGCGCCTGGATCGGTTTTGCCTATGTCGCCCTGGTCTCGATGTGGCTCGGCTTTTTCGCCTGGTACCGGGGCCTGGCGTTGGGCGGCATGGTTCGGGTGAGCCAGGTGCAACTGGTGCAGCCATTCCTCAGCATGCTGTTCTCGGTGCCGCTGCTCGGCGAGTCGCTTGACCTGATGACCGTCGGATTCGCGCTCGCGGTGATCGCGACGGTGTTCATCGGCAAGCGGATGCCCGTCGCCGCGACGACGCCAGCGTATTCTCGAACAACCTGAATGCCAAAGGGAAAATCATGAAAACCTCGATCGAACACGGGCTGCGCCAGATTCCTGGCGCGGCCAGCGCGCAGTACCCGACTGGCGCGCCCTCGGTGAGCACGCTGCAACACGGCTCCATGACGCTCAAGGTGTTCCGCCCGTCGGCCAATCCGGACGGGCGCGACCACCAGACACCGCACACCCAGGACGAGTTGTACCTGGTGCATGGCGGCAGCGCCACGATCGTCATCGGCGACGAGTCGTTTGCGGCCGGTGTCGGCGACGCGTTTTTCGTTTCGGCCGGCAGACCCCACCGGTTCGACAATTTCACATCGGATTTCGTGACCTGGGTGGTCTTTTACGGCCCGCAGGGAGGAGAAAAATGAGCATTCACGACAGTAGCAAGACGCCCTGGACCTTGGCACGCCGCGCCGCGCGCATGAACCCCTCGGTGATCCGCGAGATCCTGAAGTTGACCGAAAAACCCGGCATCATCAGTTTCGCTGGCGGGCTGCCCTCGGCAAAAACCTTTCCCGTGGTTGAATTCTCGCGCGCCTGCGCCACCGTGCTGCGCGACGACGCGCATGCCGCGCTGCAATACGCCGCCAGCGAAGGTTTCCTGCCGCTGCGCCAGATGGTGGCCGACATGCTGCCCTGGGACGTCGATCCCGCGCACATCCTCATCACCACCGGCTCGCAGCAAGGCCTGGACCTGCTGGCCAAGGTGCTGATCGACGAAGGCAGCCGGGTGCTGGTCGAGACCCCGACCTACCTGGGTGCGCTGCAGGCCTTCACTCCGATGGAGCCCGAGGTGGTCAGCATCGCCAGCGATGCGCAGGGCGTGCTGGTGGACGACCTGCGCCGCAAGTGCCATGACGGCAGCGCACCACGCTTCCTGTATGTGCTGCCCAACTTCCAGAACCCGACCGGCCGCACGATGAGCGAGGCGCGGCGCGCCGAACTGGTGACGGCGGCCGTGGAACTGGGCCTTCCGCTCGTCGAGGACAACCCCTACGGCGATCTATGGTTTGACCAGCCGCCACCGCCACCGCTGACGGCGCGCAACCCCAACGGCTGCATCTACCTGGGCTCGTTCTCCAAGGTGCTGGCGCCGGGCCTGCGGCTCGGTTTCCTGGTGGCACCCGAGGCGGTGTTCCCCAAACTGCTGCAGGCCAAGCAGGCCGCCGACCTGCACAGCCCCGGATTCAACCAGCGCATGATCGCCGAGGTCATGCAGGACGGCTTCCTCGAACGCCACATCCCGACCATCCGCGCGCGCTACAAGCAGCAGCGCGACGCGATGCTGGCCGCGCTGGCGCGCGAGATGGTGTTCGGCGACGAGAACGACCCGGACCTTCGGGTGACCTGGAATACACCCGAAGGCGGCATGTTCCTGTGGGCACGACTGCCGCGCGGCATGGACGCGGTCGCGCTGCTGCCCAAGGCGGTCGAGAAGGGAGTGGCCTTCGTGCCAGGACTGGCGTTTTTTGCCGACCATCCCGATCCCCGCAGCCTGCGCCTGTCGTTCGTGACGCCCAGCGTGCCGGAGATCGAGCGCGGCGTCGCGGCGCTGGCCGCGGCGGTGCGCGAATCGATGCCCGTCACCGCCTGACCGGGCGGCAACCATGACGCACACCATGAAGATCTGGGGCCGCCTGAGTTCGATCAATGTGCGCAAGGTGGTGTGTGGGCAGCGCAATCCGAACGGATTGATCCCCACGCTGCAGGACGGTGACCTGACTCTATGGGAGTCGAACACCACCGTGCGTTACCTGGCCACCCGGTATCCCGCATCCGGCCTGCTGCCCGCCGACATGACCCGGCATTTCATTGCCGAGCAATGGATGGACTGGCAACAGAGCACCATCAACCGCACCGGATTCGACGCGTTCATCCAGTTGATCCGCACCGCGCCCGAAGAACGCCAGGCGGCGTTGATCGAAGCATCCGTTGCGCGCACGACACCGCTGCTCGATCTGCTCGAGCGCCATCTGGCGCAATCGCCTTTCCTGGCCGGCGACCGTTTCAGCATGGCCGACATCCCGGCGGGCTGCGAGATGCACCGCTGGTTCGGCCTGCCACTGGCACATCCGCCCAGACCCCATCTGCAGAGCTGGTTCGCCGCACTGCAGGCGCGTGCCGCGAGCCGCGGGGTGCTCGACCAACCACTTGTCTGATGACCAACGCCATGACCCAACGCCCGTTTCAACAAGTCGATGTCTTCACTTCCATCGCTTATCTGGGCAATCCGGTGGCGGTCGTGTTGCAGGGCGACGGTCTGACGGACGCCGCCATGCAGGGCTTCGCACGTTGGACGAACCTGTCGGAAACAACCTTTGTGCTCGCCCCGACCGATAACGGCGCCGACTACCGGCTGCGCATCTTCACGCCCGGCGGCGAGTTGCAGTTCGCCGGCCATCCGACGCTGGGCAGCTGCCACGCCTGGCTGGCGGCGGGCGGTACGCCGAAGTCCAACGCGCATGTGGTGCAGCAATGCGGCGTGGGGCTGGTGCCCATCCGCCGTGATGGCGCGATGCTCGCGTTCGGGGCGCCCAAGCTGGCGCGCCGCGACGTGCATGCGCCGCTGCTGGCCGCGGTCGCCGCCGCACTGGGGCTGCGACCGGCCCAGGTGCTGTCGGCACAACTGCTGGACAACGGTACCGCGTGGGTTGGCCTGCTGATGGACGACACCGACACGGTGGCGCGTGTCGAGCCCGACTTCGGCCGGCTCGCCGCGACCGGGCACAAGGTCGCCATTGCCGCAGTCCGTTCAGGGCCCGTCGGCAACCACGCCCATCTGGAAGTACGCGGTTTTGCGCCGCACCTGGGCGTCAACGAGGACCCGGTGACCGGCAGCCTGAACGCCAGCCTGGCGCAGTGGCTGATCGCCGACGGCCACCTGCCCGCCAGTTACCAGGCGGCGCAAGGCGCCGCACTCGGGCGCGCGGGGCGCGTGATGATCGAGTCCGATGCCTCCGGCCAGATCTGGGTCGGCGGCCATTCGGTGACCTGCATCCAGGGCCACGTGGCCCTGTGACGTCATGAGCCGCAGGGCCGCTCCCAAGGCGAATGCCGCAGTGCGCAGCACGGAGGTACGCCCGTGACCGCGATGCTGCTGCCCGACCTGCAGTCGATCGAGGCCGCCGCCGACGTCGTCTACCGCGCGATGCCACCCACGCCCCAATACCGCTGGGCGCTGTCGAGCCGTCGCCTGGGTACGCACTGCTGGCTCAAGCACGAGAATCACACACCAGTCGGTGCATTCAAGATCCGCGGCGGGCTGACGTTCTTCGACGACCTGCGCCAGCGCGACGCTTTGCCGCGCGCCGTCATCAGCGCCACCCGCGGTAACCATGGCCAGAGCGTCGCCTGGTCGGCACGCGCACACGGCGTGGCCTGCGCCATTGTGGTTCCGTACGGCAATTCGGTCGAGAAAAACGCGGCGATGCGCGCGCTGGGCGCCGAACTGGTCGAACACGGCAACGACTTCCAGGCCAGCCGCGAACATGCGCTGGCCCTGGCTGAACAGACCGGCGCGATGATGGTGCCCAGTTTCCATGTCGCACTGGTGCGCGGTGTGGCCACCTACTGGTGGGAATTCCTGCGCGCGGTACCTCAGCTCGACATCGTCTACGTGCCGATCGGTCTGGGTTCGGGCATCTGCGGCGCGATCGCCGCGAGGCGGGCGTTGCAGCATCCGGTACGTATCGTCGGTGTGGTCAGCAGCCACGCCACCACGGTTGCCGACTCGCTGCAGGCTGGCGTCGTCGTCGCGGCCCCGGTGACCACGGTGCTGGCCGACGGGATGGCCTGCCGGATCGCGGAGCAGGACGCACTCGACACACTGGCGCAGGAACTGGACCACGTGGTGCGGGTCAGCGACGCCGAAGTGGCACAAGCGATGCGCGATGTGTTCGCCGACACCCACAACGTCGCCGAAGGTGCCGGTGCGGCCGGTTTTGCCGCCGCGATGCAGGAGTGTGACGCGATCCGGGGGCTGGTGGCGGGTACCGTCTTGTCCGGTGGCAATGTCGACGGCGCCGTACTGGCGCAGGTGCTGGGTGGCGCCTGGGCCTGATGCGTTGAAATGCCTATTCAGCGGCAAATAACTGAACCGTCAGCGCTGATGCTTTACGCATTCAACATGGCCAGGAATTCTCGCATCGTGTCGCCAAACTCCTTGGCAGGCAACGCTTTCATTCGGTGCGTTCGCAGATGGGCAATGTGCTGAAATTCCAGCGGATTGCTTTCGATGACCGCCATCGACCAGTTCTTGAACATCGGCTCATCCGCCGGAGAAATATGGATGATGCTGGAATTGCCGTGTCTGCTGTCATCCACCACTTTCAAGTACAGCCGCAGCACGGCCTGTTCCGGCCCTTCCAGGATTTGCGCGAACATGCCGCCGCCGTGCACCAGCACGCCGGTAAGGCCGATGCCCAGGTTGTTCCTGCGCGATGATTCCAGGATGCTCTGTATCTGGCCATCCGAAATGCCGCGCGTGGCCTGGCTGAGATAGAAGAGGCGAATCATCTGGCGTTTTCCTGGCCAGCGGCCGCAGCGAACGCAATCGGCCGGGTCGCGACCCAGGCGTCGCTATCGTCCGCGGCACGCGGGACCACCGCGCAGAACCGGGTGCCGGCCATTTAACGCGCGTCGCGCTCGGCCAGTATGAGCGCCACGGGGACACCTCCCGCGCGCGCAGGCGCGAAGATGCGGAAGCGAAGTCTGCGCAGCATGGCCGGACAGATCATCTGCTGGACAGCGCGGCGGCGGCGCGCGCCCGCGTGAAAGCGTGCGCATTTCGAAATTCGTGATCTGTGGGTACACGCTGGCGCAGCCAACCGGTCATCTCGTCCGCTGCCAGCGGCTTCGCAAACAGGTAGCCTTGCCCCTTGTCGCACTGCATCCGCGCCAACGCGGCCGCCTGTCCTTCGGTTTCAATGCCCTCGGCGACGGTGCCCATGCCCAGGCTGCGCGCGACCATGATCGTGGCCTCGATCAGCACGCGGTGGTGGTCGCTCGATTCGACCTGGCTCACGAACGAACGGTCGATCTTCACCACGTCGACCGGCAACTGGTGCAGGCAGGCCAGCGACGAATAACCGGTGCCAAAATCGTCCAGCGCGAGCGTCACGCCCAGCGCCTTGAGTTCGTGCAGCCGCGCCTGTATCGATTCGTCCTGCGCGGCCAGGCTTTCCGTGACTTCGAGCTGCAAATCCATGGCCTGCATCGCGCAGGATCGCAGCGCCTGCCCTACCTGACAGGCCAGCGTTGGATCACTCAGCTGCGCGCGCGAGACGTTGACCGACACGCCGCGTGGGGCGTGCTCGCCGAGCAGGCGTTTCCACAGCATGAACATGCGGCACGCCTGGTTCAGCACGAAGTTGCCCAGAGCGCCAATCAAGCCGGTCTGCTCGGCAATTTCGATGAACTCGATCGGCGGCACGACGCCCCGCACCGGATGGCGCCATCGCACCAGCGCCTCCACGCCCAGGCACTCACCCCCGGCCAGACCGATGATGGGCTGGTAGGCGACGAACAACTCGCCTTGCGCCAGCGCCCGGCGCAGGTCGCTCTCGACGCTGCCACTCAAAGCCGCGCGCGCTTTCATCGCCGGCTCGAACAGGCTGTAGCGCGCGCCGCCGGCGCGTTTGGATTCACGCATCGCCAGGCTGGCGTCGTGCAGCACCGAATCAGCGTCGCCGCTGGCCTGCGTCCCCAGCACGACGCCCATGCTGGCGCTCAGGTGAACCTCGTCCTCGCCGATGACATAAGGCTTGCACAGGGAATCGATAAGCCGCTGGGCCACGCCGTGGATGTCGTGGGCCGCGCTCAGGCTTTCCATCACCACCACGAACTCGTCACCACTCAAGCGTGCGGCAGTCAGCTCCGCAGCGGCCGGGCGCCCAAGCGCGTCGCCGGGACGAACCACGCGCGCGAGACGGGCCGCCATCTGGCGCAGCAGTTCGTCGCCGACGGCCTGGCCGAGCGTGGCATTGATCCGGTTGAAACGGTCGCCATTGATGAACAGGACCGCGAACTGCCATTGCGGGTCAGTCCGCGCGCGCGCCAGCGCGTGCGCGATGCGCTCCAGCACGACGGCCCGGTTGGGCATCGCCGTCAGGCTATCGGTGCGTGACATGTCGCGCAGTTTGGCGGCCAGCAGCAATTGCTGCTGCGCGACCACCAGCGTGGTGTCTGTCACGGCAGCCATCAGCGTGAAGGCGTCGAGCTTGATCAGCCGGATACCCAGTGTGCACGCTGGCGCGCCACGCGCAGTGACAGCGGGCAGCGTCACTTGCAGCATGTCGCAGATGGTTTCGCCCGGCCGGGCGTGGGCCGCCGCCCGTTCGCGCAGCCCGGGCGCCACCAGGGCCAGCGCATCGAACAGGTTGACCAGGTTACCGTCTGGCGCCAGGGGCATCAGCAAGCTGGCCGCCATCGGATTGATCATCGTGATCTCCCCGTCCACCGCAGTCTGCAGCAGACCGATCGGCGCCTGGTACAGGAACTGGATCAGCGCATCGTAGGCGGAGGTCGCGCTCATGGCTGAGCCTTGTCTTCATCCGCTGCGGCTTTGGCGCGCCAGCGTTCCACGCGATTGCGGCCGCCGGCCTTGGCCGAATACATCGCGGCGTCGGCGCGTTTGATCAACTCGTCCAGGCCCGCGACGCCGGGTTCCATGGCGGCCACGCCGGCGCTGACCGTGTAGCGGATCGACACGCCGTCCACGGTAACCGGCTTGGCGGCAACGTGCTGGCATAACCGCTGGGCGATGGCTTGCGCCTCGTCGATCGATGTTCCGCTCAGCAGAACCACGAATTCCTCGCCGCCGAAACGCGCCACGATATCGGTGGAGCGGAAGGTGGCGCTAAGACCGGTCGCCAGATGGCGCAGCACAGCGTCCCCCGCCGCGTGGCCGTAGCTGTCGTTGACCGACTTGAAATGGTCTGCGTCAAAGGCCACCACCGCGAGCTGGAGATCGGCCCTGGCGCAACGCTGCAATGCGTGCGCGGCGGCCTCGAAGAACGCGCGGCGGTTGGCCAGACCGGTCAGATGGTCGCAGGATACCGATTGCCGCAAGGCCTCATTGGCTTCGCGGTGGTCGCTGATGTCGCGCATGATCAGGCTGTAGGCGCGCTCCTCGCCAGGCGCGTCGCCCGCGGTTTGCAGCGGTGCAATGAGGCAGCTACCCCAATAGCGTTCGCCATTGGCGCGCGGCATCCAGCCTTCTTCCAGATTCCAGCCGCTCAGATCGGCTTCCTGGAGCCGTTCCATCATGCGTTGCCCGGACATGGCGTCCCGGGGGTAGAACAACGCATACGATTGCCCGAGCGTTGCGTCGGCACCGTACCCGGTGACGTTCATGACGCCCGCGTTCCAGCACTGGACCAGGCCCTGCCGGTCCAGCGACACCAAAGCGTAGCCGGTGATGCCGGTAACGATGGTGTTGATCCAGGCCTGGCTGCGGCGCAGTTGGCGCTCGTTTTTCTCCGAGAGCGAAACATCGGAGAGAACGGCCATCAAGCTCCCGTGGTCGAGCTTGAGCAGGCTCAGCGACAGCACTTGCGCATCCTTGCCGCCGGGCACGCCGGCGTCGATCTGCAGCCGCAGTGCGTCACACACCTTGCCATGCAAAGGCTCGAAGTCGCGCGCGCGGTGCGCCAGATCGGGCGCCACGGAGTGCAGCGCACTGAACAGATTCGCCAATTCGCCATCGCGCGACAGCGGCATGAGCAGTTGCGCGCACAGCGGATTGATCATCACAATCTCGCCGTCGATCCGCAGCTGCGCCAACCCGATTGGCGCCATGTACAGAAACTGGATCAGCGCCTCGTATTCTTCCTCCGGCACCGACACCATGACCGCTGGCTGATTCATCAGCCAGCCTGCGCGCTGCGCGCTGCGACGCCATTCGCCTTGGGAGCGGCCCGGCGGCTCATCAGGAAGCCTCCGCGCTGCGCGCTGCGGCGCCCATTCGCCTTGGGAGCGGCCCAGCGGCTCATCAGGAAGCCTCCGCGCTGCGCGCTGCGGCGCCCATTCGCCTTGGGAGCGGCCCAGCGGCTCATACCGGCCGCCGCACCAGCAGATACCGCATGGGCGAGGCAGGCTCGGCGAGCAGGCGAAGCTTGACCTTGATCGGCCGCATGCGCAGCGTCAGCACGTAGTCTATGACCTGGTCGAGCTGGGAGCCGGTCTCGAGCGCGTCGTCAAAGCGCTGTGCGACCAGGTAATTGTTCATGCACGGCGCGACGACCGTGAACAGCGGGTTGCCGACCACGCGCTGCACCGAAAGCCCGGCCAGCTTTGATTCCAAGGCGTTATAGCGGCGGACTACGCCGGCGCCATCGAAGCCGATGACGCCGAATTCGAGCGCATCCAGGTCGTCGTCGGTGGCGCCAATCAGGTGCGCCATCACATGCTCATAGTCGTACGCGATAGCTGAAGATTCGGTCATGGAGTGATTGCAGTTGATGGATCATTGGTGAAGCATGCGCCTGCTCTACGCGCCGGACAGGCCCGGGCTGCGGGGACGCAATCCATGGCCCATACTGTAATTGCTCGGACGGCCGGCCGCAGTCGGGCCGACACCTGAGTCGTGCGGGTAAAACACCTGAACCAGCAGCGTTCCAGGGCGCGCAGCTTTTCGGTAGTTTGCTGCGATTGCAAGTGAATTTGCCATACGCATCGTCCCCCGGCTCTTTCAGCGTCTTTCGATATTCGGCTTTCCATCCGGTGTCGCATCCGGCACCAGGGCCCGGCGCGCCGGGGCGAGGCAACGGCTGCGGCCGCAATACCAGCGGCTCTGGTATCGTGCTGCGATGCACGGCCTCGACGCTCCATCGGAAGCTGCACCGGGCCTCGTGCCTGAGCGCAATCGCGTGGCCCGCCCGCTGCGCTGGTTGTTGTCGCTGATCGGCACGGTCGCACTCGGCCTGGGCCTGGTCGGCGTGTTGTTGCCGGGCCTGCCAACAACTCCGTTCATCCTGCTGGCAGCCGCCTGTTTTGCCCGCGCGTCGCCGCGCCTGCACCAGCGCATGCTGTCGAGCGCATGGATCGGGCCGATGCTGCGCGACTGGGAGAACAACCGCAGCCTGACACGGCGTGTCAAGTCCGTCGCGTTGACGATGATGGTGGTCATGGTCGCCGTGTCGGTCTGGACGTTTCACGGCCGCGTCTGGCTGCAGGCAGTGCTGGTGCTGGTGGGGCTGCTGGGCGTGTGGGTGGTGGGCTGGCGCATCCCGACCCGCAATGGACGCTGACGCCTTCGCGGCAGTGGCAACAGGCAACAGGCGTCCCAAGCGTTGCGCGACGACAGGCCGGCCGCTATCTTGTGTTACCCGATGACAGCATTCGGATCCCGGCGAAACGGAATAATCGCCCCGGCACGGGCCGCGATGACCCGCCTTTGCGGCTGTTTGATCGCCTGCGCCGCCATCATGGCCATGGCACCGGCGTCGGCCCAGGTGCTATCCACACCCGCGGCGGCGCCCGACCACTGGGCCGATTGCACGTCGCTGGCCGACAGCACATCGCGCCTGGCCTGTTTCGACCGCTGGGCTGCGCGCCAGACGTCTGCGTCGACGCCCGAATGGGCCCCGCAGACACCTGCGTCACCGCCCGCCCTGATTCCAGCAAGCACCGCCGTGGCTGCGGCCAGCGGCACCGATGCAACGACATCACCTGCCGATGAAGAGGACCGAACGACCCCTGCATGCTCGGATCCGCTTTCGTCACCACTGTCGCGATTTTGGGAGCTTGAACCTGCCAGCGACTGTGGCACCTTCGGCATCCGCGTCTACCGGCCGCTGAGCCTGTCGTGGATCGGCTCGGACAGCGTCAACAAGGCTCCCTCGTCACCGGCTGCTGGTTATACCGTGACTACGCCGGTCGGCTACAGTACGTCCGAGACCCGCATCCAGTTGTCGGTGCGCACCAAGATCGCGCGCGGCCTGCTCACGCAAGGGGACGCGCCACGCCGCGATTCCCTGTGGTTCGGCTACACCCAGCAGTCGTATTGGCAGCTGTTCAACGGTGACATCTCGCGCCCGTTTCGCAGCACCGACCATGAGCCCGAGCTGACCTATATTTTTCCGACAGACCTGCCGCTCGAAGGGGGCTGGCGTTGGCGCTATGCCGGCCTGTCGCTGAACCACCAGTCCAACGGACAAAGCCTGCCGCTGTCGCGCAGCTGGAACCGGATCATCGCGATGGCCGGCATCGAGAAGGATGATCGCTTTTCTCTGACGGCCCGGGCCTGGGCCCGTGTGCCGGAGAAGGACAACCAGGACGACAACCCGGACATCAGCGACCTGGTCGGTCGGGCCGAGCTGGCCGCGGCCTGGTATGTCAACAAGGTGAATACACTGGGGCTGACGCTGCGCCATTCGCTGCGCAGTTCGGCCCGCGGCTCGGTGCGACTGGAGTGGCTGCGCACCATCGGGCCCCCGCGCGCCAACGGCGAGCCGAGCCGGCTGCGTTTGCACACCCAGCTGTTCCGCGGATATGGTGACTCGCTGCTGGACTACAACCGGCGACGCACGGTGCTCAGCGTGGGCTTGAGCCTGGTGGATTTCTAGCGCGCCTTTGCGATGAAGCTTGGCGGCACGTTGATATGGTTCAGTCCAGCGTCAGCGCACGCCCCTGATGCCCTGACCACCACGGACCCGTGTCACCGGGCAGTTGACCACGATCTCCGTGATCTCCAGGGACAGTTCCCGGTTTTGCTCTGCCGCCAGCAGACTCTCTTCTGATTTCAGTTCCCGTGCCAAACCGGGGTTGGCCCAGCGAACCAGGACGACCCGCCACAACGGGCTGTAGTTGCGGTCTTTGTTCTCGGCACCCACCGGACTCGGTGCCGATTGAAAGATGCTGATCTGTTCCTCGTTGGGGAACTTGTAGACACGCTCGAGCAATGAGCGCCCCGGGGGTGCACGCGCGGCTTCAGCCAATCTTGGAACGTGATTCACACCCATCATGGTGGCCATCGCCAGGTCAGAAACATCGGTCGTCACGTACTCGACGACCCGACCGTCGATCCAGGCCCGAGCGAGCGGAAGTACGGTCTCCGTGCGGCCAACATCAAAAACCGCGCTGGCGCACGCCGACAAAAACGCAAGAACCAAGGTCGATACCAATAGAACGCGAACCACGGGATTCTCCTTTGACGCTCCACCAAGACGCGACAGGGTCCTGTCAACACCAATCGTGACAGCGTCGTGAACAGGCGATGGCATCATCAATGGTGCCAAGTGTATTGCCTGGACGTTCATTGTCGCGACGTGGCGGTACAACTGGCAACCGGCAGGGCGGCACCTTGTGCTCATTCTTCGGTCACCGAACTTCCTTGCCGACCTGCGGGACCTCAGATTGCGCGTGACGCAGAGCCCGGTTTGCAGGCGACACCAAAATGTGATCTTCCTGTGATGTAAGTCTTGTCGCCAAGAAGGCGACTTTAGAACGTCGCTCCATGGTGGCGCGGCGCTCCAACCCGACGGGCTGGGGTTCACACATTTCAGGGAGTTCTTTTCATGCTTTCATCTGCTCGAATCCAGCTTTCCCGTTGCCTGATGGCGGTTTGCATGGCGGTTGTACCTTTTGGTGCAGTTCATGCCGCCGACGAACACTTCGCCAAGGATGGCGTAGCGATCGACGGGTACGACACGGTGGCGTTTCACCTGGCCGCCAAACCGACGCCAGGATCATCCGCGTTCACGGCCGAGTACCAGAACATACGCTGGCAGTTCGCCAACGCTGCCAATCGCGATCTGTTCATGGCCAACCCGGCCAAGTACGCACCGGCCTACGGCGGCTGGTGTTCGGCCGGTGCCAGCAAGGGCAAGAAAGTGCCAACCAAGGCCGAGTACTGGGCTGTTGTCGACGGGCAGTTGTACCTCAACAGCACTGATGCAGCCCACAACAAGCTGTTCCTCGCAGACACGACGGGTACGATCCGCAAGGGTGAGGCGCAGTGGAAAACCATCTTTGCCACATCTGCGGACAAACTCTGAGGGGTGCCGGGTTTCGCGGGCCGGTCGGGTGACGAGAGCCTTCGCTCCCGCACCCAACCCTCCAAGCGCGATCAAGAGCAGGCCGTGACAGCTTGTCGGCACTCGTTGGACTTGAGAGAGACCAAGGGTCGAGCAGGGTCAACGCCCACGTGCCCGGCGTCTGTATGCGGTGCGCCAAGCGGTACGGTTGCCGCCAATGGAACCGGCGATGCCATCGCAGCCAACCGTGCCTGGCCAGCGCCGCGGGATTGCATCGCGGTTCAGCCGCTGCCCGATGCGGCCTGACGCAGCAAAACCAGGGTTCCATCGCCCAACGCAGTTCCCGCGCGAGCCAGATCCAGAATCACGTCGAAATGGTTCCTCCCCGGTACCTCGAACTCCAGCGGCGGCTCGCCCTTGGCCGCGCCAATGGCACGCGCAAACAGGCGGCTCTGCGCCTTGAAGACATCGGTTTCAACTTCACCCCAGCACACCAGCGCCGGTGGGAAATCCTTCACGTCGAACCGGATCGGACTGGCACCCGCCGCCGCCTGTTCGGTCAACGTCAACGCTGCATCGATGGAAGTCCCCCGCAGCGGTGCCAGTTCATAAATTCCCGACACCAGCACCACGGCAGACGGCAGCCGCGCCGGCAAGTCGGCATCGTCCGGCCAGCCGCGCAGGCAACACATCGCCGCCAGATGAGCGCCAGCAGAACTACCCGCCACGATGATGCGCCGTGCGTCGAATCCCAATGCATCGGCATGCGCGTGCAACCAGCGCAAGGCCGCGCGGCATTCCAGCACCATCTGCTCCACCGTCGCCTGCGGCGCCAGCGTGTAGTCGAGCGCGGCAAACGCAGCGCCGGCGGCGATGCAGTCGTTTGCTGCAAACAACGATTCGTTCTTCGACAGCTCTTGCCAGTAGCCGCCATGGATGAACACCAGCAACGCAGGCAACTCCGACCCTGCCGCGCTGTCGCTGGCCGGCAGAAACAGGTCCAGCGTGTTCGACGCCAACGCACCATAGGCCAGGTTGCGCGGCGCTGCGTTCGACTGCAGCGCTGCGGCGCTGCGGGTCGCGTACTCGCGCACGAAAGGTCGATAGTCGCCGCCAATGCAGGAACTCGGCGAATACGCTTGTTCGCGTTGCGCCAGTGACAGATCGGCGCCAAAGTCGACTGAATCCGGCATCACAGTTCCGTACGCACCCGCCACAGCTCGGGAAACAACACCACATCCAGCATCTTGCGCAGGTAACTGACACCGCCGGTGCCTCCGGTGCCGCGCTTGAAGCCGATGATGCGCTCGACGGTCGTCACGTGACGGAAACGCCAGAGCCGGAACGCGTCCTCCAGATCGACCAGGTCCTCGGCCAGCTGGTACAGGTCCCAATAGGCCGACGGATCGCGGTAGACGATGGACCAGGCACGCGTGACCGCTTCGCTCTCCACATAGGGCAGTGTCCAGTCGCGCTCCAGGTGACTGGCCGGCACTGCAATGCCGCGGCGCGCCAGCAGGCGCAACGCTTCGTCGTACAAAGACGGCGCCTCATGCGCAGCACGCACCAGCGCGATCAACTCAGGCCGATGCGCGTGCGGCTTGAGCATGGCGGCGTTCTTGTTGCCGAGCGCGAATTCGATGCAACGGTACTGATAGCTCTGGAATCCGCTCGACTGCCCGAGCGAGGGCCGCATGGCCGAGTATTCGGGCGGCGTCATCGTGGCCAGCACATCCCAGGCGTGAACCAGCTGCTCCATGATGCGCGAGACCCGCGCCAGCATCTTGAACGCGCTGGGCAGTTCGTCGGCGGCCACGCAGCGCATCGCGGCGCGCAGTTCGTGCAGCATCAGCTTCATCCACAATTCGCTGGTCTGGTGCTGCACGATGAACAACATCTCATCGTGGGCCTGCGACAACGGCTTTTGCGCATTCAGGATCTGGTCGAGCTGCAGGTAGTCGCCATAACTCATCGAGCGACTGAAGTCGAGCTGGGCTTTCTCGTCCTGCACGATCTGCGCAGTCGATGAACTTTCGGGGGGTTGCGCCTGCATGGTCATCACTCCGTCACGGCGGCCGTCGCACGGGCCACCCGCGCCTGCCTCCTGCCGGCACCGCCGCCGGCCACGGCCTCGTGTTGGTCGCCCAGCAGCAGCTTGCGCACCGCGCCGTGGTAGGCAGCCGCGCGCTCGATCGGTCGGTACGGCCGCGGGTCATGGTTGGCCGACCCAGCGGATTCGGCACGGCGCGCCGAAGGCAATATGGGCAGGCGGCCTGGGTGGTCGAAGTACACCCCGATACCGCAACTGACCTTGTCGGCTCGTATGTCGGCCTGGAAGGTCTGCATCAGACGCAGGATCAGATCGCCGGGATACGGCGGCAGGTGGGCAAACACCGGGCTGGAAGTCGTGGTCATGGCGGGTCAGTGGTCGTCAGTGGACATACGGCGATTCTCGCTGCATGCACGTGGCCATCCCATCATTTTCGATTTGACGATGCAGGCGCACTGCCCCGCGCACAATCCGGCCATGGGCACCCTTTACCTCGTACGCCACGGCCAGGCTTCGTTTGGCGCCGACGACTATGACCAACTCAGCGCGCTGGGCGTGCGCCAGAGCGTGCGGCTGGGTCAATACCTGGCGCAGCGCGGCGTTCGGCTCGACGCTGCGATCACAGGCACCCTGCGGCGGCAGCGACAGACCTGGGACGGCATTCGCGAGGGGGCGGGACTCGTGCTTGCGGCGCAAGAAATCGCTGCACTCAACGAGTACGACAGTGCGGCGGTGATCGAGACGGTACATCCCCACCGGCTCGAGAAGCCCGACACACCTGAAAGGTACCGCCACTACTTCCGGCTGTTGCGCGGCGGCCTGACGCAATGGATGAACGGTGTCGCAAGCCCGCGCGGCATGCCAACCTATGACGACTTCCGCGCCGGCATCCGGCAGGTGCTCGACGATGTGCGCAGGAACCATGACGGCCATGTGCTGCTGGTCTCCAGCGGTGGGCCGATTGCCACTGCCGTGGGCCAGGTGCTGGGCTGCGCGCCCGAGACGACGATCGAGCTCAACATGCGTATCCGCAACAGCGCGGTGACCGAGTTCGCGTTCAACCCGAAGCGCCACGTGCTGCTGACCTATAACACTGTGCCGCACCTGGATGATGCACTGTACCGGGACTGGGTAACCTACACCTGAGTCCAAGCCGTCGAGCCCAATTACCCCTGAGGGGGCGCTGAAAAGGCCGCGCCAGACCACGATGCCTAGAATGGCTTGAACACTTCAGGAGTCCATCATGGTTCACCACATCGACATGGCAGACTACGACGCACTCGATGCGTGCCACCGCAAGACGGTGGCACTGTTGCGGGAGTTGACGAAGGTCAGTCAGGCACTGGAAGACGACGCACTGGACACCGCGGTACGACAACAAGCCAGCCAGATCGACCGTTTCTTTTCGGTGACCTCTCCCCTGCACCACGAGGAAGAGGAGAACACGGTGTTCCCCGCGCTGCTCGCCAGCGGCGATGCCGAACTGGTCCAGGCCGTGCTGAGCCTGCGCCAGGACCATGGCTGGATGGAGCGCAACTGGGCCCTGCTGGGGCCACAGATGCGCGCGATCGCCAAGGGCGAGGGCTGGATCGATCCAGTCGAGTTGCAGCGTGGCGTCGACGTGTTCGCGCAGTTGTGCATCGATCACATTGCGCTGGAGGAGACGACCATCTATCCTGAGTCGAAGGCACGCTGGGCGCAACGGGTCGCGCAGCGCGAGCCCTTGCCCGCGGTTTGACTCTCTCGGCGCGCAGCCGACATGGCCCTTGCCTCCCACGCTGACAAGCCACTGTCCGGTCGTGTCGCGCTGATCACCGGCGCCAACACCGGCATTGGTTTGGTCTGCGCGTGCGAACTGGCGCGCCGCGGCGCACACCTCTTCATCACCTGCCGCGATGCGGCCACGTCGCACAAGGCGCAGGAGCAGATCCGCAGCGCCAGCGGTAATCAGCGGGTGGAAGCGCTTGAAATGGACCTGGGTGACTTCACCTCGGTGCAGCGCTGCGCACAAACCTTCCTGGGACGCGACCTGCCACTGCACCTGCTGGTCAACAACGCCGGGCTGGCGGGCCAGCGCGGCCTGACCGCATCAGGTTTCGAGCTGGCCTTTGGCGTCAACCACATGGGGCCTTTCCTGTTCACATGGTTGCTGCGCGAGCGCTTGATGGCATCGGCGCCAGCGCGGATCGTCACCGTGGCCAGCCGGGCGCATTACCGGGCCACCGGTCTGGACTGGGACGCGCTGCGCCAGACCACGCGCACCCGCACTGCGCTCGACGAATACAGCAACTCCAAGCTGGCCAATGTGTTGTTCAGCGCCGAGCTCGGGCGCCAACTCGCGGGCACCGGCGTCAGCAGCCATGCGTTGCATCCCGGCGTCGTGGCCTCGGACATCTGGCGCGCCCTGCCGTGGCCGATCCGCCAGCTGATGAAGCTGGGCATGATCTCGGTCGAGCAAGGCGCGCTGACCACGCTGCATTGCGCCACCGCTGGCGACGTGGCGGGTGAAACCGGCCTGTACTACGACAAGTGCCAGCCCCGCACGCCAAGCGTCTTGGCGCGCGACGCGGCACTGGCAGCAGAACTGTGGCGTCGCAGCGCGCAATGGGTCAACGCGCAGCATGATATTGACTACCCCCGTGTGACCCCATGACCCACGATTCGGCCGCGCAACCGGGTAATCCCCTGCACGGCATGACCCTGGAGAAGATCTTGCTGGCGCTGGTCGAAACATATGGCTGGCCTGGCCTGGGCCAGCGTGTCCCTGTGCGCTGCTTTACGCACGAACCCAGCATTGCGTCGAGCCTGAAATTCCTGCGCAAGACGCCCTGGGCGCGCGAAAAGGTGGAGTCCTTGTACCTGTTCATGTTGCGCAGCACAGAGCGCCAGTCTGGCGCACAGCGCTGATCCACTGCAACACGGTGGCCGTGGCTGGGCACGATGGCGTATTGGTTCGCCAGGCTCGCGTTCCACCGGTGGGCGGACGTCCTGCCGGGGCCGTAAACCCGCCCCGATCGTCCATGGCCCTGGCCTTGGCCTTGGAATCTTCGTAAGAACGGCACGCTCGCGACGACCAACCAGCAGCACACGACCACTCTGGACCCGTCGGTGCCCCTGGACGTTTCGTTAAACCCCGTCAGTTTTTTCAAGGAGATGACAATGACCCCATCCAAGACTTCCCGTTATGCATCCGGCGCGGCACTCGCGCTCGCCTTCGGCGCTGCAATGAGCCTGGCGTCCGCGCCAGTACTGGCCCAGTCAGCCGACAAGGAGAAATGCTTCGGCGTCTCCCTCACGGGCAAGAACGATTGCGCTGCCGGCGCGGGCACGACCTGCGCCGGGACATCCAAGGTCGACTACCAGGGCAATGCGTGGAAGCTGGTCGCCAAGGGCAGCTGCGACAAGACCATGTCCAAGACCTCACCCACCGGCAACGGACAGCTCAAGGCGTTCGAGGAAAAGAAAGCCTGAGTCCCAGTGTCCATGCGCGGCACCGGCACACGACCCCTTGCCGACGGCACCCAGCCGAACCTCGGCGGCGACCTGCTCCGGTTGCCGCTGCGGTGTGGCATCGGCCTGAAGGCCAGTCACATGCGGCAGGTGCTCGAGGAACGACCGGATGCCGGCTTCTTCGAGGTCCATGCCGAAAATTTCATGGTGCCGGGTGGACCGCTGCACCATTGGCTCGATCAGGTCCGTGAGCACTATGCCCTGTCGCTGCACGGCGTGGCCCTGTCGATTGGCGCCGACTCCAAGCTCGACCAGGACCATCTGGGGCGACTGGCGGCCCTGATCGCGCGTTACCAGCCGCAAAGTTTCTCCGAACACCTGGCCTGGTCGACCCACGGCGGTGTGTACCTGAGCGACCTGCTTCCGTTGCCCTACAACGCGCAGACATTGCAGCGCGTGTGCGACCATGTCGATCAGGTGCAGGCTAGGCTCGGTCGGCGCATG
>JBBRVD010000029.1:0-26512 GCA_038247175.1 Burkholderiales bacterium | reverse complement strand
GCATGGTGTTGTCTCCTGGTTGGTCGAATAACAAGTAAAAAAAACCGACTCGCTTCTAGTTTTTGTGAAATGCTGACAGCGCAGAACCGCGCCCGGGAATGCTACGCAGCTCAATCAGCGGCGTCAACGCAAACCCTTCGCTGCGGCGCATCGGCTGACTCACCACAGGTCGTTCTCCCGTGGGTTTTCCAGATGCCGCTGGAAAGCGGCCAGCCAGCGCGCCGCAACAGCGCCATCGATGGCGCGGTGGTCCGCGGACAGGCAGACCGTCATCATGGTTGCCACCGCCAACTGGCCATGCGCCACGACGGCCCTGGCTTGTGCGGCGCCCACGGCAAGAATGGCTGCCTGGGGTGGATTGATCACTGCGGTGAACTCGCGTACACCCAGCGCACCCAGATTGGAGACCGAAAATGTGCCACCGGCGCTGGCCCCCGCTGGAAGAGAGCCGGCACGGGCCTGTTCGACCAACTGGCGCATTTCGCGCGCAATCTGGACAACGGTCTTGCCGTCTGCATCCGCAATCACGGGCGTGACCAGGCCCTGCTCCACCGCCACCGCGACGGCTACATGCACCTGCTGGTAACACCGGATCGCCGCATCGGTGAACGACACGTTCACCTCGGGCACGTCCCGCAGGGCCCGGGCCGCAGCCCAGACCACGAAGTCGTTCAAAGTCAGCTGAAGGCCTTGAGGCGCCAGGCGCGGTTGCGTGCTCGCACGGAGCGCCAGCAGCGGATCCACGCAACAGTCGATGCGGGCGTAAAAATGCGGCGCCTGTTGTTTCGACTCGGTCAGGCGGCGTGCGATCAGTTTTCGGCCCAGCGAGTGGGGCGTATCGGAAAAACGCGTTGGGCGATGCGGGGCCGCCGCTTGCGGCTCGGCCCCCGCCCTCAGCGCCGCAAGTACATCGGCCTTGACAATGCGGCCGTTCGGTCCGGAACCGGTCAGCGACTGCAGGTCCAGACCACGCTCAAGCGCCAATGCGCGCGACAGCGGACTGGCAAAACGGCGTGCCGGCTGACCGGGGCTGATGGGCATGGTCAACACTCTAGTGGCCCCCCCGCGTAATCACGCCGATCTGCTCGCCCATCTTGACCACGGCGCCCTCTTGCGCCAAATGCTGCGCCATGGTCCCCGAGCAGGGCGACTGCACTTCGACCACCGCCTTGTCGGTCTCGATCTCGACCACCAGTTCACCTTCGGCCACAGCCTCACCCACCTGCCTGACCCAGCGGATGAGTTTGCCTTCGCTCACCGTGAGATCACCAAACGGCATCATCAGTGGCTCGCCGGCTACGGTGCGGGAGGCCGACGCCGGCATCTCCGCTGGCGTGGGAGCTGCAACGCTGGCTGGTGCGGATCGGGTTACGGAAACAGCGGTGGCATCGGGCGCCGCACCCACGGCCGCAGACGCAGGCCGCTGCAAACCGCTGCGTGCGCGCCGCGGCGCCTGGGCCACTCCGGCCATCACCTGGAGCCCGGCCGCCACGATCGCGTCGGTGTTGACCAACATCGCACGTTCCAGGGACGGCGCGAAGGGATGCGACATGGCATCGGTGTGCAGCCGCGCCACCGGCGCATCGAGGTAGTCGAAGGCGAGCTCGTTCATGGCCTGGCCGAGTTCGGCGCCAACACCACACATGGACCAGCCCTCGTCCGCCACCAGCAAGCGCCCGGTCTTGCGCACGCTCTGCGCCACCGTGTCCACGTCCAGTGGCTGGATCGTGCGCAGGTCGATCACCTCGCAGGACACCCCCTGCTGTTGCAGCTTCTCTGCCGCCTGCAGGGCCAGCAAAACGATCTGCCCGGCGCAGGCAATCGTCAGGTCGGAGCCGGTGCGAGCCACTCGGGCCAGACCAAACGGAACCAGATGATCGCCCGTGGGCACCTCCCCCTTGCTGGCGAACAGCGCCTTGGGTTCGAGCATCAGTACCGGATCGCCGGCGCGCAGGGCCGTCTTCATCAGGCCCTTGGCATCGGCCGGATTGGATGGCACGCAGACAATAAGGCCGGGCACGTGCGACCACACCGGGTGGTACATGCCGCTATGGTGCGGCCCGGCCGATCGAACCGCGCCCGCGCCCGCGCGAATCACCATCGGCGCGTGCATCTGGCCGTTGCTCATGTAGCGCAGCTTGGCTGCTTGCAGAACGATCTGGCCAGCCGCCTCGAACAGGAAGTCGGCGAACATCAGATCGGCCACGCAACGCACACCGGTCGCCGAGGCGCCCAGGCAGGCGCCGGTGAAACCCAGCTCGGAGATCGGGGTATCGACCATGCGTTCTGCGCCGAACTCCTGGTACAGATTCCTGGTGTGGGCGAAGGTGCCGCCGCGCTCCCCCGTGCCTTCGCCAAAATACATGATCAGCGGATCGCGCCGCATTTCTTCGGCCAGGCCGTCGCGCACCGCGTCGAGCCAACTGGTGGTGACCGTGACAGAGTTGTCGGTGCTGGCGGCCGCGATTGCAGCCGGCGGATTGAGCGGTTCGGCGTAAATGTGCTGCGCCACGGTGGCCGGGTCTGGTTCGGGCGAGTTTCGCGCAAAGGTAACGGCGTCGGCCACCTGGGCCTTGACCCGGTTTTCGATTGCATCGAGCAGTTCCTGCGTGGCAAGGCCCAGCGGCAGCAGCGTTTGCTCGCGCAGCATCCGGATCGGGTCGCGCTTGGCCCAGGCATCCACCTCGGTCTGCGAACGATAGGTGCCGGTCACCGAGTCGCCTTCGTGATGGCCTACGACCCGGTAGGTCTTTACCTCGATCAGCGTCGGGCCTTCACCCGCACGCGCACGCCGCGTCGCTTCCTGCATGACGGTCCATACCGCCAGCAGGTCGTTGCCATCCACTGCCACACCGGGAAGCCCGTAGGCTGCCGCCCGGGAGGCTATTTCAGGGTTCAGCGTGGCACTGCTCAAGGCCGTGGCGGTCGCGTACAGGTTGTTTTCGCAAACGAAGATGGCCGGGGCTTTTCGAATGCCCGCGTAGTTCAGCGATTCATGGAAGGCCGCATGGTTGGTCGCGCCATCGCCAAAAAAAGCAACGCCTATCTCCTGGGTACCGCGCATGCGCGCACCCAACCCGACCCCGACCGCCGATGGAATCCCGCCACCGACCAGCCCATTGGTGCCGAACAGGCCGCAGGACGGGTCATACAAATGCATGGTGCCGCCACGCCCGCCGCAGCAGCCGTCGCGCTTGCCGTACAGCTCAGCCATCAAGGTGTTCGGATCCATCCCCTTGGCCAGCGCATGGCCATGGCCGCGGTGGGTGCTGGTGATCCAGTCACTCTTGTTCAGATGCGCGCAGATGCCCACACCCGAGGCCTCCTGGCCTATGTACAGATGCAGGAAGCCGGGCGTCTCACCCTTGCGGCAGGCCACCTGCGCCGCCAGTTCGAAGCGGCGCAGCAGCAGCATCTGCTCATACAGGCGCAGCACTTCGGTTGCCGCCAGCCCTGCGGGCAGTGCGCCTGCTTCCCTGCCGATGGATCGATCGTTCATGGTGGTCCTCCCCGCTCAGAAGTCGCGGCTGATGCCGGCGGTCCAGCCACCGTCCACCGTGAGGACATGGCCGGTGATGTAGGAGCTCTCGGGCGCTGCCAGAAACAGCACCGCATGGGCCATCTCCTGGGTCGTACCGGGGCGGCCCATCGGGATATGCGCCAGCAGCCGCTGGTGCAGGCCTTGTGCCTCGCTGCCGGCGTTTTTGATCCATTTCTCCCAGCCCGGGGTTTGTGTGGAGCCCGGCGCCACCGCATTGACCAGAATGCCGTCGGTCGCCAGCTCGAGTGCCATGGACTTGGTCAACATGACCACGCCCCCCTTGGCCGCGACGTAAGAACTCTGCAAGCGCGCCGCCAGCAGGCCCAACGTGGAGGCGATGTTGATGATGCGGCCGGACTTTTGCTGCTTCATGACGCTCGCCACGGCACGGCTCATGAGGAACACGCCGGTAAGGTCGATCTGGATCAATTCGTTCCAGGCATCGATGTCGAACGCGTCGATCGTCTTGCGCCCGCTCGCGGGCACCCCGATGCCGGCGTTGTTGACCAGGATGTCGATGCGGCCGAACTGCGCGACGACACGCTCCACACCGGCGACGATCGCTTTTGCGTCCGCCACATCAAGAGTGATGCCGAGGGCTCCGCCACCGGCACTGGCGGCCGCTTGCGCCGCTTGCCCGTCGATGTCTGAATAGACAACGCTGGCGCCATTGCGCACCAGGGTGTCGGCAACCGCCTGCCCGATACCTTGTGCTGCACCGGTGACCAGGGCGATGCGGCCCTCGAGTTCGACTTTCATGGTCTGTTGTCTCCTGCGAGCGTTCTTGATCGACGCTACGTCTCGGTGGTGCCGCGCCAGTGACACCGGCTTGGCTCTGTATTGTGACATTATTATAATAGCATACAGATAACAAACCACAAGAGGGATGCACCTTGTGACAGAGGGATGCAACTTGCACGGGTCAACAGGAGACACGATGAGAGCGTCGGTGTTGGCCCGGACAACTACGAAGACCGAGAGTCTTTCGCGTTCAACATCACGATCCCGCAGGGCACCACGGCACGCCGATTTGTCGAGGCCTGTGCTTCGGTGGTCGGTCGTACCCCCCCCGGTTGCTGCCGGTTCCGCTCGGCGGACTGGGATATGCCCTGACGGATTTCGATCTGAAGGATCTGAGTTTTCCCTCTCCGCACGTCCACTCGGCCCGGCAGAAGTGTTTCCTGCCTGACAGGCGACAAGGATCAAAGCGCGAGGTGCAGGCGCAACGCAGCGTCGACAAGCAGCATCTTGTCGACCGTGACCGCCCCCCGACGCAGCGCTCCCAGCCGCGCCTTGTCCAGTGTGCGCACCTGCTGCGCCATGGCTTTTCCGTCTTTGCCCAGGCCGGTGTCGTTCGTGCCCAGCGCAACTTCAAACGGGTAGACCCGGGTGCGGGTCGACGTCATCGGGATGACCGTCACCAGGCTGCTTGCGCGGTTGGCCACGTCGTTGCTGACGATGATGACAGGCCGTGTCTTTTGCACCTCGGAGCCGCGCGCGGGGTCCAGTGTGGCGAAATAGATATCACCACGCTTCATCACGTGGCCCCGTCAGACCATCCTGCAAACTGCGCTGGAACTCTTGTGCAAGCAGGAGATCACTGGGTGCGCTTTGGCGGTAGGCCAGTTCGAGCGCACGCTCGTTTTCGCGCTGCTCAAGCAGGCGCAACGCCTCGTTGACGACCGCCGAGCGGCTCTTGCTGCGGCCGCTTGCCAGATACGCCTCCAGAAAGCGGCCGACCGCAGGGTCGATCGAGACAGAGATTTTTTGCGCCAGTTCCATGCAGAATCTTCCGTAGCAGTCATTGCAAGAAGAGAATTATGCTCCAAATTTCCGAGAAAAGTAGGAATATTTTACAACAATAATTGACGAAATATTACTACCCGATGTGGCTGCAATGTAGCGCAACGGAATGGAACGCAGCGCTACAACATGTCGTTGGGCGCGTCGTAGGTGATGCTGAACTCATCGCCGCGGTTCTTGGCGACCGTCAACTCCACCGGTTCGCCAGATGCCGAAAAATACAACATCTCGGTGGCCAGGATCGGGCCTCCAACGTCGTAGGCGAGTACCCGCGCAAGCGCCTCGTCGGCGATCTCGGCCCGTACCCGGATCTGCGCCCGCGACAGCTGGATGCCAAGATGCCGCTGCACCGCCCGGAACACCACCACGTCGTCGAAGTCGACCCGCTTGAGACGGCTGCCAATGGCCGGTGGGAAATAGAAGGTGGTCTGGGTGATCGGCCGGTCATTGACCATCAGCACCGCTCGCAGGCAGTAACACGCGGTACCGGCCGGCAGTACAAACGCCTCACAGGCGAGTGCTGACTGTTCCTTGCGGTAACTCTTGATGACCAGCCGTCGGTCGACGCTGGAAGCGGCAATCGCCGCAAAACTCTGAAACTCCAGCGGCTTGCTGCGCACCGCGGGCGCTGCCACGATCGCAGGTTTGGCGGTGCGCTTTTTGATCAGGCCCTCGCCCTCCAGATCGCGCAAGGCCTGGCGTACCGTGATCAGGCTCACGCCAAACTGGCTCGCCAGGTCGGCTTCGCGCGGCAGCGGGCAGCCCGGGGACAACTGGCCATCCCGGATCGGCGCACGCAGGTGGTTGGCCAGCTGCCGGTACAGCGGGCCGTCGTCGCGGGTCAGTATCTCGGGCTTGAACGCCGCCAGCGCCACCTCCTGTAAGGCGGCCTCGTCGGCCGGCTCTGGCGCCGGCACCTCCGATTCGCTTGTACTTGCCTTCATGGTCCTGCAGTTCTCGATGCCGGCTGTATATTATTATAAGAATGTAGATAGATGTCGAGCCGAGATCGGTCCGGCTGGCCCTCATGTCTGCGGAAGCTCCAGCCCGGGGAACAGCGGCGAGGTACGCCAGGGGCAATGCGCGTGCCGGGCGTTGTCGCCCAGGGTACGCGCAGCGAACACCCGGCGGCGCAGGCCTGGTCTGGTGGCGCAGCGGGCATGCACCGCCACCTCCTTGCCCAGCAGATGGTCGTGGTACAGGCACACTGGCGGGCGGCCATCAATTGCGCGTCACCTGCTGCGGCAGCGCCGAGTCGAACAGGATGGCCCGGTCGTCTGCGCGACGTCGAACGGCGTCACCACGCGCCGCAGGTCGACGGCACCGTCGCGAGAGAATGCGTTGATTGTCGATGCGTCGATGACCATGTAGCTCATGTGCAATCAAATAGACGCCGGCAGTATCCGCCAGGAAACGCGTGGCCACAGGCAGTCAGGCCGGGGGAAAAAACCGGCGAACGGTATCCTCAGACAGGGCGCTGCATGGTGAAGATCTTGCCGGGATTCATCAGGTTGCCCGGATCCAGCGCCCCCTTGAGCAGGCGCATCACGTCCACGCCCTCCCCGTGCTCGGCTTCCAGGTACTTGATCTTGCCCAGCCCGATGCCGTGTTCGCCGGTGCAGGTGCCGTCCATCGCCAGTGCACGATGGATCAGGCGCTCGTTCAGGCGCTCGGCCTCGGCCAATTCCCGCGGATCGTCCCGCATGACCCGAAAGCCGAGGTGGAAATTGCCGTCCCCGACATGGCCCACCAACGGCGCCTTGAGAAAGCTGCCTTTCAGGTCCTCTTTCGATTGCAAGATGCATTCGGCCAGCCGCGAGATCGGCACACACACATCGGTGGCCCAGATCTCGCAGCCGGGGCGCATGGCCTTGCTCGCGTAGGTGACATCGTGGCGGGCTTTCCAGAGCGCATTGCGCTCCTCCGGGCGGGTTGCCCAGGTGAATGCGCCGCCACCGTGGTCGCTCACCAGCGACTGCACCATCTCCGCCTGCTCCTTCACCGCGGCATCGCTGCCATGGAACTCGATGAACAAGGTGTCCTTGAGTGGCAGGTTCATCTTCGAGTAATGGTTGATCGCGTCCACCGCATCCGGGTCGATCAGCTCGATGCGCGCCACCGGTATGCCCAGCTGTATGGTCTGGATCACGGCGTTCACCGCGCCGCCGATGTCCTCGAACGAGCACACCGCCGCCGCCATCGCCTCCGGGATGCCATACAGCCGCACGGTCACCTCGGTGATGATGCCCAGCGTGCCCTCGGAGCCGACAAAGAGGCGCGTCAGGTCGTAGCCTGCCGCCGACTTGCGTGCCCGCCGTGCGGTGTGGATGATGCGCCCGTCGGCCAGCACCACCGTGAGTGACAACACGTTCTCGCGCATGGTGCCGTACCGCACGGCGTTGGTGCCCGAGGCGCGTGTGGCGGCCATGCCGCCGATCGATGCATTGGCACCGGGATCGATCGGAAAGAACAAGCCCATGTGGCGCACATGTTCGTTGAGCTGCATGCGCGTGACGCAGGCCTGTACCGTCACGTCCAGATCGTCTGCGCCGACACGCAGCACCTGGTTCATGTGCGCCAGGTCCACCACCACCCCGCCCAGGTGCGGGATCACGTTGCCTTCCAGCGAGGTGCCGGTGCCGTAGGCAATCACGGGCGTTCCGTGCGCCGCACAGATACGCACGAGGTCAGCCACCTCCTCGGTACTCTGCGGGAACACCACCGCGTCGGGTCGGTGCGGGCTGTGCCAGGACTCGTCCTTGGCGTGGTGGTCGCGCACGCCGGCGCTGGTGGACAGCCGATCACCGAAGCGGCCGCGCAGTGCGTCGATCGCACCCTGGTGCAGGTTCGATGCCGCGGTCATGGGGTGTCCTGCACGGCCTTGATCATTTCCTTGCGGCCGGCCTTGGAGTCCCAGGCCTTGTGGGCCGATGCACCGGGCGCAAGGCCGGTCAGACCGGGCGCGAGGAGCGGCGAGGCGGAAACGAGTCGCTTGCGTAATGGCATGGAAATGTCGCCTGGTGGGTGGGGGATTGGAAAAACGCGCGCGCCGCAAGTACCACCGGTGCCAGCGGGCCGGAGACGCGTATCGATCGACACAACGGCATCGGCCCTGCCCTCGACCACGTCCAGGTCCAGGTCCAGGATAAGGGATACGAAATATGGGATTCGGCACTCATGGCTTGGGACTGACAGCGTCCGGCAAGCGCACGCGCGTCGGGTCATGTCTCCTGTGCAAGATTGGCTGGAACCTCCTCGACTATTATACTAACATACAAGTACCGGCCCGTGGCATCGACGCGTGGCCACACTCCGATCGGACCTGGCGCGCGGAACCCCCGCGTTCAACCCACCCAGCGCCGCGCGTTGTGCCACAGCTGGATCCAGGGGCTCGGCTGGTCACGTTGCTGGTCAGTCCAGCTCATCTGGATGTTGCGAAATACCCGCTCCGGGTGCGGCATCATGGCGGTGAACCGGCCATCCGGCGTGGTGACGCCAGTCAGCCCGCCCAGACTGCCATTCGGGTTGAACGGGTAGATTTCCGTCGGCTGACCCCGGTTGTCGGTAAAACGCATGGCGCCCAGCACATGGGCGGCATCTCCGCGGCGCGAGAAATTGGCAAAACCCTCGCCATGCGCGACCGCGATCGGCAACCGGCTGCCGGCCATGCCGGTCAGGAACAGCGAGGGCGAGTCCAGCACCTCGACCATCGACAACCGGGCCTCGTAACGCGCGCTCTGGTTGGTGGTGAAACGCGGCCAGTGTTCGGCCCCGGGAATGATGTCGGCCAGTTCGGCAAACATCTGGCAGCCATTGCACACACCCAGGCCGAAGGAGTCGGCGCGACCGAAGAAGGCACGGAACTGGTCCGCCAGGTCATCGTGAAAGGTGATGGAGCGGGCCCAGCCGATACCGGCACCCAGCGTGTCGCCATAACTGAAGCCGCCGCAGGCAACGATGCCCTGGTAATCCGTCAGCGCCGTGCGCCCGGCCATCAGGTCGCTCATGTGCACATCGACCGCATCGAAGCCAGCTTCGGTGAACGCGTACGCCATCTCCACATGCGAGTTGACGCCCTGCTCGCGCAGCACCGCCACCCGAGGGCGCGCCTGCAGAACGGCCGGTGCCGACGGCGTGAACGTGAGGGCGACGTGCAGACCCGGGTCGAGCGGATCGCCGGCATGGGTGTGTTCCGCATCCGCAACGGCCGGATTGTCGCGTTGCCGGCAAATCTTCCAGCTCACAGAATCCCAGACCTGGTGCAGGTCGCGCAGCGGCGCGCCGAAAACCATCCTGGCGTCGCGCCAGACCTGCAGTTCGCCGACCCCGGAGTCGATCGCCGTGCCGGCCGGTCGGGTCTTGCCGATGCAGTGGCTGTGCCGGCTCAGGCCGTGTTCGCGCAGCACCTGCATGACCGCGCTGCGATCCGCAGTGCGGACCTGCAGCACCGCACCGAGTTCCTCGTTGAACAAGGCCTTGAGCGTGAGTTCGTCGCGTCGCGCCTGCACCTGCGAAACCCAGTTCTTGCTGTCGCCGTACTCGGCCCGGCTGTCGCTGATGCCGTCCCCCTCGGTGACCAGCATGTCGACATTGAGCGCGACGCCGAGCTTGCCGGCGAATGCCATCTCGCAGACCGTGGCGAACAGGCCGCCGTCGCTGCGGTCATGGTAGGCCAGCAGCAGGCCCTGGCTGCGCAGCGTGTTGACGGCCCGCACCAGTGCCACCAGATCCTGCGGCTCGTCCAGGTCCGGCACCTTGTCGCCCACCTGATCGAGCGTCTGCGCCAGGATACTGGCGCCCATGCGGTTGCGGCCCTGGCCCAGGTCGACCAGCACCAGCGTGCTGTCGGCCACCTGGTTGTCGAGTTGCGGCGTCAGCGTGCCGCGCACGTCGCCCACCGTGGTGAAAGCGCTGACGATCAGCGACACCGGCGAGGTGACCTTTCGCGCGCCTTTGTCACCCTCGTCGACCCATTGCGTGCGCATCGACAACGAGTCCTTCCCCACCGGGATTGAAATGCCCAGCGCGGGGCACAATTCCAGAGCCACGGCACGCACCGTCGCGACCAGGTCGGCATCTTCGCCGGGCTCACCACAAGCCGCCATCCAGTTGGCCGACAACTTGACGCGGGACAATTCGATCGGCGCCGCCAGCAGGTTGGTAATGGCTTCAGCCACCGCCATCCGGCCCGACGCGGGCGCGTCGATCACAGCCAGCGGCGTGCGTTCACCGATCGCCATGGCTTCACCGTGAAAACCGCGGAAATCGGCCAGTGTCACGGCGCAATCGGCCACCGGAACCTGCCAGGGACCCACCATCTGGTCGCGGTGCGTCAGCCCGCCGACGGTGCGGTCGCCGATGGTGATCAGGAACCGCTTGGACGCCACGGTGGGATGCGACAACACCGCGATTGCCGCGCGTTGCAGGTCGGTGCCGGATAGATCCAGCGGCGGGAACCGACGCGCCACGCTGCGCACATCACGCAGCATCTGCGGCGGCTTGCCCAGCAGCAGGTCCATTGGCATCGCCACCGGCGTGGCCTGACCCTCGTCCTGCACCACCAGCTCGCGCGCCTCGGTGGCCACGCCGACGACCGCGAACGGACAGCGCTCGCGTGCGCAAAAGGCCGCGAACTGCTCCAGCGACGGGGGCGCGATCGCCAGCACGTAACGTTCCTGGCTCTCGTTGCACCAGATCTCGCGCGGGCTCATGCCGCTCTCGTCCAGCGGCACGGCACGCAGGTCGAATCGCGCGCCGCGGCCGGCGTCGTTGGTCAGCTCCGGGAACGCGTTGCTCAGGCCACCGGCACCGACGTCGTGAATCGCCAGCACCGGGTTGGCATCGCCCAGCGCCTGGCAGTGGTTGATGACTTCCTGCGCGCGGCGTTGCATCTCGGGGTTGCCGCGCTGCACGGAATCGAAATCCAGCGCGGCCACATTGGTGCCGCTGGCCATCGAACTGGCGGCGCTGCCGCCCAGGCCGATCCGCATGCCCGGTCCGCCAAGCTGGATCAGCAGGCTGCCGGCCGGGAACAGCTTCTTGTGCGTGAGGCGCGCATCGATGCTGCCCAGGCCGCCGGCCAGCATGATTGGCTTGTGGTAACCCCGGCGTACCGAGTCTGTGCCGCCAGCCGCCGTCTGTTCGTATTCGCGGAAATAACCGAGCAGGTTGGGACGGCCGAATTCGTTGTTGAAAGCGGCCCCACCCAGCGGGCCCTCGATCATGATCTGCAGCGCACTGGCGATATGGGCCGGTTTGCCATAACCAGTGCCGGTTTCTTCGAAGGCCAGCTTCGACACGCTGAATCCGGTCAAGCCGGCCTTGGGACGCGAGCCGCGGCCGGTCGCGCCCTCGTCGCGAATCTCTCCGCCAGCGCCGGTGGCAGCGCCCGGAAATGGCGAGATGGCGGTCGGATGATTGTGCGTCTCGACCTTCATCAACACATGCTGCAGCGCGTCGAACGCGCGATAGGTTTGTGGCGCCACGCCGGCACCAGCGTCACCGCCACCGGCAACGAAACGCTGAACCGTCGCGCCCTCCATGACCGAGGCGTTGTCCGAGTAGGCCACCACCATGTGCTGCGGATGGGTCTTGTGGGTATGGCGGATCATGCCGAACAACGTGTCGGGCTGCGCCACGCCATCGACCGTGAACCGGGCATTGAAGATCTTGTGCCGGCAATGTTCGCTGTTGGCCTGTGCGAACATCATCAGTTCAACGTCGGTCGGATTGCGCCCCAGCTGGCTGAACGCCTGCACCAGATAGTCGATCTCGTCGTCGGCCAGTGCCAGGCCGAAGTCCTGGTTGGCCTGCGCCAGCGCGGCCCGCCCGCCGGCCTGCAGATCGATCTGCTCCAGCGCTGGCGTCGGCAGTTCGGCGAACAGCCGTGCGGCGTTTGCCCGATCGAACAATGCACTTTCGGTCATCCGGTCGTGCAGGATGCCCGCCGCCAGGTGCAACTGGGCCTCGGACAGGCTGGCGCGTTTCAACAGCCCGCTGCGCAGGCCGATCCGGTATTCGACGATGCGCTCGATCCGGCGTACGGCAAGAGCGCAGTTATGGGCAATGTCGGTTGCCTTGGATGCCCAGGGCGACACAGTGCCCAGGCGCGGCGTGACCACGACCAGCGCTCCGTCGGTGGCGCCGGTGTACGGCTCGCCGTAGCGCAGCAAGGCCGCCAGTTGATCGACCAGCGGGCCCTCCAGGGGCCGGTCTGTCCAGACCAGGTGCACATGCCGCGCGTCGAGCCGATCGATCCGGTCGCAGACCCCCTGCAGCCGGGCCAGCAATTGCCGAGAACGGAACGGCCCTAGCGCGTTGCCGCCTTCGAATGGGGTGATGTTCAGGGTCACGGATCGGGTCAGAAAATGTCGCAGCCGTTGTCAAGCCAAATCCGCGATGCCGGGATGGCCAGGCCGGTGGGGCGATTTTAGCGGGCCTGCGATGGGATAATTGAGCGATGACCATTACGTACAAGGACGCCGAAGGCGTTGCCGGCATGCGCACCGCAGGCCGTCTTGCCGCGGAGGTACTCGACTACCTGACGCCCCATGTGGTGCCCGGAGTCTCGACCAACCATCTCGACGAGCTCGCGCACCGCTATATCACCGAGGTCCAGCAGGGCATACCGGCGCCGCTGAACTACCGCGGCGGCGGCAACACTCCCTACCCCAAGTCGATCTGCACCTCGGTCAACCACCAGGTCTGCCACGGCATCCCGAACGACAAGCTGCTCAAGAAGGGCGATATCGTCAACATCGACATCACGGTCATCAAGGACGGCTGGCACGGCGACACCAGCCGGATGTTTGTCGTTGGCGATACCTCCATCGCGGCGCGGCGGCTGTGCAACCTGACCTACGAGGCGATGTGGCGCGGCATCGTCATGGTGCGTCCGGGCGCCCGGTTGGGCGACATCGGCTGGGCGATCCAGAAGTTCGCGGAATCCCAGGGGTTCAGCGTGGTGCGCGAATTCTGCGGTCACGGCATCGGCAAGGTGTTCCACGAGGAGCCGCAGGTGCTGCATTACGGCAAACCCGGCACGCTGGATGAACTCAAGCCCGGCATGACCTTCACCATCGAGCCGATGATCAATGCGGGACGCAAGGACATCAAGGACGGCCCCGAGAAAGACGGCTGGACCATCGTCACCCGCGACCATTCGTTGTCGGCTCAGTGGGAGCACACCGTGCTGGTCACGCAGGACGGCTACGAGATCATGACCTTGTCGGCGGGCAGTCCCCCGCCCCCCGATTTTGTCGGCGCCACCTGAAGCCGCCGCGCCAGCGGAGGCGTCACCCATGCGAGCCGTGCAGGAACTGCGGGATGACTTCCGTACCAAGAAGCGCGCCTTGCTGGCCACCATCCTTGCCAGCGCGGCGTCGACACGGGCAGTCGGCAAGACGCTGACCCAGCTATCGGACCTGGCCGACGCCACGCTGTGCACCTTGTGGGAGCAGGCCGGCCTGCTCGGGTCATGCGCGCTGGTCGCGGTTGGCGGTTACGGCCGCGCCAAGTTGTTCCCGCACTCCGATGTCGACGTTTTGCTGCTGCTGCCCAACGACGAGCGGCCCGAGAACGGCAACAGCCTGCAGTCGCGGATCGAGACCTTCATCGGCAGCTGCTGGGATACCGGACTGGAAATCGGCTCGAGCGTGCGCACCGTGTCGCAATGTCTGGCCGAGGCCGAGAAGGACGTCACGGTCCAGACCTCGGTCCTGGAATCGCGCTTGGTGGTCGGCAACCGCAAGTTGTACGGCTCGATGCGCGAGCGCCTGGGAAAGGCGATGGATCCAAAGGCCTTTTTTATTGCCAAGACGCTGGAAATGCAACAGCGCCACAACAAGTACGAAGACACGCCCTACGCGCTCGAACCCAATTGCAAGGAGTCACCGGGCGGGCTGCGCGACCTGCAGATGCTGCTGTGGGTGTCCAAGGCCGCCGGCATGGGCAAGAACTGGGACGAACTGGCGCGCTCGGGCCTGGCGACCGCACTCGAGGTGCGCCAGATCAAGCGCAACGAAGCGCTGATGCAGCTGATCCGCATGCGGCTGCACCTGATCGCCGATCGACGCGAGGACCGGCTGGTGTTCGACATGCAGACGGCGGTTGCCGAGTCCTTCGGTTATACGACGCCGCCCAACAATACCGCGCCGATCTCGCTCGGTCTGACCGAAACCTCGGTCAAGTCGACGCGCAAGATCACCGTGGTGCGTGCCAGCGAGGCACTGATGCGGCGTTACTACTGGGCCGCCAAGGCGATCACGCAGCTCAACCAGATCGTGCTGCTCAACATGGAGGAGCGGCTGTATCCATCGGCGGCCGAACCCCGCCCGATCAACGCCTGGTTCAACGAGAAGGCCGGCATGATCGACGTGGTCAGCGACGACCTGTAGGTGCGCGAGCCGCACGCGATCCTGCAGACCTTTCTGCTGTACCAGACCACCAGCGGCACCAAGGGCCTGTCGAGCCGTACCTTGCGCGCTTTGTACAACGCGCGTTCGGTAATGGACGGGAAATTCCGCAACGATCCGGTCAACCGCCGGACTTTTCTTCAGATCATCCAGCAGCACGACGGCCTGACCCATGCGATGCGGCTGATGAACCAGACCTCGGTGCTGGGGCGATACCTGTGGGTGTTCCGGCGCATCGTCGGCCAGATGCAGCACGACCTGTTCCACGTCTACACGGTCGACCAGCACATCCTGATGGTGCTGCGCAACATGCGGCGTTTCTTCATCGTCGAGCATGCGCATGAATATCCGATGTGCTCGCAACTGGCGGCCGGCTGGGACAAGCCCTGGGTGTTGTATCTGGCAGCCCTGTTCCACGACATCGCCAAGGGCAGGGGCGGCGACCACTCCAAACTCGGCTGCGCCAGCGTACGCCAGTTCTGCCGCCAGCACGGCATCGCGCGCGAGGATGCGCGCATGATCGAGTTCCTGGTGCTCGAACACCTGACGATGAGTTATACGGCGCAGAAGGCCGATCTCAGCGATACAGACGTGATCATGCGATTCGCCGCCAAGGTCGGCAATGAGCGGCGCCTGACAGGGTTGTACTTGCTGACAGTGGCCGATATCCGCGGCACCTCGCCCAAGGTCTGGAATGCCTGGAAGGGCAAGCTGCTCGAAGACCTGTACCGGGCGACCTCCCGCGCCCTGGGCGGCGAGTCACCCGATCCACAGGCCGAGGTGGAGGCGCGCAAACGCGAGGCCTTGGTGGGTATCGCGCTGTACGCGTTGCCCTTCGAGGCGCACAGGAAATTGTGGGATACGCTGGATGTGGGCTATTTCATGCGCCACGACGCCGCCGAGATCGCCTGGCATACCCGCCAACTGTCGCGCCGTGTGGGGTCCGACAAGCCGATCGTGCGGGCGCGCCGATCGCCAGTCGGCGAAGGACTGCAGATCCTGGTCTACACCCGCGACCAGAGCGACCTGTTTGCACGCATCTGCGGTTATTTCGACCGCGGCGGCTTCAGCATCCTGGACGCACGGATCCACACCGCACGCAACGGATATGCGCTTGACACCTTCCAGGTCGTCACCGCAGCCATGCCCGAGCATTACCGGGAGCTGACCAGCATGGTCGAATCCGGGCTGGCCGAGGCCATCGCCGATACGGCGCCGTTGCGGGAACCCGGCAAGGGTCGTGTATCGCGCCGGGTCAAGAGTTTCCCGATCACGCCGCGCGTGAGCTTGCGTCCGGATGAAAAAGGTCAGCGCTGGTTGCTCAACATCACCGCCAGCGACCGTGTCGGGCTGCTGTACGCCGTAGCCTGCGTACTGGCGCGGCATCAGATCAACCTGCAGCTGGCCAAGATCGTGACGCTCGGCGAACGGGTCGACGACACGTTCCTGATCGACGGCGCTCAGCTGCAATACAACCGGGACCAGATTGCCGTCGAGACGGAGTTGTTGCAGACCTTGGCTTGAACCGGCGGCCAGAGCCGCGCGGACGTGCCGTTTGCAGCTCAGTCGTCCTGTTCCGCGTCCAGGCCGGGAAACAGCACCGACGTGAAGCCGAAGCGGCGGAAGTCGCGCACCCGCATCGGATACAGCACACCGACCAGGTGATCGCACTCGTGCTGCACCACACGGGCATGGAAACCGCCGACCTCGCGTTCGACCGCATCGCCATACGGGTCGAAGCCCGCGTATCGAACCTGCTCGTGCCGCGGCACGACCGCGCGCAGGCCCGGGACCGACAGGCAGCCTTCCCAATCCTCGACCAGTTCCAAGCCGCCGTCCCGTGCGGGCAGCGGCGTGATGACCGGATTGACCAGCACCGTGCGCGGTATCGGCGCAGCGTCCGGGTAACGCGGGTTGACCGCATCGGTGCCGAAAATGACCAGTTGCAGGTCAACACCGATCTGTGGCGCGGCCAGTCCCGCACCGTTGGCTGCGTGCATGGTGTCGAGCATGTCGCTGATCAGCAAGTGCAGCGCGTCGGTGTCGAATTCGGTCACCGGCTGAGCCACACGCAGCAGCCGCGGATCGCCCATTTTGAGAATTTCACGTACCGCCATCGAGCATCTCCCTGAGTTGGTTCTCGTCAATCACCGACACGCCCAGCGTCAGCGCCTTCTCGAGCTTGCTTCCGGCTTCGGCACCGGCCAGCACATAGTCGGTCTTTTTGCTGACCGAGCCGGCGACCGTGCCGCCCGCCGCTTCTACCTGTTCCTTGGCCTGCTCGCGGCTCATGGAAGGCAAGGTACCGGTGATGACGAAGGTCATCCCGGTGAATCGCAATGCCTGTCGCGGTGCCGGTGCACCCTCCTGCCAGGTCACGCCGCAGGCGCGTAGCTGTTCGACCACCTCCCGGTTGTGCGGCTGAGCAAAGAACTGCCGCAGGCTGCAGGCAACGATGGGCCCGACATCGCTGACCTCCAGGAACTGCTCCTCGGTCCCATCCATGACCGCATCGAGAGTGCCGAAATGACGCGCCAGCTCCTTTGCAGTGGCCTCGCCGACATGGCGTATGCCCAAGCCGAACAGGAAGCGCGGCAACGTGGTCTGCTTGGACTGCTCCAGAGCATCGAGCAGGTTTCGAGCGGACTTGTCGGCCATGCGGTCGAGCCCGGTCAGCGCAGCCAGACCGAGCCGGTACAGGTCAGGCAGGTTACGGATCAGCTGATTGTCCACCAGCTGGTCCACCAGCTTGTCGCCCAGACCGTCGATTTCGACCGCCCGGCGCTGCGCGAAATGCAGGATCGCCTGCTTGCGCTGGGCAGCGCAAAAAAGGCCGCCACTGCAACGGAAGTCGGCCTCGCCCTCCTCGCGTACCGCCTGCGACCCACACACCGGGCAATGGCTCGGCATGGTGAAACGCGGCGCGTCGGCGACACGCCGATCGGGCATGACCGATACCACCTCCGGAATCACGTCGCCGGCACGCCGCACGATGACCGTGTCGCCGACCCGCACGTCCTTGCGGCGCGCCTCGTCCTCGTTGTGCAAGGTGGCATTGGTGACGGTCACGCCGCCGACAAATACCGGTGCCAGCTTGGCCACCGGGGTCAGTTTGCCGGTGCGCCCGACCTGCACCTCGATGCCCAGCACGGTCGTGGCCTGTTCCTGGGCGGGGTATTTGTGCGCCACTGCCCAGCGTGGCTCGCGGCTGACGAAACCCAGGCGCAGTTGCAATGCGATCGGGTTGACCTTGTAGACCACGCCATCGATGTCGAAGGCCAACGCGTCGCGCAGAGCGCCGACCTTGGTGTGGTAAGCCACCAGAGCCTGCGGCCCGCTGGCCATCTCGACCAGGTCGCTGACCGGAAATCCCCAGGCGCGCAGCCGCTGCAGGAGCGCAAAATGCTCGGCGAACGACGGCCCACCCTGCTCGGGCGGCGTCAACTGGCCCAGCCCATAGGCGAAGAAACTCAGCGGTCGCCGGGCGGCAATGGCCGGATCCAGCTGGCGCACCGCCCCGGCCGCCGCATTGCGCGGGTTCACGAAAGTCTTTTCACCCTTGGCTCCAGCGGCGATCTTGTCGCGCTGCGCTGCATTGAGCCGCTCAAAATCGTCGCGCCGCAAATAGACCTCGCCACGCACCTCGAGCAGCGCCGGCGCATCCGGTGGCAGTCGCAGCGGAACTTGTCCGATGGTGCGGATGTTCTGTGTCACGTCCTCGCCAGTTTCACCGTCGCCCCGGGTTGCAGCCTGCACCAGAACCCGGTCGACATAGCGCAGGCTCATCGCCAGCCCATCGAACTTGGGCTCGGCCACGTAGTCGATCGGCGGCGCATCCGGTCCCAGCCCGAGTTCGCGGCGCAGTCGTGCATCGAACGCCGTGGCGCCGCTGGCCAGGGTATCGGTTTCGGTGCGGATGCTGAGCATCGGCAGCGCGTGGCGCACTGGTGCGAACTGGGCCAGCGGTTTACCACCCACGCGCTGAGTCGGCGAATCGGTCCGCAGCAGGTCGGGCCTGCGCTGCTCGATGGCCTGCAGCTCCTGGAACAGCTGGTCGTACTGCGCATCCGGAATCAGCGGATCATCCAGTACGTAATACTGGTGCGCATGGCGGTGCAGCCGCTCGCCGATCGCGCGCGCACGGTCTGCATCCAGGTCGTCGGCGCCCGGGCGGGTCGGGAAGTCGTCGGATTGTTGCTGCATGGCTAGCACGATTGCGCAACGGGCGCTGGTCTCAGGAGAACAGACGCCGGGCCAGTGCCGAACCGGCTGCCAGATCCCGCGCCTGCAGCGTGTCGTAGAGCCCATCGAGTTCGCCACCGATCTGGTCCATGGTGTCGCGCGCCAGCACCTGCCCGTTGTCGTCGGTGATCAAGCCGTCCATAGCCTGGGCCATGGCTTGCGCGACATCGCGCATCCGTACGAAGGGTTGCTCGGCGCGGTCGACCTGGGACACATCCAGCGCCAGCGATACCTCTCGAACGGCTGCCTGCGCCGGATCCTCGGCCAGCGCAGCCTGGGTGTCGAAACCCAGGCTCAGCACCGGTGGCAAGCTGGCGCCGCTGGCCGGCAGCAGCATGCGCCCGGGAAGGGCTCCAGGCACGAAACCCAGTCGCGCCGCATGTTGTTGCACATAACCGGGGCTCCAGGCTGCGCTGCGCGCACGCAACGTGAAGCCCAGTTGCGCATCGTGGCCGCTGGCGAACTGGTCCAATTCACGCGCCCGTGCCACCGCCTCTGCCATCTCGGGGAAATCTGGTGTCCCGCCGACCGCGTCGGCGAACGCCTGCGCCTTGCCCACGAATTCGGAGAATTCGATCTCGTTCAGCGCGCCGGAGCGGTTGGCCATTTGCACACCGGCCTGGAAGGCTTCGTAACGTTGCCCGCCGGTGGGCGTTTCCCAGTGCCGGCCCTGGACGTTCAGGCCCTCGACGGCAAAAGGCTTGCTGCCAACCCGTCGGGTCGTGGGAAGCGCGGCCAGCGCCGCTTCGCCATGCACTTCGGCTTCCAGCACGATCGGTGCGATGACATCGATCAACGCATCGAGACCGGGTCGCCTCTCGGCTGGCGCCTGCAGCACCGACGGGGCCGCGAACGCGGCGTCGTCCAGGCTGGGCTCGATGGCGGACGGTTCGCCGGGTGTGTCGTCGTCGTCACCCGGCTGCGCCTGTCGCGGTGCGACCTTGCGCGCCGACCAGGCGCCATGGGCGAGGACAGCTGCCAGAAGCAGCCCGCCGGCGATGGCCAAACCGATCTGCAAGGTGCTCATGCCGTCCCCCATCATGTCAGGCGGCTTCGGCCATCGTGATCGCCGCATCCATGTCGACTGCGACGATGCGCGACACGCCTTGTTCCTGCATCGTTACGCCGATCAGTTGTCTTGCCATTTCCATCGCAATCTTGTTGTGGCTGATGAACAGGAACTGTGTCTCCCGGCTCATGCTGGTCACCAGCTTGGCGTACCGTTCGGTGTTGGCATCGTCCAGCGGTGCGTCGACTTCGTCGAGCAGGCAGAACGGTGCCGGGTTGAGCTGGAAAATCGCAAACACCAGCGCGATCGCGGTCAGCGCCTTCTCACCTCCCGACAACAGGTGGATGGTCTGGTTCTTCTTGCCCGGGGGCTGGGCGATGACCTGCACGCCGGAGTCGAGGATCTCCTCGCCGGTGATGACCAGCCGGGCGTTGCCGCCCCCGAACAGCTCGGGGAACATCCGGCCAAAGTGCGCATTGACGGTGTCGAAGGTGCCGGAGAGCAATTCGCGTGTCTCGGCGTCGATCTTGCGGATGGCATCTTCGAGTGTCGTCATGGCCTCATGCAGGTCGGCCGATTGGGCGTCCAGGAATTGCTTGCGTTCCCGCGCCGACGCCAGTTCATCGAGTGCGGCCAGATTGACGGCACCCAGTGCCGCGACCTCGGCATGGAGCCGGTCGATCGTCTGCTGCAGGCCGGAGATCCGCACGTTGCCCTGCGCGATCGACGCGCGCAGCGATTCGACGTCGGCGTGGGCTTCGTCGAGCAACTGCCGGTACTGCTCGGAGCCCAGGCGCGCGGCTTGCTCCTTGAGCTGGAACTCGGTGATGCGCTGGCGCATCGGATCGAGCGCACGCTCGAGTTCGAGCCGGCGTTCGTCGCTGGCACGCAGCTTGGCTGTCATGTCGTCGTATTCGCTGCGCTTGGCGCCCAGCTCCTGCTCGCGCTCGAGCTTGACCGCCAATGCGTCGTGCAGTCCGGCTTGTGCCGCGGCATCGCTCAGCCGGGTCAGGTCCTGCGCCGCGCTGGACTGCTCCTGCGCGATCGAGGCTGCCTGCTGGTTCGCAGTGGCGATCGCCCGCTCGAGCTCGGATTGGCGCGCGCGCAGGCTGCGCAGCGCGAACTCGGCCTCTTGCGCCTGGCGCTCGACGCCGCGTTGCTGCTCGCGGCTCTCGGACACGCTGCGTTCAGCCTGGATGACACGGTCGTCGACCTGGGTCTGGCGCTCCTGCGCGTCGGCCAGCTGCATGTCGAGTTCCTCGAACCGCGCCTCGGCCGTGACCCGGCGCTCCTGCAATTCCTCCAGCATGGCGTCGATCTCGGCCAGTTCCCCGGCCAGCTGCGTGCCCCTGGCTCGAGCCTGTTCGGCCTGCTGGCGCACCCGCACGGTCTCGACCTGCAAGGCATGGGCCTGGCTCTGGTGCCCGGCGGCGTCGCGGCGCAGCTGCGCCAGGCTGCTCGATGCGTCGGCCAGCGCCGATTCGGCGCGCGCAAGGTCGTGCCGGCTCTGCTCGCAGATAAAAGCCTGCGCTCGCAGCTGCTTGTCCAGGTTCTCGATCTCCTGGGACCGGGCCAGCATGCCGGCCTGCTCGGAGTCGGGCGCGTAGAAGGTGACACTGTGGGCGCTGACCGCATGCCCGTCCTGCACATGAACCGTCTCGCCGGGCTGCAGGCGGCTGCGCAAAGCCAGTGCATCGTCCAGGCTCGCTGCGGTAAAACAACCCTGCAACCAGCCGCGCAGCAAGGCGGCCAGTCCACCATCGTGGACTTGTATCAGGTCGGCCAGGCGCGGCAGAGCGCCCGCGGACGCCGGCGCGGCGGCATCGGGCAGGCTGTAGAACACCAGCTTGGCGGGTGGCGGCTCGGCGATGAAGGCACGCACCATCTCGAGCCGCGACACCTCCAGTGCGCCCATGCGTTCCCGCAGGGCCGACTCGAGCGCGTTTTCCCAGCCCTGCCGCACATGGATGCGGCTCCATAAACCGGACAGCGACTGCAGACCGTGTTTTTGCAACCAGGGCTGCAGCTTGCCTCCAGTACGGACCTTTTCCTGCAGTGCCTTGAGCGCTTCCCTGCGCGCCGATAACGCGGCCTGGCGCGATGACTCGGAGTTGACCGTCTGCTGCATGTCACGCCGCGCCTGCTCCAGCGCCGGCAGCGCCTCCTGCAGCTCCTGCAGCCGGGCGTCGGCAATCGCCATGGCATCCCTGGCCTGCTCCCACTGCGATTCGAGCTCGGCCAGTTGCCGCTCGTCCGGCGCCTGCAACCCGCGCCGGTCGGCATCGAGCCGATCGCGCCGTGTCTCCTGCTGGCGTGTCTGCTCCTGCACGCTGCGCTGCTCCGCCGCCAGCACCTGGATCTGCTGCTGCACCCGTCCGACCAGTGCGCGCTGCACACCCGCCTCGGCCTGGGCCGCGCGCAGCGACTCCTGCAACTGGGGTTGCTGCTGCGCCTGATCCTCGACCCGGGCCGCCAGCACCAGGTTGTCTTCCTGGGATTGCTCGGCGCTTTGATCCAGTGCGCGGGACTCCGCCTCGGCATCGATCCTGCGTTGCGACCATTGGCTCGCCTGTTCCTTGAGCGCGGCCAGGCGCTGTTCGGCGCGTTGCCGGCCCTCGACGACAAACCGGATCTCGGCTTCCAGCCGGCCGACCTCGGTACTGGCCTCGTAGAGCCGGCCCTGCGCCTGGTTGACCTGGTCGCCGGCCGCGTAATGGGCCTGGCGCACCGTCTCCAGGCTGGCTTCGACCTGGCGCAAATCCGCCACCTGGCTCTCCATCGCATTGACGGCACCCTGCACATCGCGCTGGATACGTTCCTGGTCGGCCTGGGCCTCGGTCAGCTTGAGCAGCCACAACTGGTGCTGCTTGAATGTCACCTCGGATTGCAAGCCCTTGTATTTCTGAGCCACCTCGGCCTGCCGCTCGAGCTTGTCCAGGTTGCTGCCCAGTTCGCGCAAGATGTCTTCGACCCGGGTCAGGTTCTCGCGCGTATCGTGCAGGCGGTGCTCGGTCTCGCGCCGCCGCTCCTTGTATTTGGAGACACCGGCGGCCTCTTCCAGGAACAGCCGCAATTCCTCCGGCTTGGACTCGATGATGCGGCTGATCGTGCCCTGCCCGATGATGGCGTAAGCGCGCGGCCCCAGGCCGGTGCCCAGGAACACGTCCTGCACATCGCGCCGGCGCACGGGCTGGTTGTTGATGTAGTAGCTGCTGGTGCCGTCGCGTGTCAGCACCCGCTTGACCGCGATCTCGGCGAACTGCCCCCATTGCCCGCCCGCCCGGTGATCGGCGTTCTCGAACACCAGTTCGACGCTGGCGCGGCTGGCCGGCTTGCGCGTGGTCGTGCCGTTGAAGATCACGTCCTGCATCGATTCACCGCGCAATTCGCTGGCGCGGCTTTCACCCAGAACCCAGCGCACTGCGTCCATGATGTTGGACTTGCCGCAGCCGTTCGGGCCCACGACCCCGACCAATTGCCCCGGCAACTGGAAATGGGTGGGCTCTGCGAAGGACTTGAAACCCGATAACTTGATCGAATGGAGGCGCACGGACGACTACGGTTGCTGAACCACGGAAGAGAGTGGAAAAAGGCCGATCGGAAACGAGCCTGGGCTCGGGCATGGGCCGGGGCTCGAGAACCGGCCGGGGACCGTTGGAATGATACCGTGTCAGCCACCGTCAACACCGAAGCGGCGTGAATCGCGGCAACACAAGCCAGTGCCTTGATGGTGCCGGGACCGGGTGCACACCTGCACGCCTGCCCGCCTGCACGCCTGCACGCCTGCACGCCTGCACGCCTGCACGCCTGCGACAGCAGGACGCAAAACCGGCCAGCACGGTCGGGGTCCCGCGCTGCAAGCCGTGCCGGCTACCAACCATTCATGTTGCGGCGTTACTTCCGTGTCGGGCCTCGAATGGTGCCATGCCCGGTTATTCTCTACCCGTATCCCCGAAGCTCCAGCGTACACCACCATAGCGACGTCTTCATGCCCACCGCACTACAACTCGCCCAAGGCCATCCGTCCCTGACCACGGCGGTGCTCGAATGCCGCAAACTGCTGCATCGCCGCTCCCTGGTCTGTGCTGCTGCCAGCACCGTGCCGCTGCCGGGCCTGGACTGGGCCGTCGACGCCGCGATGTTGTCCCGGCTCATCCCGCAGATCAACGCCCGCTTCGGGCTGACACCGGAGCAGATGCTGCATCTGGGGCCGCGCAAACGCGAACACCTGCAAAAGGCCATCAACGGCGTGGGGTCGCTGTTGGTCGGCAAGACCATTTCCCGCGAACTGATCCTGCGGGCCGCCAAGGCGGTCGGTGTGCGCCTGACCGTCAAGCAGGCCGCCAAATACGTGCCGCTGGCCGGGCAGGCCATCGCGGCGCTGGTGGGGTATTCGGTGGTGCGTTACCTGGGCGAACAGCATCTCAAGGAATGTGTGCAAGTGGTGCTCAGCGCCAAGATCGCTCTGCCCGCGCCGGACGTACCGACACTCGAGAAATAGCAAGCTGCCGCGCTGCCGCGAACCTGCTGGTTCCTGGCATGACCGCTGCGGCGCACGGCCGCGGGCTCAGAACTGGTAACTGACGTTCAGGTGCGCACGGTCACGCGAGGTTCCGGCTGGCAATTTGCCGCGCCCGCTGAGCACATGGCCGAGGTCCAGGCTGGCCGACAGTTGCCGGCCCATGCTCCAGCGCACGCCCAGGCCGAACGCGGTGACCGAGGCCGACGCCAGGTTGGCATCGTTGTGGCGGCGGATCTCGCCGAAGTCGTAGAACACCAGCAGCCGCAGGTTCTCCGCCAGCGCAGGTGTCCAGACTTCCAGGTTGCCCCAGTAGCCGGAATCGCCGGACAAAACCCGTTCGGGCAGTCCGCGCACCGACTGCGCGCCTCCGATACCGAACTGCTCGCCTGGAACCAGGGAGTCGCCGCTGTTCTGCCCGCGCATGCGGCCCATGAACAACCACTGCGAGGGCATCGGAAGCGCGACGTCGACCCCGTAACGCAGCGCGTTCCAGCCGGTCGAAGCACTGGCGCGGTTCGCCGCGTAAGAGGTGTCGTCGTTGCTGCCGCCACTGGACAGGTTGTGCGCGTATTCCAGGTTGTAGCCCCACTGACCCCACTGCTTCTGGAAGCGCCCGGTGTAGGACAGCGTCAATGGACGGGTCCGGTAGTTCGGGAACAGTGCCGCACCCGCGAGCGTGGTGATCTTGTCGTTGCGGAAATGTTTGTCGTCCAGGCCCAGCGTCAGGTAGGAGCGGTAATCGCCCCGTGGCGCGAAGTAATAACTGACCGCGATACCGGCGAAATCGCCGCGGCCAGTGACATTGATCGTGTTGGCGACAATGCCGGAGGATACGCTGGAGGTGGTGTAGTAACCCGTCACCATCGCGCCCAGGTCGTACAACGGCGCGCGGTAATAGCCGCCCCACTGGTGCACCCGGCCCGGCTCGGTTGGCGACGTGGTATAGGTAAAGGTGGCCTGTTGATCCTTGTCGAACAGGTTGGAATGCGCGGCGCCCAGCGTGAGCCTGCCATTGCCGGTCTCGGCCGTACCGGTGTTGTTGAGCAAAACGAAACCGCTCACGGTGCGCGAATCCTGAACCTCGACATTCGCATCCACGGTATCGGCCACCTGCCCCTGCTTGAAGGTCACGTTGGCACGTTTGCTCGGGTTCTCGTTGGCCAGTGCCAGGTCGCGGGCGAGGTCGCTGGTATTGGGGGAAGATCCGCGGGCCAGTTGCGGCAGGCTGCGCAGGATGTTGTCGTTGGAAAAAAACTGGTTGCCCTTGATGTCCACCGTACCCACGGTGAACTTGAACATTTGCAGCCGGATGACTCCACCGATGTCTTGAGGTGGCAGCACCACGCGGTAGAAACCGTAGCCGCTCCTGCGCAACTCCGCCTCCAGGGCGGTCGCCGCCTGCTGCAGTCGTTCGATGCCCTCATGCCTGCCGACGAACGGCGCCAGCGCGGCCTGCGCGCGGGCCTCACCCAGTGGATTGTCGCCTTCGACCGCATAACCGCTGACGGTGAAACTGGCCTCGGCGGGTTGTGGCGCGGTGTTCTGTGCGAAGCTGGACTGCGCAGCCGCGAAAAGTGCCAGCATCCAAGCGGCGGTGTTCGATTTGGTCATATGCATAAGGTCGAGTGCTAACGGCAGACCTGCGCCCGCACGCGGAACGCACCGGCCAGGTCGAGCAGCCGCGCGGCATTTGGATTGAGTCGGTCTGGCCGTGGAATGAAGTCGAACTCCAGGAAGTTCGGCGTGACCAGGGCCCGCACCAATTGCGTGCCGTCGCCATTGAGGAAACCTGTCTCGCCGCGCGCGATGTCGATCGTCTGGTCACCGCTGGTCAGGGACAGATGGCCATCACGCGAGAACACGAACAGGCCCACGTCGCCCGCATCGATTTCCTGGGCGCTGAAAAGCTGCTCGGCGCTCGCGGGCACGGTATCGGGGCGCGGCGTGGGGATGTTGATCATGATCGGTGGCGGCGTTGGCAG
>JBBRVD010000028.1:0-27624 GCA_038247175.1 Burkholderiales bacterium | reverse complement strand
CGGGACGGTGACGCCGTTCTTCTGAAAGTCGGTGCTGATCGTCGTGCTGGCCCGGCTGTCGGAAAAGTCGACGTTCATCGTCGCGCCCAGCAAGCGGCCCATGATCGTGGTGCCGTTGTAGGTCGCGGTGGGAGACGTGCCGCCCACCATGCTGTAAGTGGCCGTGCCAGCGACGGGCATCTGGTTGGAAGGTGTCGGCCGGCCGACGAGGTAGTGCACGCCATTGAGCGAGGATCCGCCGTAGGAAGACTCGATCGTGCCCTTGGCCCAGTAACCCCAGCCGATGAAGTTGGCATCACCAGGGCTGCCGATCGAACCGAAGCTGCTGACCGCCTTGCTGGTCGCCAGGTAGGAGCCGCCGCCGCCGTAGCCGTAACCGTTGTAGCTGTCCTCGCCGTCGTCGTGCAGATAGAGCTGGTTGCCGACGAAAAAACCGGTGCCGTTGCTCGGGTCGAGACCACCGCGTGGGTAGTAGTCGAACAGGTAGTCGTCGGTCGACGCGAACATGGCCGACACGCCGGCCTGCGCAGTGAACGCCAGGCCAGCGCCGCCCTTCAAGAATACCGCAGCACCTTGGACGGTTCCCAGCGCGTCGTCCTGCCCCTGGTAGACCATGCCGGCGCGCGCAGCCTGGTCACCAATGAAAAAGCCGTAGTAGGAGTCGCCGTCACCATAGTCGTAGCCATTGCCGAAGGCATCGGCATGGAAGGTCGTGCCCTCGATGTAGCCGTAACCGCTGATCTGGAACGCAACGCTCTGGCCATTGATCACGAACACGGTATTGGCGTAGGCGTTGACCCGGCTGGCGCTGAAGTCGACGTTCAACCCGGCGCCGGTCAGCGCACCGACGCGCAAGGTCTCGCCGTCATGGGCTGTGGGAGTGGTACCGCCAACCAGGATGTAGCTGGCGGCGCCAGTCATCGGCATCTGTGCCAGTGGCGTTGGACGACCCACGATGTAGTGCACGCCCATCTCGAGGCCGTCACTCGCCACGCCAGCTTCAAGCACCATCTGTCCGTTGTCGTCGTAGGTGATGCGGCCGGCATTCCAATAGCCCCATCCGGCAAAGGCCGGATCATTGGGGTTGCCGACGGTGCCGAAGCTTCCCGCTTCCGTGCTGGTCTTTTCGACCGTCTGCGGGCCGAAACCCATCGACTCGAGCCGCCCGTCGTGCGAGCCCACGTGCTTGACCATCTGCCCGTTGACGAAGGTGCCCTGGCCGTCACTGGGGTCTTCACCTCCACGGGGGTAGGCGTCCAGGGACCCGTCGCCAAACGCGAACAGGGCGGACACGCCAGGCAAGACGCCGCTGAGAAGGGACTGCTCGGGCAGGGCGATCTGCCGCACGAACAGTGGACTCTCCGATTCGAACAAGCCTTGTCGCGCCACCAGCGGCGGCACGTTGGAGCGTTCGGCGGTTCGGGCCGGCAGGCTGTTGCTGTCGGTGACGCGGACCGCCTCGCCGACGATCAATTCGACGCAGCCGGCGTTGGTGCAAACCACGATGCCGTCCTGCTCACCAGCCACATTGAGGCTGCCATCCGGGTTGTAGTTGGCCGAGAATGCCGATCCACGGATGCCGATGGTTGCCGTGCTGGTGGTGATCTTGTAATTTTCACGGTTGCGCTTGCCCACCAGACCGGTGACGGCCCGCATGCCGCCCCGCAGCAAACTGGCGAAGAACCCGTCTTCCTCTGGCTTGTTGTCGTCGACATACTTGTCGATGTTGAACTGGCTGTTGGGTGCGAGCGATACCAGGCCGCCATCCGAAAAGCGGATCTGCGTCTGGCCGGCCCGGCCGGTGCTGATGTTGTCGCCCGAATTGATCTGCGCGCCGCGGTTGAGCGGCACGGTCGTCGCGCCGCGGCGCACATCGACATCGCCAACGGTAAATTGGGCGATGCCGGTCGCACCGTGGGCGTGCAGCGGATAGATGGCCGCCAGCGCCATCAGCAGTGCGGCGTTCTTGAGTTTGAAGGGGTTGTTCATGGAAAGACCTCTGGTAAGGAGCCATCGACCGATCAGAATTCCTTGCGCGCCGTCACCGAGAGCAGCGTGCGGTCGTAGTCGTTGATCACGATGCTGGAGTTGTTTCGGATATGGCTGAGCTGGGGCGTGATGCGCCAACTTTTTTCCGGTACCCAGTTCAGGCCCAGCGCGAGCGTGGTCTGGTTGTCGCGCCGTTTGACCAGGAAGATCGGGTCCTGGGCGCCGTAACTGCGATGCTCGTAGTTCAGCGCGGCAAAGCCCGACAGGTCGTTGCGAAAACTCTTCTGAACACCCGCCCGCAGGCCGCTCAGCGCATGTCCGAGATGCGGCACACCACTGGCCGACTCGTCTTCGGCACCCGTGTACAGGCCTCCCCAGGCCAACCAGTCGCCTTGCAGGCGCCGCGCATAGGAACCTCCGACCACGGTGCGATGGGAGTCGCGCTGCGTTTGTGATGGGTAATGCAAGCGCGAGTACTGCAGATAGGCGCCGAATTCACGCAGATCGTCGATGCGGTAGGCCCATTCGCCGACCATTCCGCGCTGGGTACGGCGGGTCGATCCGTTCAGGTTGTAGTCTTCGTAGACCGCGGCAACGGTGAACTCCTGGCGGTCGACGCGGTACGAGATACCGCCGAGCAGATTGATCTGGTCATTGTTGAACACCGACTCGTTGCGGTTGACCCGTTTGTTGACACTGGCATTGCCGACGATGGACCAGCGCGAATCAATAACATGGCGGCCCGAGACCGTGGCGGCGATGTTGGCAAATGCAGCGTCCCGCTTGACCGAATTGGCCGCCAGCACCACGCCGCCGATGTTGGGGACCGCGATGTTCGGGTTGCTGGGGCCGCTGGACGCGTTGCTGTCGTGGCCGATGCCCAACTCCACGTAGGCTCTCACCGACGAGCGCATCTGCGCCTCCGCCACGTCGATGGCGCGCAGGAACTGGTCGATTGTCAGCGCGGCATCGGCTGGCGCACCCTGTGCCTTGGCCTGTTCGAGCAAGATACGCGCCGACTTGCTGTCACCGATGGCAAACAGGGCACGACCGAGTTCCGCCCGGGCACGGGTGTTGGCAGGCTGCACGATCGTGACACGCTCCAGCGCCATCACGGCACGGACGTACTCGCCGCTTTGGTTGGCCGCGATACCGAAAACGGTGTCGAAATCCGGGTCGCCGGCACGCTTGACCTCGTGCGGTTCCAGCATGTCGTAGGCTTGCCGAGCCTGACCGGATTCAGTCATTGCCAGGGCCTTTCGCACCAGGTCATCCATCTGCGCAATGGCAGATCCGTGGGCGACAAGGGCAGCGAAGACGGCGACGCACAGTCGTTTCATGGTGAGTATGCCTTTCATGGGCGTTGCTTCGTTCCATTGTTGTGTCTGGCGCTTATACCATCGCGCAGCCCGCTTCAGCAACCGGGCGCGGTTGCTTCGTTGTCGTTTCGAGACAGCCGGTCAACCTGTTTTCATGCGTGCGTCATGCGCCCGGCATGGGCCCCTGGTTGACCCGCCATCGGCTGGCAGCCACAGTCGCATGCGCGGCCTTCGCGTCGCGGCATGATGACCGCGGCGGAAGTCGCTTGAGCAACGGTGGCACAATCAGGGGGTCAAAAGGCCCTTCCCAAGCCACAGTCGCATCCGCCATCCGGTTCAGCCGTGCCGCGGAAGGTTAGTCAATCGATGAGACCGACAAATGTTTCCCCAAGGGAAACGGAGTTAAGCGAATCATGAGTCAAAACCCATCCGGCGCCTCCACCCCGCCTTCGATTTACCACGCCTACCAGTCCAACAGCTACCTGTTCGGCGGCAATGCGCCGTACGTCGAGGAGATGTACGAGAACTACCTTGCCAACCCGGGCAGTGTTGCCGAGTCTTGGCGCGAATACTTCGACAACCTGCAGCATGTGCCCGCGGTCGATGGCAGCAATGCCAAGGATGTCGCGCACCAGCCGGTGATCAACGCATTCGCCGAACGGGCCAAGATGGGTGGCACCCGTGTGGTGTTCGGCAGCCGCGACCAGGAGATGGGACGCAAGCGGGTGGCAGTCCAGCAACTGATCGCTGCCTATCGCAATGTCGGTGCCCGTTGGGCCGATCTCGATCCGCTCAAGCGGCGTGAACGCGACAACATACCGGAACTGGAACTGTCGTTCTACGAGTTTTCCGACGCCGACCAGGAGATCGTGTTCAACATCAGCAACACCTTCTTCGGCAAGGAAACCATGAGCCTGCGCGACTTGCGCAACGCCTTGTTCGAGACCTATTGCGGCAGCATCGGCGCCGAATACATGTTCCTGACCGACCAGGCGCAGAAGCGCTGGTGGCAGCAGAAACTCGAGTCCACCCGCGCCAAATCCAATTTCGACGCGGCCAAGAAGCGCCACATCCTGGACCGGCTCACGGCAGCCGAAGGCCTGGAGCGATTTCTGCACACCAAGTACGTCGGCCAGAAGCGGTTTTCACTCGAAGGGGGTGAGAGCTTCATCAATGCCATGGACGAGCTGATCCAGCGCGGTGGCATGGTGGGCATACAGGAGATCGTGATCGGAATGGCCCACCGGGGCCGGCTGAACGTGCTGGTGAATTCGCTCGGTAAATTGCCGGCGATGCTGTTCGCCGAGTTTGACCACACCGCGCCGGAAGACCTTACCAGCGGTGACGTCAAGTACCACCAGGGATTCAGCTCCGACGTGTCCACGCCCGGCGGGCCGGTGCATCTGACGCTGGCGTTCAACCCTTCGCACCTGGAGATCGTCAACCCGGTGGTGGAAGGTTCGGTGCGCGCGCGCATGGACCGCCGCAACGACCCGCTGGGCAAGCAGGTGCTGCCCGTGCTGGTGCACGGCGACGCGGCGTTTGCCGGCCAGGGCGTGGTGATGGAGACCCTGGCATTGGCACAGACACGCGGTTATTCGACCGGCGGCACGGTGCATATCGTCATCAACAACCAGATCGGTTTCACGACCAGCGATCCACGCGACAGCCGCTCCACACTGTATTGTTCCGATGTGGTCAAGATGATCGACGCGCCGGTGCTGCACGTCAACGGTGACGATCCCGAGGCGGTCGTGCTCGCGACCCAGATGGCGCTGGACTTCCGCATGGAGTTTCGCAAGGATGTCGTGGTCGACATCATCTGCTTTCGCAAGCTCGGCCACAACGAGCAGGACACGCCGGCACTGACCCAGCCGCTGATGTACCGCAAGATCGCGCAACATCCTGGCACCCGCAAGCTGTACGCGGACAAGCTGGCGGCTCAGGGCTTCGATGCCAATCTTGGCGACGAGATGGTCAAGGCGACCCGTGCCGCGCTGGAGGCTGGCAAAAATACCTTCGATCCGGTGCTGACCAATTTCAAGAGCAAGTATGCCGTCGACTGGATGCCGTACCTGAACAAGAAGTGGACCGATGCCGGCGACACGGCCATTCCGCTGGCCGAGTGGAGTCGGCTGGCCGAGCGGATCACGACCATTCCGCAGTCGGTCACGGCGCACCAGCTGGTCAAGAAGGTCTATGGCGACCGCGCAGCGATGGGCCGCGGCGAACTACCGGTGGACTGGGGCATGGGTGAGCACATGGCGTTCGCCTCGCTGGTGGCCAGCGGCTACCCGGTGCGCCTGAGTGGCGAGGACAGCGGACGTGGCACCTTTACCCACCGCCACGCGGTGATTCACGACCAGAACCGCGAGAAGTTCGACGAGGGCAACTACACGCCGCTGCAGAACGTGGCCGAGGGTCAGGCGCCGTTCGTCGTCATCGACTCGATCCTGTCCGAGGAAGCGGTGCTGGCATTCGAGTACGGTTACGCATCCAACGACCCCAACACGCTGGTGGTGTGGGAGGCACAGTTCGGCGACTTCGCGAACGGCGCGCAGGTCGTGATCGACCAGTTCATCGCTTCGGGCGAGGTCAAGTGGGGCCGCGTCAACGGTATCACGCTGCTGTTGCCGCACGGGTACGAGGGCCAGGGGCCCGAGCACAGCTCGGCACGCCTGGAGCGCTTCATGCAGCTCAGCGCCGACACCAACATGCAGGTGGTCCAGCCCACGACGGCGAGCCAGATCTTCCATGTGCTGCGCCGCCAGATGGTGCGCAACCTGCGCAAGCCGCTGATCATCATGACGCCCAAGTCGCTGCTGCGCGCCAAGGATGCGGCATCCCCGCTGTCGGAATTCACCGAAGGGGGCTTTCAGACCGTGATTCCGGAGAAGGGCGAACTCCAGGCCGACAAGGTCAAACGCGTGATCGCCTGCAGCGGCAAGGTTTACTACGACCTGGTGCGCAAACGCGAGGATCGCGGCACCGAGGATGTAGCGATCATCCGCGTCGAGCAGTTGTATCCGTTTCCGCACAAGGCGTTCTCGACCGAGTTGCGCAAGTATCCCAGCATGACCGAGATCGTCTGGTGCCAGGACGAACCGCAGAACCAGGGTGCCTGGTTCTTCGTGCAGCACTACATCCATGAAAACATGCAGGAGGGCCAGCGCCTCGGGTACTCGGGACGGGCGTCGTCGGCGTCGCCAGCGGTGGGTTATTCGGCACTGCACCAGAAGCAGCAAAAGGCACTGGTCGACGGCGCATTCTCCAAGCTCAAGGGTTTTGTCCTCACGAAGTGACGACGGCACTCCTGTTCCGAACATTCACCGTCCGTAGTTGAAAGAGATATATGGCCATCGTAGAAGTCAAGGTACCCCAGTTGTCGGAGTCAGTCGCGGAAGCGACGCTGATGCAGTGGAAAAAGAAGGTCGGCGACACCGTCAGTGCCGATGAAATCCTGATCGAGATCGAAACCGACAAGGTGGTGCTGGAGGTGCCCGCGCCGTCTTCCGGTGTGCTGTCCGACTTGGTGGAAGTGGATGGCGCCACGGTTGCCGCCGAGCAGGTGATCGCGCGCATCGACACCAGTGGGGGTGCCGTTGCCAGTGCCCAGAAGGCTGCGGCCGACAAGCCCGCAGCCACAGTCACAGCCCCGGCCAAGGCTGCACTGGCTGCGCCAGCCCAGGCCAGTGGTGGCAAGGCCCAGATCGCGATGCCTGCTGCCGGGAAGATGATGGCCGACAACCAGCTGGACGCAGCCAACGTCGCCGGCACCGGCAAGGACGGTCGCATCACCAAGGGTGATGTGGTCGCAGCGCTGGCCAAACCTGCGGCAGCGCCGGCGCCTCAGGTCGTGCCCCGCGCCGCGACCTTGCTGCCCCAGGTGTCGGCGGTCCAGCCCAACCTGGGCGAGCGCCCGGAGCAGCGGGTGCCGATGAGCCGCTTGCGTGCCCGGGTGGCGGAGCGCTTGCTGCAGTCTCAGTCGTCGGCTGCCATTCTGACCACGTTCAACGAAGTCAACATGGCGCCGGTGATGGAGATGCGCAAACGGTTCCAGGAGAAGTTCGAGAAGGAGCATGGCGTCAAGATCGGCTTCATGAGTTTCTTCGTCAAGGCTGCGGTGCATGCGCTCAAGAAGTTCCCGGTGCTCAATGCCTCTGTCGACGGCAACGACATTGTGTACCACGGTTTCTTTGATATTGGCATCGCCGTCGGATCCCCGCGCGGCCTGGTCGTGCCGATCCTGCGCAATGCCGATCAGATGAGTTTTGCCGAGATCGAAAAGAAGATCGCCGAGTATGGCGCCAAGGCGCGTGACGGCAAACTGGGTATCGAGGAGATGACAGGCGGCACGTTCTCGATCTCCAACGGCGGCGTGTTCGGCTCGATGTTGTCGACACCCATCATCAACCCGCCGCAGTCCGCAATCCTGGGCGTGCATGCGACCAAGGAGCGCGCCGTGGTGGAGAACGGTGCGGTCGTGGTGCGCCCGATCAACTACCTGGCCATGAGTTACGACCACCGCATCATCGACGGACGGGAAGCCGTGCTTGCGTTGGTGACAATGAAGGAAGCGCTGGAAGATCCCGTGCGCCTGTTGTTCGATATCTGAGGCCTTTCATGTCCCAAGAATTTGACTTAGTCGTGATCGGTGCCGGTCCAGGCGGATATATCGCGGCGATTCGTGCGGCCCAGCTGGGCATGAAGGTCGCCTGTATCGACGAGTGGAAAAACGCCGTTGGAGGGCCTGCTCCCGGCGGCACCTGCACCAACGTCGGTTGTATTCCGTCCAAGGCGCTGTTGCAGTCGTCCGAGAACTACGAGCATGCCAGGCTGCATTTCGCCGACCACGGCATCGGGGTCAAGGGCCTGTCGCTCGATGTCGGCAAGATGATCGGGCGCAAGGATTCCGTCGTGAAGCAGAACAACGATGGCATCTTGTACCTGTTCAAGAAGAACAAGGTCAGCTTCTTTCATGGCCGTGGTGCGTTTGTCGGCGCCCAGGATGGCGGCTACCAGATTGCCGTAGAAGGCGCAAAGAAGGAGCAACTCTCGGCCCAACACGTCGTAGTGGCCACAGGCTCGACCGCACGTGCCTTGCCGGGCGCCGATTTCGACGAGGACCGCATCCTGTCGAACGACGGCGCCTTGCGCATCGGCGATGTGCCGCGCACGCTGGGCCTGATCGGATCGGGCGTGATCGGGCTGGAGATGGGTTCGGTGTGGCGCCGCCTGGGTTCGGAGGTGACGATTCTGGAGGGCTTGCCGACCTTCCTCGGCGCGGTCGACCAGCAGATTGCCAAGGAGGCTTACAAGGCGTTCGTCAAGCAGGGCATGAAGTTCGAGTTGGGCGTCAAGGTCGGAGCGGTCAAGGTCAGCAAGAAGGGTGTTACCGTGGCGTACACCGATGCCAAAGGCGTCGAGCACAGCCTGGCAGTGGACCGCCTTATCGTGTCGATCGGCCGTGTTCCCAACACGACCGGCCTCAATGCCGAGGCAGTGGGCCTGGCGCTGGATGAACGCGGTGCAATCACGGTCGACGCCGACTGCAAGACCAACCTGCCCAACGTCTGGGCCGTCGGCGACGTGGTGCGTGGACCGATGCTGGCGCACAAGGCCGAGGAGGAGGGTGTCGCGGTTGCCGAGCGCATCGCCGGCCAGCATGGACATGTCGACTTCAACATCATTCCCTGGGTTATTTACACCAGCCCCGAGATTGCCTGGGTCGGCAAGACCGAACAACAACTCAAGGACGCGGGAACCGCTTACCGCAGCGGCACGTTCCCGTTCCTGGCCAACGGGCGCGCACGCGCGCTTGGCGACACCACCGGCATGGTCAAGATGCTGGCCGACGACACGACGGATGAAATCCTCGGCGTCCATATCGTCGGTCCGATGGCCAGCGAGTTGATCGCAGAATGTGTCGTGGCCATGGCGTTCCGTGCCAGCAGCGAGGACATCGCCCGGATCTGCCATGCTCACCCCTCGCTCGGCGAGGCCACCAAGGAAGCGGCGCTGGCGGTCGACAAGCGCGCCTTGAATTTCTGACCGCCTCGGTGTGTGTGTGCTGCAACGGCTCGAGGCTGCGTCCGTGAAGGGGGTGCGGACAGCCTATGAGCGTGAACTGTCAATGCGGGGTTACCAGAGCGACCCGGGTCAGTTGGCCGTCATCGAGGAACTCGAGCGCTGCGCCAGCGACTGGGCGGCCTACCTGTCCAAACGATCGAGCCGGATCAAAAAATTGATCCACCGGCCGGAGATCCCGCGCGGCGTCTACATGTACGGCGGTGTCGGCCGCGGCAAGAGCTTCCTGATGGACTGCTTCTACAACGCGGTGGGCGTCAAGCGCAAGACTCGGCTGCACTTTCACGAATTCATGCGGGAAGTGCATCGGCAACTGGCGCTGTTGCAGGGCACGGTGAATCCGCTGGATGAACTGGCCCGGCAGATGGCGCGCAAATACCGGTTGATCTGCTTCGACGAGTTCCATGTCGCGGACATCACCGATGCGATGATCCTGCATCGGCTGCTGGACGCCCTGTTTGCGCAGGGGGTCGGGTTTGTGACCACGTCGAATTTTCGGCCCGACGATCTGTATCCCAACGGTCTGCATCGCGCGCGGATTCTGCCGGCGATCAACTTGCTCAACGAGAAACTGGCCGTGGTGCCGATCGGCAGTGGCACCGACTACCGGTTGCGCGCGCTGGAGGACGTTGTTTTTTACCATATGCCCCAGGGGCCCGAGGCCGACGCGGCCATGACCCAGGCGTTTGAACGGCTGGCCGAGGTCCAGGACGAAGACCCGGTGCTGCACATCGAGGCCCGGCAGATCGCCGCGCGCCGGCGGGCCGGCGGCGTGGTGTGGTTCGATTTCAAGGTGTTGTGCGGCGGGCCGCGCTCGCAGAACGATTATCTGGAAATCGCGACCCAGTTCCACACCGTGCTGCTCAGCAACGTGCCGCGGATGCCCCAGCGCATGGCATCGGAGGCGCGCCGCTTCACCTGGCTGGTGGATGTGTTGTACGACCGGCGGGTGAAACTGATCCTGTCTGCCGCGGTGGAGCCGGAACTGCTCTACACGGAAGGCCCGCTGGCCCACGAATTCGTGCGCACCGTATCACGGCTGCGCGAAATGCAGACGCGGGCTTTCATGGCGCAGGAACGCCGTATGGTCGATACTTCGCTGACATGAAGCTGTCCACCATCCCTGGGGTCGTGTGCCTGTTGGCGCTGGGCATGCCGCTGGCGGCCCAGACCGATGCCGAGCGGGTGATGGAGTTGCGCGAGGCGCAGCAACAGGAGTGGATCGCACTATCGCGCGCCAGTTACCAGCTGCAGTTCCGGGCGCGGGAAAAAGCCTGTTACCAGCGTTTCGCCGTCAACGACTGCCTGTTGGAGAGCCGCGGTACCGAGCGCGAAGTCATGGCAGACCTTCGGCGCCAGGAAATACTGGTCAACGATACGCAGCGAAAGCGGCGCGCCGCGCGTCAGTTGCTGCGGGCGGACCAACGGCTGGGTGGCACGGCCGAGCCCTGAGCGCCTGCCAGGACCTCAGCTATCCAATGGTTCGAGCTTGACGACCACCAGCGACAGGTTGTCGCCGCTACCTTGGGCGCGCTCACGCGCCTTGTCGACCAGGAACTCGGCCGCCTCGCGCGCCGACAGCCGGTTCAGCACGTCGGCCATCTCGTCGTCCTGGAAATAGTGCCAGATGCCGTCGCTGCAGGCGACCAGGCAGTCTCCGGTACGCAGTCGCGGGATGAAGTGGATGTCGACCGGCGGTTCGGTTTCCGTGCCCAGGCATCCCATCAGGATGTTGGATTGTGGATGGACGTTGGCTTGCTCCTCGGTGATCTCGCCGCGCTTGACCAGCATCTGCACATAGGAATGGTCCATCGTGCGCCGGATCAGCTTTCCGCCATGAAAATGGTAGATGCGGGAGTCGCCCGAGTGCGCCCAGTGGCAGTCACCACCGGCGTTGATGACAAAGGATGCCACCGTGCTGTGCGGCTCCTCCTCGGCCGAGATCGCCGTCAGCTTGATAACCACATGAGCCTCGCGCGCGACCTGCATCAGCATCGCGGCTGCATCGTCAACGGCAGGCGCATATCGCTCGAACAACTGGCGCGCGGTCATGATCACCTGGTCGGATGCCTTGCGTCCGCCGCTGCGCCCGCCCATGCCATCGGCCACGATGCCCATCACACAGCCGTTGGCGCGCGCGTGGCTGAGCAGGTCGACGCGGTCCTGTTGGTAATCGCGGTCACCCTTGTGGATGCCGGTGGCGGCGGTCAGTCGGTAACCATGGATCATTTTGCGCCGTTCGACAGCAACGATGGACAAAAAAGCGGGACAATCTCGGCAGCCGTTCGGCACGCCAACCTGCCCCTGCCAGGGGCGAGATGTTGCGACTGATTCTAGACCCAAGCCGTGCAAGCCAATCTGCATTCACCCGACCGCCGCCTGATCGAGCTGATGATGGAGCACGCCGATCTGGACGCGCTGATCGACAGCGCCTCGCATCTGGCGCCGATGGACGAGTTGGCGTTGCGCCGGCTCAAGAAGCGCCGGCTGGCGCTGCGCGACGAAATGCAGAGCATTCGCCACCAGTTGCTGCCCGACGGTCCGGCCTGACCCATGGCATTGCTCGAACAGGTTGAGCAGGCATTTGCGCCCGATGGCGTGTTGTCGCGAACCGTGCGCGAGTTCCATCCGCGCGAGGGTCAGACCGCGATGGCCCGTGCCATCGCGCAGACCATCGATTCCGGCGGGGTATTGGTTGTCGAGGCCGGTACCGGCGTCGGCAAGACCTTCTCCTACCTGGTGCCGGCCCTGCTCAGTGGCACCCGGGTGTTGCTGTCCACCGCAACCAAGACCTTGCAGGACCAGTTGTTCGGCCGCGATCTGCCGCAGTTGGTCCGGGCGCTGGGCCTGCCCATGCGCACCGCCTTGCTCAAGGGACGCTCGAGCTACCTGTGCCTGCACCGGCTGGAGCAGGCACGACAGGATCCGGCATTGTCCGATCGCATGCTCAGCCGCACATTGGGCAAGATCGAGCAATGGGCGCAGGTCACCCGCAGCGGCGATCTGGCTGAACTCGCCGGGCTGGATGAACGCTCGCCGGTGCTCCCGCACGTGACCTCGTCGCGCGACAACTGCCTGGGCGCGCAATGCCCGCGGTTCCGGGCCTGCCATGTCAACCTGGCACGGCGCGAGGCATTGGCCGCCGATGTGGTTGTCATCAACCACCATCTTTTTTTCGCCGACCTGGCAGTGCGCGAATCGGGCATGGCGGAATTGCTGCCCACCGTGCAGACCGTCGTGTTCGACGAGGCCCACCAGCTCAATGAGACTGGCCTGCAGTTCCTGGGGCGCCAGTTGTCGACTGGCCAGGTGATCGACCTCGCACGCGACCTGCTGGCAGTGTGCCTGGCGCAGGCCCGGGGCCTGGGCGAGTGGCAGCAGCAGGCTGCCAGCCTGGATCGTGCTGCGCGCGACCTGCGCATGTTGGTCGGTCGCATGCCCGCCAACAGCCGGCTGCGCTGGTCGGACACGGCCCCGGACCCGGTTCCGGGTCTGGCCTGGGAAGAGGCGCTCGTTGCATTGCAGGGGGCTTGCGCAGCAGCGCGCAAGGCACTCGAGCCGGTTTTGCAAGCCGGCCCCGACTTTGGCCGGCTGGTTGAACGGCTGGAGCGAATTGCCGGGCATGCCGAGGCGTTCCTGCTGCCACGCGATCCGGCCAGCGTGCGTTGGCTCGACGTCGGTATCCAGATGCGCCTGGTCGAGTCGCCGCTGGACATCGCGCAGGCGGTACAGGACAAACTGCTGGCGACCGGCGCTGCCGAGCACGACCGGCGTGCCTGGATCTTCACCTCGGCCACGCTGGGAAACGAGCCCAGCCTGCGCTGGTTCACCGAACCCTGCGGTCTGCGCGAGGCCCAGACCTTGCGCGTCGAGAGTCCGTTCGATTACCAGCGCCAGGCCGCGGTGTACGTGCCGCGCCAGATGGTCAAACCGGCGGACCCCGCGCACAGCGGCCAGGTGGCGGCCCTGGTGGCACGGCTGGCCGCCACCTTGGGGGGACGCACGCTGGTGTTGACCACCACATTGCGGGCCTTGCGCACGATCAGCGAGGACCTGCTACGCCGCTTCGAAGGTGTGTCCGACATCCAGGTGCTGGTACAGGGACAGGGGCCGAAACGCGAACTGATGGACCGGCTGCGCAATGCGGTCGATGACGGAGGCCCCGGCTGCATCCTGGTCGCATCTGCGTCGTTCTGGGAGGGTATCGATGTGCCGGGCGATGCGCTGCAAATGGTGGTCATCGACAAGTTGCCGTTTCCGCCGCCCAGCGATCCGCTGGTCGAGGCACGCGCGGGGCGGCTGGAGGCTTCAGGGCGCAGCCCGTTCAACGACTATTTCATCCCCGAGGCCGCAGTGGCGCTCAAGCAGGGCGCAGGCCGACTGGTGCGGCGTGAAACTGATCGGGGAGTGCTGGTGCTGTGCGATACCCGGCTGACCGGTATGGGTTACGGACGCCGCCTGCTGGCAGCGCTACCGCCGATGCGCATGATCCGCGAAGAATCCGAACTGGTGGAGTTGTTGCAGGAACTCACCAGAACTTCCACCACGGCGCATCCCCGCGCTGAAAGCCGCGGCTGAAATACCGACTGTTCGGATAATTGGCCATCAATATGCGCTTGGAGTCTTCCTGCATTTGCTCCATGCCCAGCCTTTCGTACGACATCACCATGATGTACAGGGCTTCCTCCAATGCCGGTACGTCGCGGTAGTCAGCGATGGCGGACTGGGCCCGGTTCACGGCCGCCAGATAGGCACCGCGCTGGTAGTAATACCGCGCCACATGGACTTCGTACTGGGCCAGTGAATTGACGATATAGGTCATGCGCAAGCGCGCATCGGGCGTGTACCTGGAGCCGGGGAACTGGATCGACAGCTCCTTGAAGGCCTCGAACGATTCCTTGGCTGCGTTCTGGTCGCGTTCGGACAGGTCCTGGCGCGTCAGTGCCGAGAACATGCCCAGATCGTCGTTGAAATTCACCACTCCCTTGAGGTATAGCGCGTAGTCGATGGCCGGACTGGCCGGATGCAATTTCACGAAGCGGTCGATCGTCGACAACGCCTGCGCCGGTTCAGACGCCCGGTAGTGGGCATAGGCCTTGTCGAGCTGGGCCTGCTGTGCCAGCGGTGTTCCGGCTGCACGGCCTTCGAGTTTCTCGAACAGCAGGGTCGCCTTGTCATAGGCGCCCGAATTCATCTCGTCCTTGGCCTCGGCATACAAGCGATTCGGACTCCAGTTGGCTGTCTTGTCTTCGGAAGTCGTCGAGCAGCCGGCCAGCCACACCACGACACCGGCGATCATCGCGATGCGGACCGTTGATAATTTGACTCGCAGCATGGGAACAACCTTGGTTACAAACAGCCGGGCGATTATATCGGCCACACCACTGGTGGCGGATCTGGACGATCCCGCAGATACCGCTGCGGAACACGAAATGCGCCAGTGGCAGGTTGCCGAGTTGCACCACCGCGAGCGACTTGACAAGGTGCTGTCGGCCAGCATCGCCGGCTTCTCGCGCAGTTATCTGAGCCAGTTGGTGGAGCAGGGCGCTGTGCTGCGCAACGGACAGGTGTTGCTCAAGCCTTCGGCCAGGCTGCAAGCGGGTGACACGATGCAGGTCACGCTGCGTCCGACGCCGCAAAGCCAGGCCTTCGCGCCCGAGGCGATGGCGCTGCAGGTGGTCTATGCAGACGCCGACCTGCTGGTCATCGACAAGCCGGCAGGACTGGTGGTACATCCGGCGCCCGGCAACTGGAGCGGCACGCTGCTCAACGGCCTGCTGGCATGGGATCCGCGCATGGCGGAACTTCCCCGGGCCGGCATCGTGCACCGGCTGGACAAGGACACCAGCGGTCTGATGCTGGTGGCGCGCAACCGGCCCTGCATGGACGCGTTGGTGCGCATGATCTCGCAACGCGACGTACAACGCCAATACCTGGCGCTGGCACACCGGCCTTGGACCGGTCCATCCCCGCGCGACGTTGCGGCGGCGATCGGTCGCGATCCGGCGAACCGACTGCGCATGGCCGCACTCGCATTAGGCAGTACCGGCGCCAAGGAAGCTCGCACCACGATCGAGCTGCTGGACAACACAGACGTCGGTTGCCTGGTGCGCTGCAGCCTGCATACGGGTCGCACACACCAGATCCGGGTGCACATGGCCTCGATCGCGCATCCTCTGCTGGGTGATACCACCTATGGGGCGCCACCGGGTTCCGCAATCGGACGACAGGCCCTGCATGCCTGCCGGCTGGCACTGGCGCACCCGATGACCGGGCAATCCCTGGTTTTCGAAGCGCAGCTGCCACCGGACATGGTGGCTGCATTGGCAGCCTGGGGGCTGCGCTACAATTCTGCCAGATAACCTCCAACACGGCTCACCGGTGTTGCTCGCTGTCCCTCGCACCTCAGACGTTCGTTCTGCCTGCTGCGTCCCCTTTTGATTGGCACCGATGCGCACCGTGAAGGTGCCGATCCCGGAATCCCTCGACCATGAATACCGCTCAGGCAAAGCGCGTACTGGAAACAGCCCTGATCTGCACGCAGCAACCGTTGCAGATCCGGGACATACGCGCCCTGTTCGACCAGGCTGTCGGCACCGAGACCCTCAAGCAGATGCTGGGTGATCTCAAACTGGACTGGGCTCAGCGTGGTGTCGAGTTGGTCCAGGTGGCATCGGGCTGGCGGTTCCAGAGCCGGCCCGAGATGCGCGAGTTCCTGGACCGGCTTCATCCCGAGAAGCCGCCGAGATACACCCGTGCAACGCTGGAGACCCTGGCAATCATCGCCTATCGCCAGCCGGTCACGCGAGGCGACATGGAGGACATCCGTGGTGTGACGATCAACTCTCAGATCATCAAGCAGCTCGAGGACCGGAACTGGATCGAGGTTATCGGCCATCGCGAGGCGCCAGGCCGGCCAGCCCTGTTTGCAACGACGCGCCAGTTCCTGGACGACATGGGATTGGCCTCGCTGGACGAACTCCCGCTGCTGGACAAGGAATCTGGCGGTGGCGATATGTTCGAGTCCTTGCCTCGCGCACTGGACCCGGCCGCAAAAGCGCAACCCGGCATGGCGGTTGCAACAACCTGGGACGGAGCCCCGCCCGAACCGGAAACCTCAATGGTGGAACCCGAAAATGAATGAATCCGACCAGGACGATTTTCCCGCGGCACCTGTGCCCGATGCGGCTGCGGTACCGCCGGCCAAGCCCCGGCGAGCGCGACGACGGCCCTTGACAGACCCGGGCGATCCAGCAGACCCGGCAGAGCGACCACAAGCCGCTCAGCCCCAGGGCGCGCAGGAGGGACATACGCAGGACATGCCGCCGTTGCTGGCGGCCGAAACGCCGGCGGTTGAATCGACCTTGTTACCTGCGGTGCAGTTCGTCGTCCCGCCAGCCCGGGCGCAGGCCATGGTTGGCCCAGCCGCGGTGGCGCCGATCGAGACCGCCGCCGACGACACGATCCGGTTCGAAGACATCGTTTCGGGGCAGTTCGATGCGGACGAGGAAGACACCGATGTGGCGCCGCCCAAGCGGGTGCTGGCACCGATGGCCGAGACGCCCAAGTTGCACAAGGTGCTCGCGCAGTCGGGCATGGGTTCGCGGCTGGAAATGGAGCAGTTGATCATGGAGGGCCGTATCACGGTCAACAACGAACCCGCCCATATCGGCCAGCGCATCCAGTTCGGCGATCATGTCAAGGTCAATGGCAAGCCGATCCGGGTCCGGGTCGACCCGCCGCCGCCGCGGGTCATTGCCTACCACAAGCCCGCCGGTGAAGTCGTGACCCACGACGACCCTCAGAACCGTCCCACGGTGTTCCGGCGCCTGCCCAAACTGCAACAAGGCAAGTGGCAATCGGTGGGCCGGCTCGACCTCAATACCGAAGGGCTGTTGCTGTTCACCAACGTCGGCGACCTCGCCAACAACCTGATGCATCCGCGATTCGGGCTTGAGCGCGAATACGCCGTGCGGGTACTGGGTGCACTGAGCAATGAGGAGAAGCAGCGTTTGCTTGACGGCGTGCGTCTGGACGATGGTCAGGCCCAGTTTGGCTCGATCGAGGACGGCGGTGGCGATGGCGCCAACTGCTGGTACCGGGTCACGATCTGCGAGGGGCGCAATCGTGAGGTTCGGCGCATGTTCGAAGCGGTGGGTCATGCGGTCAGCCGTCTGATCCGCATCCGCTACGGTGCAATGATGCTGCCGCGCGGTCTCAAGCGTGGCGCCTGGATGGAACTCGACGACAGCGATACCCACGCTTTGCGCCGCGCCGTGGCGCGCGCGCCCGGCGCCGGGCCGATTGCGGGCGGGCGCGACAACCCGCGCGCCGAGGTTGGCGGTGTGGGCAAACGCCGGCGCGGTGGACGCGGCAATACGCAGCCGCGTGGCGACATGCCGCGGGATCCGATGCGGGGCCAGGGCCAACCCAATGGCAGCAGCGGGGTCGGCGGCGGTGACAATCGCAACCGGAACCGGCCGCAGCGCGACGACGATGGTGAACGGGCCGACCGGCAAGCTGCCGAGTCACAGCCGGATCCGATGAAGACCGCATTCGGCTACATCGGTGCCGACAGCTTCACCCGGCAGCGCCAGGGGCCGGGTCAGCGGCGTGGGCCCGGACGCGGCAGCCCGGGTGGCGGTGGATCTTCTGGCGGCGGCGGCGGCGTTGGCGGCGGCGGCGTTGGTGGTGGTGGTGGTGGCAATCGACGCCGTGGCGGGCGTGGCCGTTGAGTGATCGCCGATCCCCTGCGGCACGCAGGGCATGGCCAACCGCCCAGCGGGTGCCAGAGCATGGGCCGCGCTAGAATGAAGGGCTTTGCCCCAAGGGGCACAACCCGGATTGCAACCATCAGGAAAACAGCATGACCATCGAACGCACCTTATCCATCATCAAGCCGGACGCAGTGGCCAAGAACGTGATCGGCCAGATTTATGCGCGCTTTGAAGCCGCCGGCCTGAAAGTTGTGGCCGCACGCATGATGCGACTCTCGCGTGCCGAAGCCGAGGCTTTCTATGGCGTACACAAGGAGCGTGGGTTCTTCAACGATCTGGTCAGCTTCATGATTTCAGGCCCGGTGATGGTTCAGGCGCTCGAAGGCGAGAATGCAGTGCTCAAGAACCGTGATCTGATGGGCGCCACCGACCCGAAGAAGGCCGCCCCCGGCACCATCCGTGCCGATTTCGCCGACAGCATCGACGCCAACGCCGTGCACGGTTCCGACGCTGCCGAAACCGCGGCACTCGAAGTGGCGTTTTTCTTCCCGGCGATGAACGTCCACAGCCGATAGTTCCGTCCATGCTGGTCAATCTGCTCGATTACGACCTCGAGGGTTTGGCTGCCTTTTGCGAGCGCCTGGGCGAAAAGCGCTTCCGGGCCACGCAATTATTCCGCTGGATCCACCAGAAAGGCGCGAGCGACTTCGACGCTATGACCGACCTGGCGCGGCCATTGCGCGAGAAACTGCGCGGTCTGGCCTGGGTGCAGCCGCTGGCAGTCAGCGCCGAGCAGCGCTCGACTGACGGAACGATCAAGTGGTTATTCGACGTCGGTGGCGGGGACGCGGTTGAGGCCGTTTTCATTCCCGAGGGCGAGCGAGGAACCTTATGCGTCTCCTCCCAGGCCGGATGTGCCGTCGGCTGCCGTTTCTGCTCCACGGGACATCAGGGCTTCAGCCGCAACCTGGGCACTGGAGAGATCGTCGCCCAGTTGTGGTTTGCCGAGCATTTCCTGCGCCGCCACCTGCAGCGCGATGAGCGCGTGATCACGAATGTGGTGATGATGGGTATGGGCGAACCGCTGCAGAACTATGCGGCGCTGGTGCCGGCCTTGCGGGTCATGCTCGACGACCACGCCTATGGTCTGTCGCGGCGCCGAGTCACAGTCTCCACGTCCGGTGTGGTTCCGATGATCGAGCGCCTCGCTCGGGATTGCCCGGTGGCGCTTGCAGTGTCGTTGCACGCGCCGAACGATGCGCTGCGCGACAACCTGGTTCCGCTGAACCGCAAGTACCCGCTACGCGAGCTGCTGCAGACCTGCGTGGGCTACCTGGAACACGCACCGCGCGATTTCATCACCTTCGAGTATTGCATGATCGACAGCGTGAACGACCAGATCGAACATGCACATGAGCTGGTTGCACTGGTGCGAAGCGCCGGGCCCCGGTCGAACTGGTGCAAGTTCAACCTGATTCCGTTCAATCCCTTCCCGGCCTCGGGCCTGGAGGGATCATCAGTCGCGCGGATAGCGGCTTTTGCCCGCATACTGATCGATGGGGGCCTGGTAACGACGATTCGCAAGACCCGTGGCGACGACATCGATGCGGCCTGCGGGCAATTGGCCGGTGAGGTTCGTGACCGTACCCGCGTGGCCGGCCGTATCGCGCAGCAACGTACCATCATGCTCAAGCCGGTGGCCGCCACCGCACACAACCAGGAAGGCTGAGGCATGGTAAACAAGGACCGACGGGATGCAACCCCCATGCGGTGGGTCGCTGGCCTGATGCTGCTGCTGGCCTGCCTGCAACTGGCGTCCTGCGCGGCGCCGGGTGCCAATAGTGACAACGCACCGCGCCGCGATCTGGTGACCGCGTCCGACGAGCCCGAGGCACGAACGCGGGCCCGGATCCGCCTCGAGTTGGCGATCGGTTATTTCGAGCAGGGCCAGACCACGATAGCGCTGGACGAGCTCAAGTTGTCGCTTACGGCGGATCCCAATTACGGGGATGCCTTCAACCTGCGCGGTCTGGTGTACATGCGCCTGAACGATTTTTCGCTTGCGGAGTCGAGTTTTCGCCGCGCGCTGACGCTCAAGCCGGGCGATGCCAACACCTTGCACAACCTGGGCTGGCTGATGTGCCAGCAGGATCGGCATCCGGAGTCCATGCAGTTCTTCGGCCAGGCGTTGGCCGACCCGGCCTACGGCGATCGCGCCAAGACACTGATGACCCGAGGCTTGTGCCAGATGCGCGCCAACCGGCCGGCCGAAGCCCAAGAGAGCCTGTTGCAGTCGTTCCAGCTCGATGCCGGTAATCCGATCACCGAATACAACCTCGGGCTTTTGCTGCTGCGGCAAGGTGACCTGCAGCGGGCCCAGTTCTATGTCCGCAGGCTCAACAACAGTGAGTGGGCGAATGCCGAGTCCTTGTGGCTGGGCATCAAGATCGAGAACAGGCTGGGCAACCGGGAGGCGGTCGAGCAACTTTCGGTGCCTCTGCGCCGTCGGTTTGCGCAGTCGCGAGAGGCTGGTTTGTACGATCGGGGCGCCTTCAATGAATGATTCCGTGGCGGATGCGCAGCGGCAGCCGGCGCTGGAGGCGACCCCGGGCAAGAGCGCGGGCCGCTTGCTGCGGGAAGCGCGGGAAGCCGCTGGCCTGCATATCGGTGCGCTGGCGGTGTCGCTCAAGGTGCCGGTCAAGAAACTGGAGGCGCTGGAAGCAGACGATCTCGCGCAGCTGCCGGATGCGGTCTTCGCGCGTGCGCTGGCGGCCACCGTCTGTCGCTCGCTGAAAGTCGACCCGCAGCCGGTGCTCGCACGCCTGCCGCAACTGCGTACCCCACCGCTGCAGGTGGGCTCGCAGGGGACTCCGGTGCGCCTTTACAACTTCGGTGGTGGCATGCACATGCCCTCGTTCGGCGGATTGCCGCGCTCGGTGGTTTACCTCAGCGCCATGTTGCTGATCGGCGCGGTCATTGTCAGCCTGCTGCCGTCGTTCCAGATCGGGAGTGATCCGGCGGTCGTGGACTCGCCCGACGGTGTTGCCATTCGATCCGTGACCAATCTGGTGACACCGGGCTCGACGGACGTGTCTGTACCCGGGGCTTCTCCCGGCCTGTCGGAAGCGGGCGTTGCGGCCACATCCCTGGCCAGTGCGTCCCCGAGTGCAGAATCCGCGGCGGCGCCAGTATCGGCCGTCACGATCGCCGCCGAAGCCAAGGCGGCGACCACGGCCACTGGCGGTGCCATCGCCGTATTCACGACGCGAGAGCCATCCTGGGTGCAGGTGGTCGATGCCGCTGGCCTGGTCCATCTTCGCAAGACCATGGACCGCGGTGAAAGCGTCAGTATCAATGGCACCTTGCCGCTGACGGTCGTGGTCGGACGGGCCACCGCGATCGAATTGATGGTGCGCGGCAAGCCGTTCGACTTGCAGGCCGTGGCCAAGGACAACGTAGCTCGATTTCAAATCAAATGATGCAGCAACAACCACATCAGGCCATCGAGCCTACCCGGATCATCCGCCACGCCACACGTCAGGCGCGTGTGACATGGGGCAATCGTGTCGTGACCGTCGGCGGCGACGCGCCGGTGCGGGTGCAGTCCATGACCAACACCGACACGGCAGATGTCATCGGCACCGCGATCCAGGTCAAGGCACTGGCATTGGCGGGTTCCGAGGTGGTTCGCATCACCGTCAACACGCCGGAGGCCGCGCAGGCGGTTGCGCCGATTCGCGACCAGCTCGATCGAATGGGGATCGATGTGCCGCTGGTCGGTGATTTCCACTACAACGGCCACCGACTGCTGACCGACTACCCGGCGTGTGCGCAAGCCTTGTCCAAGTACCGGATCAACCCGGGCAACGTGGGCAAGGGCGACAAACATGACAAGCAGTTCGGCCAGATGATAGAGGCGGCGATGCGCTGGGACAAACCGGTGCGTATCGGCGTGAACTGGGGCAGCCTGGACCAGGAGTTGCTGGCCCGGCTGATGGATGACAACGCCGCTCGCTCCACGCCATGGGACGCCAAGTCGGTGATGTACGAGGCGCTGATCCAGTCCGCTGTCGGGTCGGCCGAGCTGGCACGTGGCATGGGCATGGACCCGAACCAGATCATCCTGTCATGCAAGGTCAGTGGTGTGCAGGATCTGGTTGCCGTGTACCGTGCGCTGGCGCTACGCTGCGATTACGCCCTGCACCTGGGGCTGACCGAGGCGGGCATGGGGACCAAGGGAATCGTGGCCTCCAGTGCCGCGCTGTCCATTTTGCTGCAGGAGGGCATCGGTGACACCATCCGCGTCTCGCTGACGCCGGCGCCGGGAGAGGCGCGTACCCAGGAGGTCGTGGTCGCCTCGGAGATCCTGCAGGCGCTCGGGGTACGTTCCTTCGTGCCCAGCGTCACCGCCTGCCCCGGTTGCGGACGCACCACCAGCACTACGTTCCAGGAACTGACGCAGCAGATCGACGACTTCCTGCGCGCGCAGATGCCGGTCTGGCGTGAGAAGTACCCTGGCGTCGAGAAGATGAAGGTGGCCGTGATGGGCTGCATCGTGAACGGCCCGGGAGAGAGCAAACACGCTGACATCGGTATCAGTCTGCCCGGGACCGGCGAGGCGCCGGCTGCGCCAGTATTCATCGATGGCGAAAAGCGCATGACCTTGCGCGGTGACACCATCGCGCGCGATTTCCAGACCGTGGTGGAAAACTATATCGAACAACGTTTCGGCCAGACCGGCACACTCGCGCGGACCGGGTGACCATGTCGATGGGTAGTAGCTACGGGAACACGCCAGAGTCGGCCCCTGCACGCAGGCTCGCTGCGGTCAAGGGCATGAACGATATCTTTCCGCCTGAATCGGCGCAGTGGGAATGGTTCGAGCAGCATGTACGCGAGGTCATGGGTCAATATGCCTATGGCGCGATCCGCACGCCCGTCCTGGAACACACCCAGCTGTTCGTCAAGGGCACGGGCGAGACGACCGACATTGTCGAGAAGGAGATGTATTCCTTCGAGGACCGGCTCAACGGCGAACAGCTGACCTTGCGCCCCGAGAACACACCGGGCGTGGTGCGGGCCGCGATCGAGCACAACCTCACCTATGACGGCGGCAAGCGCCTGTACTATATCGGCCCGATGTTCCGCCACGAGCGTCCGCAGCGCGGGCGTTATCGACAGTTCTACCAGGTCGGTGCCGAGGCGCTCGGATTTGCCGGAGCCGAGGTCGACGCAGAACTCATCGTGCTGGCCTCACACCTGCTCACGCGTATCGGCCTGCCCGGTGTGCGGGTCGAGCTCAACAGTCTGGGCTTGCCGGCCGAGCGCCAGCAGCACCGGGTTGCGCTGATCAGCCATTTCGAGCGCCATGCGGAGTTGCTCGATGCCGAGGCCCAGCGCCGCCTGCACATCAATCCGCTTCGGATCCTGGACACCAAGAACCCGGCAATGCAGGAGTTGGTCGCGCAGGCACCGCAGCTGCTCGGATTTCTGGGCGAGGCCTCGCTGAAACATTTCGAGACGGTACAGGCGCTCTTGACGGCGTGTGGTGTAGCTTGGAGCATCAATCCCCGCGCGGTGCGGGGGCTGGATTACTACAGCCATACCGTGTTCGAGTTCGTCACCGACGAACTCGGCGCCCAGGGCACGTTGTGCGGCGGTGGCCGCTACGACGGCTTGTTCGAGGTGCTGGGTGGCAAGCCGACGCCAGCCGTTGGCTGGGGCCTGGGCATCGAGCGGGTGCTGGAGTTGCTGCGTGTGCGTGGCCTGGCAACTGTTGCGCCGGTGCCCGACGCTTACGCGGTGATCCAGGACGCGGCCGACCTGCCGCTGGCGTTCCAGACTCTGCACGCACTGCGGCGCGCCGGTGTGCGCGTGCAGATGCATGCTGGCGCGCAGGCTGGCGGCGCGAGCATGAAATCCCAATTCAAGCGGGCTGACGGAAGCGGCGCGCGTTTCGCGCTGGTGTTCGGCCAGCAGGAGGTGCAGCAGGGCGCATTGATCGTGAAATCGCTGCGCGACGGCGCTGGGGCCCAGGAGCTGCGACTCCTGGCTGGCGTGGCAGATTGGGCCGCAACCCTACAATCGCGCACCTGACAAAAGACAGCCCATGGCAAAACAACTCGACCTCGAAGAACAAGAACAGCTCGACCAGATCAAGCATTTCTGGAAACAGTACGGTAATCCGATTACCTGGGTGCTGATCGCCATTCTTGGCGCATTTGCCGCCTGGAACGGCTACCAGTACTGGCAACGCAATCAGGCGGTGCAGGCGTCGGCGTTGTACGACGAACTTGAGCGGCTGGCCACGCAGGGTGATCCGGCCAAGGTGCAGCGGGCCTTCACCGACATGAAGGACAAGTTCGGCCGCACCACGTTTGCGATGCAGGGGGGCTTGTTGAACGCCCGGCTGCAGCAGGAGGCCGGCAAGACCGAGGATGCCAAGACCGCCCTGACCTGGGTTGCGGACAAGGCATCCGATCCGGCTTACAAGGCCATTGCCCGGTTGCGCCTGGCAGCCCTGCTGGCCCAGGACAAGGACTATCCGGCCGCGATGGCCCGTCTGGACGGGGACTTTCCGGCCGAATTCAAGCCTTTGGTGGCCGATCGCAAGGGCGATCTGCTGATGCTGCAGGAGAAGCCCGCCGAAGCCCGGGTCCAGTACCAGCAGGCCTGGGCTGGACTCGACGTCCGCTCCGACTACCGCCAGTTGGTCGAGATCAAGCTGACCGCGTTGGGTGCCGACCCGCGTCCGGCGGCGGGCGCAGCCACGGCGGCGGAGGCCAAGCCATGATGGCCGGGCTTGTTGCAGCAAACAGCCGAGCCGGCCGGTGCCTGGCGGTTGCGGCATTGGCGCTGGTCCTGGCGGCCTGCGCTGGTGGACCGGACAAGCCCAAGCCGGCGGAACTCAGCGCAAATGCGGCGCTGATCAGTGTGCGTCTGGCCTGGAGCGCGCGCATCGGTCCGGTGCGTTATCCGCTGGAAGTCGATGTCAGTGGTGCCACCGTCACGGTCGCTGGTTCCGATGGCAGCATTGCCGCGATCGACAGCGGCAGTGGAGCCGACCAGTGGCGTGCCTCGGTAGGTTCCGAGATCGGTGGCGGGGTGGGCAGCGATGGTCGTTACACCGCCGTCGTGACCCGCGCCAATGATCTGGTGATGCTCGAGCGCGGACGGGAAGTCTGGCGCGAGAAGCTGGGCGCGCCGAGCTTCACCGCACCCCTGGTGGCTGGCGAGCGGGTGTTCGTGATGACCGCCGACCGCGTTGTCGGTGGATATGACGCCCGTTCCGGCCGGCGCCTTTGGAGTTATGCCCGTCAGGGTGATTTCCCGCTGGCCCTGCGCCAGTCCAGCGTCATGCTGCCGGTGGGCGACACGCTGGTGGTCGGCATTTCGGGCCGCCTGGTGGGTATCAACCCGCTCACCGGAAGCCTGCGCTGGGAGTCACCTATTGCCACGGCGCGCGGCACCAATGATGTCGAGCGACTGGTCGATCTGGTCGGTCGCGTGAGCCGCGAGGGTAACGTAGTGTGCGCGCGGGCCTTCCAGGCTGCCATCGGATGTGTAGACACCTCCCGCGGCAATTTGTTGTGGTCGCGTCCCGCCGCTGGCGCCAACGGCATCCACGGCGATGGTGAAACGGTTTTCGGTACCGAGAGCGATGGCAAGGTGATCGCCTGGCGGCGCGCCAACGGCGAACCGGTGTGGACGTCAGAGCGCCTTAAATACCGTGGCCTGACCGCCCCGCTGGCGATCGGCCGATCGGTGGCCGTCGGTGATGCGACCGGCCTGGTCCATTTCCTGTCCCGCCAGGATGGCAGCCTCCTGACCCGCATGGCGACCGATGGCTCGCCGATCGTGGCAGCCCCGGTGCTGGCCGGCAATACGCTGGTCGTGGTGACGCAGAACGGCGGCGTGTTCGGCTTTCGTCCCGATTGAACCCGCAGCAACGCTCCGGAAAGACAGCATGAAACCCGTATTGGCCCTGGTCGGTCGACCGAACGTGGGCAAGTCGACGCTGTTCAACCGGCTCACCCGCACCCGAGACGCGATTGTTGCCGACTATGCCGGACTGACCCGCGATCGCCACTACGGCAATGGCCATCACGGCAAGGTCGAATTCATCGTCGTGGATACCGGCGGCTTCGAACCCGACGCTGCGGCCGGCGTGGTGCGCGAGATGGGCAAGCAGACTCGCCAGGCCGTGGCCGAGGCGGATGTGGTGTTGTTCGTCGTTGACGCGCGCGAAGGCCTGTCGGCGCAGGACCACGACATCGCGGCCTTCCTGCGCCGGCTCGGCAAGACCTGCGTTCTGGTGGCCAACAAGGCCGAAGGCATGACGGACGGCACCCGTGTGGCCGAGTTCTTCGAACTGGGTCTGGGCGAGGTGTTCCCGGTGTCGGCCTCGCACGGGCAAGGACTGCGCCCCCTGCTCGATCAGCTGCTGGCGCCGTATGTGGCCGCGCAGGAAGAGCAAGAGGCGCGCGAAGACACCGTGGGTGGTGCGATCAAGCTCGCGGTGGCCGGCCGGCCGAACGTGGGCAAGTCGACACTGATCAATACCTGGCTGGGCGAGGAACGGCTGGTCGCCTTCGACCAGCCCGGTACCACACGCGATGCGATCGTGGTGCCGTTTGAGCGCCACGGCCAAAAATTCGAACTGATCGATACCGCCGGGCTGCGCAGGCGCGGCAAGGTATTCGAGGCGATCGAGAAGTTCTCGGTCATCAAGACGCTGCAGGCGATCGAGTCGGCCAACGTGGTGCTGCTGCTGATCGACGCGACCCAGGGTGTCACCGATCAGGACGCCCATATCGCCGGCTACATTCTGGAGTCCGGGCGTGCAGTGGTGTTGGCGATCAACAAATGGGATGCAGTCGATGAGTACCAGCGCGAACTGGTCAAGCGATCGGTCGAGACCCGCCTGCCGTTCCTGAAGTTCGCGTCACTGCACCTGGTCTCCGCGCGCAAACGCCAGGGTCTGGGGCCACTGTGGACCTCGATCGCGCAGGCCCACAAGGCCGCCAATTGCAAGATGTCGACGCCGGTGCTGACGCGCCTGCTGCTCGAGGCGGGCCAGTTCCAGAGCCCCAAGCGCGCCGGCATGTTCCGGCCCAAACTGCGTTATGCGCACCAGGGTGGCATGAACCCGCCGGTGATCGTCGTGCACGGCAACTCGCTCGAACATGTCACCGACGCTTACAAGCGTTTCCTCGAAGGTCGGTTCCGCAAGGAATTCAACCTTGTGGGAACACCGCTGCGCATCGAGATGAAAACCTCGCACAACCCCTACGCGGACAAGGCCAAGGCCTGAGACCGTGAGACCGGAGGTACCGGCGCGTCCACAAGGCCTTTGGAGCTGATCGGCGCCTGGCCTTTGCCGGTGTGTTATCGTCGCGGCTTTGTTTCATTTCTTGAACACGGAGAATATCGTGAGCAACAAAGGTCAGCTTTTGCAGGATCCGTTCTTGAACGCCCTGCGCAGGGAACACATCCCGGTTTCCATCTACCTG
>JBBRVD010000027.1:0-28157 GCA_038247175.1 Burkholderiales bacterium | reverse complement strand
TGATCCTGGGCATGTTCATGGACCAGGTGTCGATGACGCTTAGGACTTTGCCGATCTTCGTGCCGCTGGCCATCAGCCTGCAGCTAGACATGGTCTGGTTCGGTCTGATCCTGTTGCTGGCGCTGTAGGTCGGCTTCACGATGCCGCCATTCGGCATGCTGCTGTTCGTGATGCTGGGCATCGCTCCCAAGGTCACCACGCTCAAGACAGAGTCGCTCGTCGCCGCTCCCTACATGGTGTGCGCGCTGTTGCTGATCGCGCTGATGATCGTGTTCCCCGACCTAGCGCTCTGGTTACCGCGGGTGTTGTAGCGGTCGTGTCCGATCGACAATTTCGGAGATCACGCCAGCGCATGGCGCTGCAGGAAGCCGGCCGCCGTGTCGGCGAACTGCATAGGCAACTGGTCGGGCAGCGGCACACCGGCGCCTTGAATCTCGACCAGCGTGCTGCCGGCGATCGCCTGTGCCACTTTGGGTGCCGAGGCGTAGGCATGGGGGTCTTCGGTGGCTGCGATCACCAGGGTTGGGCAGCTGACCAGGCCGATGCGCCGCTCCATTTCGTAGCCGTTGACGACGCGGTGTCCACCGGCCGCCAGCGAGCCGGCCTTGAGCGCATCACACATAAAGCGCTCCAGCAGCGCGATGTCACCGGTTGGGTAAAACGGCTGGCGGCGCTGCCACAACTCGGTCAGATGGCTCCCATCGGCGCGCTGCTCGATGTCGTCGATACCGCGTTTGCCATGGTGGTCGAGCCGGCGCTGCGCGGTGATGAACGGGCACGATGACAGACCCAACGCTGCCACACGTTGTGGGGCGGCCGCGGCAACTTCCATCGCGACAACGGCCCCGGTGTGGTGGCCTATCACCGCAAATCGGGTGATGCCAAGGGCGTCCATCAGGTCCAGCGCGCCTTGCGCCCAGCGCTCGATCGAGTTGTCGCCTTCGGGCAGTGCCTGCGAATCGCCAAAGCCCAGCGTGTCCATGGCGATTGCACGGTAGTTGCGCCCGAGCAGCGGTAAGACCTCGCGGAATTCGTCCCAGGAGCGGGGCGTCTGGTGCAGCAGCAGCACCGGGAAACCGGTGCCGGCGCTGGCCATGTGAATGCGGCCGGAGCGGGTGGCGACAAAAGCGCGTTCGATGTCCGGGGTTGGCGTGGTGGTCTGCGGGGTGCTGGCTGCCATGTCGGGTAGTTCCTCAGGAATTGTGGGATTCAATAGGCGACGGACCGGTCTATTGCGACTGGTTGCGTCAGGGCGCGGCGATGTCGAGTACGACCCGTCCGCGGGTGATTTGTCCGGCTTCGAGCGCAGCATGGGCGCGCGCGGCGTCGATTAGCGCAAAGCTGGCGGCCACGCGTGGCTGCAGCACGCCCTGGCTGGCAAGGTCGACCACCGCCTGCAGCACGTGCCGTGAGTCGGCGATTAGGGCGCGGCTGGTGCGCACACTGTATTGTGCCGACAGATCGGTGATCGGTGCCGCGGTCAGGTAGACCAGATGGCCGCCTTTGCGCAGCACCGGATAGGAGCGCGCATGGGTTTCGCCGCCGATCAGGTCGAACACGACATCCAGATCGCGCAGGTCGCCGAAATCGTGCGCGCCGTCGTAGGCGATCGCGCGGTTGGCGCCCAGGCCCTGTACGTAGTCGCGGTTGGTCTCGCGGCAGGTGGCCGTGACCTCGGCGCCCAGATGCCGGCACAGCTGGACCAGCTGGCTGCCGACGGCGCCGGCACCGCCGTGTACCAGCACGCGCATGCCGCTTTTTACCTGCGCCGTTTCCATCACCGCGATCCAGGCGCTGGTGGCCGGCTGCAGCAGGGCTGCGGCCTGCTGCGTCGTGAGGCCGGCCGGGCGCGCAATGACGCGCTGCGCGCTGCATGTGACCGTTTGCGCGTAGGTGCCCGGGCCGAGTGGGTCGACCATCAGGCACACGGCGTCTGCAACCTTCACATGGGTTACGTCGGTGCCGATCTGCTCGACCACACCGACGCCGTCACGGCCCGGTATCTTGGGCAGGGGCGGTTGGAAATGGGCCTGTAACAGGCCGGCTCGCAGCTTGGCGTCCACCGGCGCGACGCCGGCCGCCAACATACGCACGCGGACTTCGCCGGCTGCGGCTGCTGGCGGGTCCCAGCTGATGGGTTGAAGAACGTCGGGCGGCCCGTACTGGGCGAAGGCGATGGCGATGGCGATCATGTGTCGTCTCTGTCTCAGAATGGAAGGGGCAGGGCAGGCGTGCGGTTCAGCCCACGGCATGATAGGCGCCGTCGGCGTAGACCAGCGAGCGACTGGTCGTGCTGGCGAAATGTACGTCCAGTACGGTGCCGATGATGATGTGGTGGGTGGCCCAATCATGCACGTGCGCGACCGCGCATACGAACGAAACCCGCGAGCCACTGAGAACTGGAACCTCGGTGTCGTGGATACGGCGCCAGTTCCCGTGAATGAAGCGCGCGGTGCCGCGTACCCCGAGTTGCCCGCTGAATGCCTTGGCCACCTCGAGCTGGTCCTCACCCGGGATATTGACCGAAAAACGCTCCGCGGCGCCAAGCGCCTGCGCCATCGTGGTGGTGCGGTTGATACAGACCAGCAGCGCCGGAGGCTAGGCGCTGAGCGAGGTGACGGCAGTCGCCGTCATTGCCAGCGGCGTGCCTTCGCGCCCGTGAGCGCCAATCACCGTGACGGCGCCGGTCTGCGCCCGGCTGCCCAGTTTGAAACGGGCGCTGCCGGGATGCAGGGGCGGGGTTGACACAGGGGACCCATACCACCCTCAACCCGGCCTGCCTCATCAGCGGTAGCACGCCGTCGCAGAAGAACGGCAGTTCGTAGTTGTAGTTGACAAAGGTCAGCGCCGAGCCGGCATAACCTTCATTGAAGATCCTGACCATGTCGTCGACAATCTTCTCGGGCGTGCCGACCAGCGGATTGCCACCAGCAGTGGTGTCGTCTGCGCCTGCGCCGAAAAGGCCAGCACGGCGGCACCAGCTAACAACATGCGCCGCAGCGGGTTCACAGCGGTCGCGGTCGGCGCCGTGTGTGTGCTCTGGGATAGAGCGGTGGTCATGGCGTCGTCCTGTCAGGCGCTGACCCGATAAGCCGGCAGGCCACTCAGGTCGTTCGAATAACCTGACCGAAATGCCACCGTCCATTCGCCTTTGGCGCGTGCTCGCGTGCGAGGCCCGGTTCAGTCCAAGGCTTGCCGGCGCGCTTGTGCGACCGTGACAGCGCTGCGGATGTCATCCGGTATGGTGATCGCGCCATGGTTGTCGAGTGATGTCGTAACCAGCACGATTTGAGCTTGCATGCGCAACACGCCGTCGTCGCGGCCGGTGCAATGGACCTGCAGCGTCAGCGACCGTCCGCCCAGGCGTTCGACGTCAAGCGACAAGACGACCTGGTCACCCATCGCGCTGACAGCCCTGAAGTCGGCCTCCAGATGTACCGTCGGCAGGCCGATGCGTCGCTCGATCACAACTTTCTGGTAACCGATCGCCAGTCCTTCATTGAACCAGTCCTCGACCAGCCCGTTGAACATGACGAAATATTGCGGGTAGAAAACGATCCCGGCCGGGTCGCAGTCGGAAAACCGGATCAGGCGTTCCCGCGAGAACAGGGCTGGGTTTGCCTGGGATGTCGTTTGCATGGATGAGGCCGTCGGATGAAAAAGGCCTATAGCCTACCCCAGTCGCGATAGCTCTTGCCGCGGACGTGCGGCGGGAGTCCAGGCGTATCGGTCAGTGCGGCTCGAGCAGGGCCGTCAACGCCACATCAGCAACTCCGGGCTGACGGCGCCTGATCGATAGACCGAGGCGTCAGTCAACGTGATGCGCACGTAGCGGGTCCAAATCATGGGGCCAATGCATCGCATTTCACAATCCGGACAGATCAGTTGTTATGAACCGGACAACTCGGTTGCTGCCGACACAGGCCCGAGAATTCACTTGACATTGCCGGTGTGGAGCGAGACATTATTGACACCTAAATAAATTACAAGTAATGTAATGCTATGAAAATTGCAGTACTCGGTGGTGGGCATGGTTGTTACGCGGCGGCGGCCGATTTGTCCGAAGCTGGCCACGAGGTGCGTCTGTGGCGGCGCGATGCAGATGCGTTACAGGCAGTGCGCGATGGCCTCGCGATCACGCTGAAGGACGCTCGCGGAGCACGCGAGGTGCCGATATCCCTTGCGACGCCCGCCATCGCAGAGGCACTGCGTGGCGCGGCATTGATCGTGATTCCGTCTCCGGCAGTGGCCCAGGAAGACATTGCCCGTCTCATGGCACCGCACCTGGTCGATGGTCAGGTGGTGTTCCTGCCGCCAGGCTCCTTCGGCAGCTTCGTGATGGCGCGCCTGGTTCGACAGTTGGGCGGGCGAGCCGACGTTGCCTGGGCCGAGACCGGCACCTTGCCCTATCTGGCGCGCAAACACGGTGTGCGCGAGGTGAACATCACCGTTCGCGCGATCCACCTGCCAACGGGTGTCTACCCGGCACGCATGGAGCAAGCGGCACTGGAGGTCATCGGCCAGGCTTATCCGAGTGTGCATGGCTGTGGCGATGCCTTGTCGGGTGCGTTGATGAACGCCGGGCCCATCATTCACCCACCGTTGATGGTCATGAATGCCGCGCCGCTGCAGCATTTTGAACGCTGGGACATCCACAACGAGGGGACCCAGCGCGCGGTGCGCGACGTTACCGACAGACTCGACCTGGAGCGTATCGCAGTGCGCGAGGCCTTGGGTTACGGCGCCCCGCATTACCCACTGGCGGACCACTACAACAACGATCGCTGGATGTACGGCGATGCGCATAAGCAGCTTGTGAAGTCGGGCGACTGGCGCGAGCACATCGACCTGTATTCGCACCGCTACATTACCGAAGACACCGAGCTTGGTTTGGCATTTCTCGCGTCGGCCGCGCGTTTCGCACGGGTGGATGCGCCAATCGCGCACGGGCTGCTGGCCATTGTCGGCGGCTTTCTGGGGCGTGATCTGCGTCAGGGACCGCGCAGCTTCGAAACAATGGGGCTAGGCGGTCTGGGCCAAGCCGATTTGACACGTATGTTGCATGATGGCGAATGATCCTGTCGCACGTTTCGCAGCGGTCGGTGCAGGGCGCATGGGGCGTGGTATCGCGATCGCATTTGCGTATGCAGGCCATCGCATTTCTCTGATCGATCTTCGAGCGCGCAGCGACAAAGCCTGGGAAACCCTTCGCGTCGAAGCCCGTGCCGAAATTGAAGCGAGCCTGTCGGGACTGGTCCAACTGGGCGTCCTTGATCAGGCGCAGGTGGCCAGCATCGCCGCCCGGGTTGATCTGGTGCGCGCCGATGAGGCCGCCAGCGCCTTGGGCGCGGCGAATCTGGTGTTCGAGGGCGTTTCGGAAACGCTTCAAGCCAAGCGCGAAGCCTTTGATCAGATCAACCGGTTCTGCCGCGACGATGCCATCCTGACCTCAACCACGAGCAGCATTCTGGTGACACATATCGCCGCTTTTGTGCACAAGCCCGAGCGTTTCCTGAACATGCATTGGCTCAACCCTGCCTATGTGATTCCGGTTGTTGAGCTCAGTTGCCATCCCGGTACCAGCGCCGCCGTGTTGGCGAAAACCCGGCTGCTGATGGAGCGGATCGGCAAGTTGCCGGTAGTCTGTGGCGCTACACCCGGCTACATCGTGCCGCGCCTGCAGGCACTGGTGATGAATGAGGCTGCCAGGATGATCGAGGAAGGCGCCGCAACTGCTGAGGAAATCGACAAGGCCACGCGTTATGGCATGGGACTGCGTTTTGCCGCTCTAGGCGTGGTGGAGTTCATCGACTTTGGCGGCTGCGACATCCTGCACCATGCCAGTCGCGAAATGGCCACCAGTATCGATACCGCGCGTTATACCGCGCCAGCGATCATCGACACGATGGTTGCCGAGGGGCGCCTCGGTCTGAAGAGCGGCAGCGGCTTTTACGACTACATGGGCCGCGACGTGGCAGCTTATCGGCGTGACGCGCTGGCCCGTACGCTGGCCATGCTCCAACATGCCGGAATGTGGCGAGCACCGGCCGTGCGCGAGCACGAGGATTCTTAACAGACCAACAGCGTGGTTCAATCCTGCGCGGCTGCCGTGCCCTCCAAAGAGTCGATGTCGGGCAGAGGGTTCGTGTGCAGCGCGATCAGCTGGCGCAGGGTGTTCTTGAGCTCTTCGGAGCGCACCACGCCAAAGGGTTCCATCACACGCATTTCATGTTCATGCGCAAGGCCCATCAAATGCTTCACCATGTGTACTCCGCTGTCCGTGATGCGCACCAGCGTGATGCGCCGGTCACTGTCATGGGGCGTGCGCTTGACGCGCCCATTGGATTCCATGCGATCGAGCAGCCGGGTTACGGTGGGCTGCTTCGTCACCGTGACCTGGGCCAGTTGCCCGATGCTCATCGGCGTGCCGCCAGCCAGCGTGGCCATGACGCGCCACTCCGTCACCGAAAACCCATGCCTGCGCGCTACCACATGGAACTCCGCAGAGATCAGTTCGCTGGCCTGGGCCAACAACGCTGGCAGATAGTCATTGACGAAAAGCGGCGCATCAGACGGGTCCTCGAACGCCTCGCCCGCCATGCCGGCAGATGACATGGAGATTGCGTCATCAGGGTTTTTCATGATTGTGGATACATTTAGACGTGAATAATATTCGGTTATACGTTATCGTCAACGTATTCGACCGTGGCAAACAAGGTGCCTGGACGGATTTCCGTTCTGCTCGCGCATGCGCACATCGATACAGTGATCTGAAGGAGTGATCGGCCAATGACATCCTACCGTGACAACCCCGACGCCGTTCGCGCGTTGGTCCGGGCCGATCGCGTGCACCGCGACCTTTATATCGACCTCGATCTGTTCGCGCTCGAGCAGGAGCACTTCTTCGCCAACACCTGGAATTACGCCGGCCACGAAAGCCAGCTTCCCAAGCCCGGCGACTGGCTGAGCAACGACATCGCGGGCCGTCCACTCATCGTCGTGCGCCACGACGATGGCACGGTTCGCGCCATGATGAACCGCTGCGCGCACAAGGGCTCTCGCCTCGTCAGCGCAACGTGCGGAAACACCGGCAAGTTCTTTCGCTGCCCCTACCATGCGTGGGCGTTCAAGACCGATGGATCGCTGCTAGCCATTCCCCTCAAGAAGGGGTATGACGGCACAAACCTGTATGCATGCGAGTCGGCCAAGGGGCTAACGACGGTAGCCAATGTCCGTAGCTACCGGGGCTTCATCTTCGTGAAGATCACCGATGCCGGCCTGTCGTTCGAAGACTATTTCGGCGACTCGTTGAGTTCGATTGACAACATGGCCGACCGCTCGCCGGAAGGCGAGCTCGAAATTGCTGGCGGTTGCCTGCGCTTCATGCACCAGTGCAACTGGAAGATTTTCGTCGAGAACCTCAACGACACGATGCACCCCATGGTGGCGCATGAATCGTCCGCCGGCACGGCCAAGCGGATGTGGGCCGGCAAACCCGCCGACGAACCCAAACCGATGGCGATCGAACAGTTCGCGCCCTTCATGTCCGGCTACGACTTCTTCGAAGACATGGGTGTGCGGACCTACGATAACGGGCACAGTTTCACGGGCGTGAATTTCAGCATCCATAGTGCCTATAAGGCGATTCCGGCTTACGACGATGCGATGAAGGCGCGTTACGGAGAAGAGCGCACGGCGCAGATCCTCGGGATGGCTCGGCACAACACCGTGTATTACCCCAACCTCACCATCAAGGGGGCGATTCAGACCATCCGCGTCGTCAAGCCGATCGCGGTCGACAAGACGCTGGTCGAGAGCTGGACCTTGCGGCTCAAGGGCGCACCGCCAGAATTGTTGCAGCGCACCACCATGTACAACCGGCTGATCAACTCCCCGTTCTCGGTTGTCGGCCACGATGATCTTCACGTCTATCGCGGCATTCAGGCAGGCCTGCATGCCAGCGGAAATGAGTGGGTCAGCCTGCATCGCAACTACGATCCGGCAGAAACCCGAGGCGGCGAAATCACGACCGGTGGCACGAACGAGCTGCCCATACGCAACCAATACCGCAGTTGGGTTCGCCACATGATGGAGACGATGTGATGCAGGTCACCCCGGAGCAACTTGTCGATTTCGTAGTTCGTGAATGCCGACTGCTCGACGCCAAGCGCTTCGAGGAATGGAACGCTCTTTTCACCGACGATGCCTTCTACTGGATTCCACTGGTGCCCGATCAGGAAGACGGCGTTAACCATACCTCGCATCTGTATGAAGACAAGTTGTTGCGGGACCTGCGCATCGAGCGACTCAAGAGTCCGCGCGCGTTCTCGCAGATGCCGCCCAGTCGCTGCCACCACCTGCTGCAAATGCCGACGGTTGAAGTCTTCGCGCAAGAGGACAACCGGTTTGTCCTGCGGACCGAGTTCCATTACACCGAATCGCAGGGCGACGAGTTGCAGTTCTACGTCGGAACCTTCTTTCACCACCTCACGGTGCACGGCGGCAACTTGCGAATGACGCTCAAACGCGTGAACCTGATCAACTGCGACGCCGCCTTGCTTGCGGTGCAGTTGTTCATCTAGGCAAAGCTAGGCAGGTAATGCGAAGTACTGTTCACGATCTGTTTGTCGCCACTGCGGCCCGGACGCCGGTGGCGGAATTCCTGTTCACGGAATCCGTCACGGCTGGCGTCTATGGCACTGCGCCCGGCGCGACGACCTGGGCCCAGGCCGCCACGCAGATCGAGCGTCTGCGCATGGCCTATTCCGACGCCGGATATGGACACGGGCACCGTGTCGGACTCTTGCTCGATAACCGGCCGGATTTCCTGTGGCACTGGTTTGCACTCAATGCAATGGGTGTGAGCGTGGTTCCCATCAACGCCGATATGCGTTCGGCCGAACTGGAGTACCTGATCGGCCACAGCGAGATGGGTCTTGCCGTGACACTGCCCGGCCGGGAGGGCGATCTGCGTGCCGCCGCGGCACGCGCCGGCATTGCCTTTGACACCATGCTGGCCGACGCCGATGTGCCGCGCGCCAGGACATTGCCACCGAGGGCAGACAAGCCTGTCGGGCCGGATACTGAATGCGCCTTGCTCTATACGTCGGGCACGACCGGTCGGCCCAAGGGCTGCATGCTGAGCAACTCCTATTTCCTGTGGGCTGGCGAATGGTATGCGGCACTCGATGGCGTGTGCAGCGTCGGTCGCGATACCGAGCGCGTGATGACGCCGCTGCCGCTGAGCCACATGAATGCCATGGCGTGCTCGACAATGGTGGTGCTTACAGCCGGTGGCTGCCTGGTGCAACTCGATCGATTCCATCCCCAGACCTGGTTACGCAGTGCGCGCGAGAGTCGCGCGACCATCGTGCATTACCTGGGCGTGATGCCGGCCATGTTGTTGGCTGCAGCGCCAGCGCTTTACGACCGCGAGCATGCGATCCGCTGGGGGTTCGGCGCCGGTGTCGATCGCAAGAACCATGCACCATTCGAGGCACGCTTCGGATTTCCATTGGTCGAGGCGTGGGCCATGACCGAGACTGGTGTGGCAGCATGCATCATGGCCAACCGCGAGCCGCGCCTCGTCGGAACGAGTTGTTTCGGGCGACAGGAAAGTTTCGTCGATATCCGGCTGATCGATGACCAGGGACAGGACGCCGGAGTCGATGCGCCGGGCGAGTTGCTGGTCCGCTCATCGGGCGGCGATCCCAGGCGCCATTTTTTCTCGGGCTATCTGAAAGACATTGACGCCACGCGCAAGGCCTGGGCCGACGGCTGGTTTCATACCGGCGACCTGGTACGCCGTGACGGTGACGGTAACTTCTTCTTCGTCGATCGCAAGAAGAACGTGATCCGGCGCAGTGGCGAGAATATCTCGGCAGTCGAAGTCGAGAGCGTTCTGAACCAGCATCCGTTGGTCAAAAGCTCGGCCGTGGCCGCAGTACCCGATACCGTGCGAGGCGACGAGGTGCTCGCCTGCATCGTGCTACGCGAGGCGGCTGATCCGGCGATGCGTGCGCGGATCGCGGCCGACATCGTGCGGCACGCGCTCGACCAACTCGCCTACTACAAAGCGCCGGGATACGTGGCCTTCGTCGATGCGCTTCCCCTGACGCCGTCCCAGAAGATCCAGCGTGGGCAGTTGCGCGATATGGCGCGGACACTGCCAAGCCAGGCGCAGTGCGTGGACACGCGCGCCATGAAGAAGAGGCAGGTATGAGCCATCCCACCAAATCGGTCGCGACTGGAAAGCCGCTTACCTTGGAGCATGCCCGTTGACGCGCCGTCTCGCTTATGACGGTGTCGCCGTGGCTGTACCGGTCACCGTTCCGTATGTTCGTTATTCCACACACGGCGCGCATTGGTTCATCGGTCAGGCGCTCGCCGAACTGGTCAAGGCCAGCGGCGTGCGCAAGGAGCAGATCGACGGTTTGTGCCTGAGCAGTTTTTCCCTGGCCCCAGACACCGCGGTGGGCGTGACGCAGCACCTGGGGCTGTCGCCGCGCTGGCTCGACCATATCCCCACTGGGGGTGCTTCGGGCGTGATGAGCCTGCGCCGCGCGGCACGTGCCGTGCAGGCGGGTGATGCGGACATCGTGGCCTGCGTGGGCGCCGACACCAACCATGTCGATTCGTTCCGCCAGACGCTTGGCAGCTTCAGCGACTTCGCCCGCGACGCAACCTATCCCTACGGCGCCGGTGGGCCGAACTCGGTGTTCGCGTTCATCACCGCCAACTACATGCGCACCTATGGCGCCCGGCGTGAGGATTTTGGTCGCATCGCGGTTGATCAGCGCACCAATGCGCTACGCAATCCGAATGCGATGTTCAAGAAGCCCTTGACACTCGACGAATACATGGCGGCCCGGCCAATTTCCGACCCCATCCACCTGTTCGACTGCGTCATGCCGTGCGCTGGAGCGGAGGCGTTTCTGGTCATGACCGAGGCGCGCGCGCGCGACCTCGGATTGGCCCATGTGCGCATCCGTGGCGCCATCGAGCGGCATAACGCCTATGCCGATGATCCGGTCATGGTACGCGGTGGCTGGCTCAAGGACCGTGACGATCTGTATGCGCAGGCCGGCGTGGCGCCGGCGGCGCTGGACTTCGTGCAAACCTATGACGATTACCCGGTCATCGTCATGATGCAGTTCGAGGACCTGGGCTTTTGCGCCAAGGGTGAAGGTCCGGCGTTTGTACGCGCGAACGACACTACCTTTTCCGGCAGCTTCCCGAATAACACCAGTGGCGGCCAGCTCTCTGCGGGGCAGGCTGGCGCGGCGGCAGGTTTCCTGGGAATGGTGGAAGCGATACGGCAACTCACCGGAGTGGCCGGAGCACGTGCGGTGGTTGACGCCGAACTCGGACTTGTTGCCGGATTCGGCATGGTCACCTACGACCGTTGCCTGTGCACGGGCGCCGTCATTCTGGGGAAGTCGCAGTGAAGCACCGACTCTCTTGCCACTGTTCTTTTGCGCCTTTGACGCGCCTTGCGCATTGCCGCATATCGGAGCTTGCATGACGGTGCCTTTGAAGCGTCCCGAGCGCAAGAACCCGATGCTGCGCACCCGGCAGCTGAATCTGCCGCCCGCGGCGCGCGGCCGGATTGCATTGGGTATCACTGCCGCAGCGGCCGAAGGCCGTTTCGAACTGCAGGCGTGTGAGGACTGCGCAGCGGTGCAGTACCCACCGCGCGAGGCCTGCCACAAGTGCCTTTCGCCACGCCTTCGCTGGCAGGCGCAGAGCGGCGAGGGGGCCATGCTTGCCAGCACCACCCTGCACCACAGCAACGACATGTACTTCCGCGAGCGCCTGCCCTGGCGGCTGGGGCTGGTGCATCTGGATACGGGCCCGACGCTGATGGTGCATCTGCATGGTGACGTGCCCGATGCCGTCGATGCGCCGGTGCGCCTTCGCGTCGGCGCGCGGATCGACCGTGCCGGCAAGGCTGTACTGATTGGATTTCCGACTGAAGGGGGGGGCGACATGGCCGACGACAAAATGCTGCGCGAGATGACCAGCGATCCGAAGTTCCGCAAGGTTCTGGTGACCGATGGCAAAACCGAGGTGGGGCAAGCCATTGTGCGGGCCTTGGTCAAGGCCGGTGCCGACATCGTCTGGGTGGGACACGCCGAACCATGGAAGAAGACGGCCGATCTCGATGGCATAGGCGCTCTGGCACAAGTGACGCTGGTGCCGCTGGATCTCACTAATGGGCGATCCGTCGTCGAACTGGCCGGTGCCATTGGCGGCAAGGTCGATATCGTGATCAACAACGCCGAGGTCCATCGTGGATTTGGCATAGCCGCTCGACGCGGCATTGACGTGGCCAAGGCCGAGATGGACATCAACTATTTCGGCTTTCTGCGTCTGGCGCAGGAGTTCGGCCCCGCGCTCCGTAGCCGCTCCGCCGATGGGGAAGTCGGCGCCACGGCATGGGTCAATCTATTGTCGGTCTATGCGTTGTCCAATTTTCCGGCGCATGGCACCTTCAGCGCATCGAAGTCGGCTGCGCATTCCCTGGCCCAGTGCCTGCGCGCGGAAATGCAACCGGCGGGCATCCGGGTCATCAACGTGTTTCCGGGACCCATCGACGATGAATGGAATCAGCATGTGCCACCTCCAAAGCTTGGGGCAGGCGCGCTTGCCAATGCGATCGTGAAGGCACTGCGTGACGGCGTCGAAGACGTCTACCCGGGCGACGTGGCGCAGGAGTGGTTGGAGCGCTGGCGCGCCAATCCCAAGGTTCTCGAACGCGAACTCGCAGCCGGAGGCAGCTGATTATGGAGAACAGCACGATGACAAAATCCAGCGAACCGATGGCGGCCGCAGACATTCTCGGTGCGCTTGTGGGAGCCATGGCCGTTGGCCGCATCCGGGTGATCGACCTCACGCAAACACTCAAGCCCGAGTTTCCGCAGATTGCACTGCCACCCGAGATGGGCCAGTGCTGGCCCTTCCGCGTGGAACAGGTGTCGCGTTACGACGAGCGCGGGCCATCCTGGTACTGGAACAATTTTTCCTGTGGCGAACATACAGGCACCCATTTTGATGCGCCCAACCACTGGATTTCGGGGCGTGATCTGCCCAACAACGCGGTGGACACCATTGCAGTGCAGAACTTTGTCGCACCCGCATGCGTGATCGACTGCTCAAAAGAGGCACAGGCCGACCCGGACTATCTGCTGACAGTGGCGGACATCGAGGCCTACGAGGAGGCGCATGGACGTATCCCGGAAGGTGCGTGGTTTCTGATGCGCACCGATTGGTCCAAGCGCCAGGACCCCGAGGCCTACCAGAACTTCGATGACACCGGGCAGCACACGCCAGGTCCCAGTGTCGAGGCGGTACGTTTCCTGATCGACCAACGCGCCGTGCTGGGTTTCGGCTCCGAAGCGATTGGCACTGATGCCGGCCAAGGATACCATCTGCGGCCACCGTATCCGTGCCATTTCTACATGCATGGTGCAGGACGTTACGGTCTTCAGTGCCTGTGCAACCTCGACCTGTTGCCTCCTGCTGGAGCGGTCCTGATCTGCCCGCCGCTCAAAATCGAGGATGGTAGCGGCAGTCCGCTACGCGTGCTCGCGCTGGTGGGTACCGCATCTTGACGGGCAGCATGTCCAAGGTCGCAGCCGTGACCGGAGGCAGCGCAGGCATCGGACAGGCGATTTGCGAGGACCTGCTGGCGCAAGGCTACGAGGTGATCTCGCTGGCCTTGCAGCATTGCGACATCAGGCATCCGAAGCTGCACAGCATCGAAGTCGACCTGACAGACCGAGCCGCAACAGCGCGGGTCATGCATGACCTGGCGCAACGCTTCGAGGTGACGACCGTCGTGCACAACGCCGGTACGATCCGCCCGGCTCTGCTCGCGGACGTGCAACTGCAAGACCTCGATGCGCTGGTCAGCTTGCATTTGGCCAGCGCCATCCAGCTGGTACAGGCGGCATTGCCCGCGATGCGCGCGCAGCGGTTTGGACGTGTGGTGCTGATTTCTTCGCGCGCTGCCGTCGGTATGGCCACCCGTACCAGCTACTCGGCTACCAAGGCTGCGATGCTTGGCATGGCGCGCACCTGGGCGCTGGAACTGGCGGGTGACAACATCACGGTCAATGTGGTGGCGCCGGGTCCGATTCGCACGCCGATGTTCCATGCCGTGATCGAGGCCGGCAGCGACAAGGAGCGCGCGCTCGCCACGTCGATACCGGTCAAGCGCCTGGGCGAGGCGGTTGACGTGGCGCAAGCCGTTCGCTTCTTCGCGGACCCAGCCAATAGTTTCGTGACCGGACAAGTGCTGTACGTGTGTGGCGGCACAAGCCTGGGAGCATTGGCCCTGTAGTGGTTCAGCCGACACAGCGTGAATCCGTTTCCCCTTTTTAACAACCACCAACCCTGGAGTATTGCCATGAGAGTCTTCTTCCGTACCACTGCCCTCGCAGGCCTTGTGATGGGCCTCGGCGCCGTTGCCGCAACGCAGGCGCTCGCGGCTGACATCAAAGTCGGATTCATCACCTCGTTGTCAGGTCCCGTATCGTCACTGGGCATCCCGTACGACAAGGGCATGAAGGCGGCCTTCGCCTACAAGTCGGAGGCCGGTGGGCACAAGATCCAGTTGGTGCGGCTAGACGACGCATCGGATCCGAGCACGGCGGCCCGCAATGCGCGCAAGATGATCGACGAAGACAAGGTCGACATCATCATCGGAACGGCCGGATCACCCGGCGCCCTGGCGATTGCCGCCGTGGCGCGCGAGACCAAGACCCCGTTGATTGCGATTGCCAATGCCAAGCTCGACGGTGAAGAAGGCGCCTGGATGATCACCTTGCCCCAGCCTGCCCCCCTGATGGCCAGCGCCCTGATCGAACGCATGAAGAAGTCCGGCGTCAAGACCCTGGGCTATATCGGATTCTCCGACGCCTGGGGCGATCTGGTGTATGACGCGGTAACGGAGCTCGCCCCCCTGGCCGGCATCAAGGTGATTTCGAACGAGCGTTATGCGCGGGCGGACTCGTCGGTGACGGGCCAGGTGCTCAAGATCGTTTCGCTCAAACCCGACGCGGTGATCACCGGCACATCCGGCACGCCCGGCGCCTTGCCTTACTTGGCACTGGCCGAACGCGGCTACAAAGGGCAGATCTATGGCATGCATGCCTTGATCAACCCCGATTTCGTGCGCGTCGGTGGTGCATCGGTCGACGGGATTCTGGTGCCCACGGGCCCGGTCATCGTGGCGGAACAACTGCCGGAATCGAACCCGATGAAGAAGGTCTCCATGGACTTCCGTGCGGCCTATCAGAAGGCCAACGGTGCGCCGGCCAATGACGCGTTCTCGGCCTACTCCTTCGATGCATGGATTTTACTGCTCGAGGCCGCGTCGCGCGCCAAGGGTGAACCCGGCACGCCGCAATACCGCCTGGCTTTGCGCAATGCCCTGGTGTCTGGCAAGGAAGTGGTCGGAACGCACAGCATCTACAACTTCAAACCCGATAGCCGCTACGGATCAGACGAGCGTTCGCGTGTCGTGGTGAAGCTGGAAAAGGGCGAGTGGAAACTGGTTCCGTGAGCTCGCCCGACTGACGCCATGAACAGCTATCGCAATCGACCCGAGGCAATCCAGGCACTGGTCCAGGACGACCGGGTACACCGCGACCTGTACCTGAGCGATGAGTTGTTCGCGTTGGAACAGGAACGTTTGTTCGCCAACACCTGGCTGTATGTCGGGCATACCAGCCAGGTGCCGAACCCTGGCGACTACTGGTCGCTGGAGCTTGCGGGCCGGCCGGTCATGATGGTGCGCCAGACTGAAGGTGTGGTCCGGGTGCTGTACAACCGATGTGCGCACAAGGGCAGCCGGCTGGTCAGCGACGAAAGTGGCAACACCGGCAAGTTCTTTCGCTGTCCTTATCACGCCTGGACTTACCGGCTGGATGGCGCGCCGCTGGCGTTGCCGCTCAAGGCCGCTTATGCTGATACACGGCTGACCGAGTGTGAATCGGGGCGCGGCCTGGTGCCACTGGCGCAGGTGGCGATTTACCGCGAGTTCGTATTTGCGCGCATTTCCGAAGAGGGCCCCGACTTCCAGACCTATTTCGGAGAGGTGCTGGGTGCGATCGACAACATGGTGGATCGTTCGCCTGAAGGCCGACTGACGGTGGCCGGCGGCGTGCTGCGCAACGTCATGCAATGCAACTGGAAAATGTACCTGGAGAACATTAACGACACGGTGCATCCGATGTCGACCCACGAGTCGGCCACGCGTGCAGCCGCCGATTTGTGGCAAGGCCACACGGCCGACGAACCCAAACCCATGGCCATGGAGCAGATGCTGCCATTCAGCGCCGGGTATGACTTCTTCGACAAGATGGGGGGACGTGTATTTGCCAACGGGCACAGTGTGCTTGGTGTCAACTTCAGCATCCACTCGAACTATGCCCAGTTACCGGAGTACGAGGCTGCCATGCGTGCCGCGCACGGAGAGCAGCGGGCGGCAGACATTCTTCAGCGCTCGCCGCAGAATTCGGTGTTTTTCCCCAGCCTGTCGGTCAAGGGTTCGCCGCAGGCGATACGCGTCATCCGCCCGCTCGCGGCCGACCGCACGCTGATAGAGGCCTGGAGCTTTCGCGCCGCCGGTACGCCGGATCTGCTGTTCGAGCGTGCCATGAGTTACAACCGGCTAGTGTTCTCGCCCATGTCGGTGCTGGCACACGACGACGTGCACCTGTTCGAAAGCATGCAGCGCGGTCTGCGTGCCGAGGGTAACGAATGGGTCAGCTTGCACCGCAATTACGACCCGTCGGAACGGGCGCAATCGACCATCACGACCAATGGCACCAACGAACTGCTGATGCGCAACCAGTTTCGTGCCTGGGCCATCTATATGGCGTCGGGTGACGTGGCGACGCCATGATGGATGCGTTTGATTTTGTCGCGGCGGAAGCCGCCTTGCTCGACAGCGGCCGCTTTGACGATTGGCTGGCGCTGTTTGCGCCGGATGGTCACTACTGGGTCCCGCTGCTTGGCGCAGCCCAGGCCGACCCGCTCTCCCACAATTCGGTCGCATACGACGATCGTCTGCTGTTGCAGCTGCGTATCGACCGGCTTAAAAATCCGCGCGCGCACTCGCAGCATCCGAAGAGCCATTGCCAGCATGTGCTGCAACGCTCGGTCGTCGAATGTGACGACAAGGCCTCGGGCGAGATGACGCTGCGCACGCCGTTCATTTATATCGAAGCACGTGGTGACGATCAGGTCCTGCTTGCCGGAAACTGTCGTCACCAGCTGGTGCAAGGACCCGACGGGCTGTTGATCCGGCAAAAGCGGATCGATCTGCTCAATGCGCAGCGCGTTTTGCCGGCAATCCAGTTGTTTATCTGAGTTTACCCTTCCCAACCACCTGAACCGATCGGAGTTTCAACATGAAATCGCTTACCAAGAACCTTACCCGCACGACGCTGGCTGCTGCTGTCGGCGTTGGATTTGCCATGGCGGCTGTTGCAGCTGATATCAAGGTCGGCCTGAGTGTCTCCTTGTCCGGACCCAATTCGTCGCTGGGGGTGCCGTATGTAAAAGGCATGCAAGCGGCTCTGGCGTTCCGGCCAGAGGTGAACGGGCGCAAAATCCAGCTGATCGTGCTTGACGACGCGTCTGATCCGACGACTGCGGGACGCAACGCGCGCAAGTTGGCGGAAGAGGACAAGGTCGATGTGTTGATGGGCACCTCCGGCGTGCCCGCCGCGATCGCGATGGCGCAGGTGGCGCGCGACTCCAAGGTGCCGATGATCGGGCTCACGCCCATAGTGCTCGACGCCGCAGATAACGCGTGGTTCGTGACCGTGGCGCAACCAACCCAGCTCATGGTTGATGCGGTGGTGGAGCGCATGGGCAAGGACGGCGTCAAGTCGGTGGCGTACATCGGTTTTTCAGACGGCTGGGGCGATCTGGTCTACAACGCGCTGGTCAAGGCCGCTGCTGGCGCAGGCATCAAGGTGCTGGGCAATGAACGCTACGCACGTGCCGACTCTTCCGTGACCGGTCAGATTCTCAAGCTGATGAGCATGAAGCCCGACGCGGTAATGACGGGTGGCGCGGGTACGCCGGGTGCGCTGCCGTTTCTGGCACTGACCGAACGCGGGTTCAAGGGCCCGATGTATGGCCAGCACGGTCTCATCAATCCGGACTTCGTGCGTATCGTCGGGACCGCCACACAAGGCGCGGTCATGCCGACGGGCCCGGTGATCGTTGCAGAGCAACTGCCGGCCGACTACCCGACCCGCAAGATCGCGATGGACTTCCGGGCCGTGTTCCAGAAGGTCAACAATGCGCCGTCCAGCGACGCTTTCTCGGCCTATTCCTTCGATGGCTGGATGGTGCTCACCGATGCGGTGGCGCGTGCCAAGGGCGAGCCGGGTACGTCCGAATTCCGTACGTCGCTGCGGGACGCGATCGTCACCACCAAGGAAGTGGTCGGCACCCATGGCGTCTACAACTTCAAGGCAGGAGAAATCTATGGTGTGGACAAACGCGCACGTGTGCTCGTGAAGATCGACAACGGTCAGTGGAAGCTGGTTCCCTGACGCGGCCCGATCCCATATGGCAATAAAGATGCAAATGACAATCACCGGAAGGTTCGCGCGATGACGTGGGACATAGCGCTCATTTTGGGGCTGGACGGTCTGGCCACCGGCGCAATCTATCTGCTTGCCGGGCTTGGCCTGGTATTGATCTTTTCGGTCACGCGGGTGGTGTTCGTCCCTTTCGGTGACATCGCCGCTTTTGCGGCGCTGACGCTGGCAGCGTTCGAAACCAACCGCCTGCCGCCGACGATCGCGATGGTGGTGGTGCTGACCGTCATTGCGCTGGCGACGGAGGTCGGCAGCCTGTTGCGCAGCCGCCAGGCTGAGCGTATCCCCATGGCCGTCATGACCTGGGGCTTGTTGCCGCTCGTGCCATGCCTGCTGGCGTGGTTTGCGTCGCGACCGGGCGTGCCGGCGTCGCTGCATGTGGTAGCTGCCGTGCTGCTGGTTGTGCCGATCGCGCCGCTGCTGGCGCGGGTGGTGTTCCAGCCGATTGCCGATGCATCGTCGCTGGTTCTGCTGATCGTCTCGCTGGCGCTGCATTTCCTGTTGGCGGGCCTGGGGCTGTTGTTCTTTGGTCCGGAAGGTTCTCGCACCCAGGCGCTGGTGTCGGGGACGGTGTCGCTAGGTGAAGGTTTCACCGTGAGTGCACAGATCGTGTTGATGGTGGCGTCGGCGATCGTGCTCAGCGGGATATTTTTCCTGGCGTTCGAGCGCACGGTGGCCGGCAAGGCCTTGCGCGCGACCGCGGTCAACCGCGTCGGCGCGCGTTTGGTGGGCATACGACCGGCCCGCACCGCCTTGCTGGCGTATGGCATTTCGTCGCTGCTGGCCGGGCTGATCGGTGTATTGATCGCTCCGGTGACGACGATGTACTACGACTCGGGATTCATCATCGGCCTGAAGGCTTTCGTGGCCGCGATCATCGGTGGACTCGTCAGTTTCCCGGTGACGGCGATTGGCGCGCTGGCGGTCGGCCTGGTTGAGAGTTTTGCTTCGTTCTATAGCGGCGCCTTGAAGGATGTCATTGTGTTCAGCCTGTTGATCCCGGTATTGATGCTGCGCTCGTTCCTGAGTCGGCATGTCGAAGAAGAAGACGAAGAGGTGGACCAGTGAACCGCCGGGGCGTTCCCAAGGTTCATGCCGCAGCGCGCTGCGCGGAGGTTGCGTTATGAACCGGCCCAGGATGAACGCGGTTCTTATGGTCGTCCTTGTTGCAGGGCTGGCCGTCACGCCGGTGTTTGCCGGCAATTTCATGGTCTCGCTGCTCAATGACATCGGCATCGCCACGCTGGTTGCGCTGGGCCTGGTCCTGCTTACCGGCATCGGTGGAGCAACTTCTTTCGGCCAGGCGGCCTTTGTAGGTATTGCCGCATATGCAACTGCATGGCTGAGTACCGCCCATGACGTGTCACCGTGGCTGGGGCTGGTGTTCGCCTTGTCGCTGACAGGTCTGTCGGCGCTGGCGATCGGCATGCTCACTTTGCGGCTGGGTGGCCACTTCCTGCCGCTGAGCACGATTGCCTGGGGACTGTCGATCGCGATGTTGTTCGGCAACATGGATGCGCTGGGACGCCATACGGGTCTGTCGAACATTCCGCCGCTGTTCATTGGCAACTGGTCGCTGGCAAGTCCACAAGCCATCTATTACCTGATCTGGCTTCTGGTCGGCCTGGCTTACCTGTTCAGCCATAACCTGTTGCGCTCGCGGCCGGGTCGGGCCATCCGCAGTTTGCGGGGCGGTGCGATTCTTCTGGCCAGTGTGGGCGCGGACGCCTATCGCGTCAGATTGACCTTGTTCGTCACGGCCGCGTTGCTGGCGGGCCTGGCGGGTTGGCTATATGCCCATATGAATCGTTTCGTGAGTCCGTCGCCGTTCGATGTGCGTGCCAGCATCGAGTATTTGTTGATGACGGTGGCCGGTGGGCTGGGCCATCTCGCCGGAGCACTGGTCGGTTCGGCGCTGGTGCTGATCCTGAAGAACGAACTGCAGGATGTGCTGCCGCTGCTGACCCAGATGGCGGGACAGTTGGAGGCCATTGCCTTCGCGGCCCTGTTCATCTTGCTGCTGCATTTCGCGCGTGGTGGCTTGATGGGTTTCGTGCGCAAATGGATGCTGCGGTGGGCCGGGCCACCAACGGCGCGTGCATCGCTGGCCCGGGTCGACCCGCTGGCGCATCGGACCTTGCCCGAGCGGGGTACGTCCATCCTGTCGGTATCCGGCGCGGTGAAACGCTTTGGTGGCCTGGTGGCCGTGGACGACGTGAGTTTCGATGTCAACGCGGGCGAGATCGTGGGCTTGATCGGTCCGAACGGCGCCGGTAAATCCACGATGTTCAACTTGCTGACCTGCACGGCGCCGATGACGGCCGGCCAAGTGCGTTTTCTTGGTCAGAACATCACCGGGCTGACGCAACGCGAGGTGGCACGGCGTGGTCTGGCACGCACGTTCCAGCACGTCAAGCTGCGTCCGCAGATGAGCCTTCTTGACAACGTCGCGTTGGGCGCCCATTCGCGCACCCGGGTCGGATTCCTGAAGGCGGGTTTCCGGCTCGATGGCCACGAGGAGCGACAAATGCTGCAGGAGGCGCAGCGACAACTTGACCGCATCGGCCTGGGTGATCGCGTCCATGAGCTTGCCGGCAGCCTGCCCCTGGGCACGCAGCGCATTCTGGAGATCGCACGGGCATTGGCGGCGGACCCGGTGTTGCTGGTGCTCGACGAACCGGCGGCTGGTCTGCGCCGCAAGGAAAAGATGGAGTTGGGTGCGTTGTTACGCAAGTTGTGCGATGAAGGTGTGACGATCCTGATCGTCGAACACGATATGGACTTCGTAATGAAACTGGTAGACCGGTTGGTGGTTATGAACTTCGGATCGAAACTGCTGGAAGGCGTGCCGACTGCGGTTCGGGCGGACGAACGTGTGCAGGCAGCGTATCTGGGGACTGTGGTATGAGCCGCCCGGCCGTTCCCAAGGTGATTCCCGAAGCGCGCAGCACGCAGGGTAGCCAGGGTAGCCAGGGTACCGCGATGCTGGAGATCGGCGACCTGCATGTGTCGTATGGACAGGTCGATGCCGTGCGCGGCGTCAGCTTGGCGTTGCAGTCACGCCAGATTGTCTCGGTGATTGGTCCGAACGGCGCGGGAAAGACTACGCTGCTGGCGGCCGTGATGGGTCTGTTGCCCAGCAAGGGCCAATTGCGCTTCGAAGGTGAAGATTTGTACGGTCTGGATGTCGAAGCGCGCGTGGAGCGAGGAATGTGCCTGGTGCCGGAGAAACGCGAGTTGTTCGGGAGCCTGACCGTGCTCGACAACCTGCAGCTGGGTGCCTACTCGAAGCGGCACCGCAACGACGCGCTCAAGCGCAAGTTGCAGGCCGTCTACGACCGCTTCCCCCGCTTGGCTGACCGCCGGGCGCAGCGCGCCGATACGCTGTCGGGCGGCGAACGGCAGATGCTGGCCATCGGCCGCGCCCTGATGTCATCTCCCCGTCTCTTGATGCTGGACGAGCCCAGCCTTGGTCTGGCGCCGCTGATCGTTCGAGACATTTTCCGCATCGTGCGCCAACTGCGCGATGACGGCGTGTCGATCCTGCTGGTCGAGCAGAATGCCCGGGCGGCGTTGGAAACGTCCGATTGGGGATATGTTCTGGAGACCGGCGAGATCGCGTTATCTGGCGACTCGGGGGACTTGGCTGTCGACCCGCGTGTGCAGGCGACCTACCTGGGTGGAGGTACGGATGACGACGACGAGTGAGCCCGTTGGCGGCGGAATATTGCCGCCGCCGCGACGCACGCTGAGCGCCATGGTGGAGCGGCAGGCCTGCACATTTGGTCAGAAGCCGCTGTTGCGCATGGCCGGACGGCAGTGGTCGCACAGCGACGCCGCCCAGACCGCCGGCATGCGTGCCGGCGCCTTGTCCGGCGCCGGAGTCCAAGTGGGTGACCGGATCGCGCTGATGTGCGCCAACCGGGTCGAATTTTTGGAGGTCTTCCTGGGTGCCGGCTGGATGGGTGCGGTGACCGTGCCGGTCAACACGGCGTCGATGGGGCCACAGATCGGCTACTTTCTAGCGGACAGTCAGGCCAGCTTGTTGGTGATCGAGGCCGAGTTTTTAGGGCGCCTGCGCGATATCGATCTGGCGCGTACCGCGCTGCGCGAGATTTGGATTCTGGGGTACGCCGGCCAGATTCCGACGCTGACGGCTGGAATTCGAGTTGTCCCGTATCCCGGCACGAGATCGGCCGTCGCGCCGGCCGTCGTGAAGCCTGGAGACTCGCTGGCCATCATGTACACCTCGGGCACCACTGGCCCTGCCAAGGGCGTGGTGTGCTCACATGCACAGTATTACTGGTGGGGCCTGAACAGCGCCGACGTGCTCGGTGTGGGGTCAGACGACGTGCTATGCACGACGCTGCCACTGTTTCATATCAATGCGCTCAACACCTTCGCGCAGGCAGCGCTTCGGGGCTGCGAGGTTGTGTTCGAGTCGCGGTTCTCGGCCTCGGGTTTCTGGCCTGCGATGCGTCAGAGCGGGGCGACCGTCGTCTATCTGCTAGGCGCCATGGTGCCCATTTTGCTCGCACAGCCAGCGGGCGCGCAGGAGCGCGAACACCGGATACGTGTGGGCCTGGGGCCCGGTGTTCCCGCCGATGCTGGCCGGCGGTTCAAGGAGCGCACCGGCGTGCAGTTGCTCGAAGGTTACGGATCGACAGAAACCAACTTCACCATCGCGACCGCGCTAGATTCGCCGCGCACCGGGGTCATGGGCTGGGTGAGGCCCGGTTTTTCGGCACGGGTCGTGGACGAGGACGACGTTCCGGTGGCGGCCGGCGAGGCTGGCGAGTTGCTGTTGCGCGCTGACGAGCCATTTGCCTTTGCGAGCGGCTATTTCAACATGGCCGAAAAGACCATCGAGGCCTGGCGCAACCTGTGGTTCCATACGGGTGACCGCGTGGTGCAGGACGCGGATGGGGCGTTCCGGTTCGTTGATCGCATCAAGGATGCGATCCGACGCCGCGGCGAGAACATCTCGTCATTCGAGGTCGAGCAGGTCTTGCTGAGCTATCCGGGCGTCGCGGAAAGTGCCGTCTTCCCGGTGCGCTCGGAGCTGGCGGAAGATGATGTGATGGCCGCGCTGGTGCCCCGCGCCGGCGTGTACATCGAGCCTTCTGAAGTGATTGCCTTTTGCACGTCGCGCCTGCCGTATTTTGCAGTTCCGCGCTACCTGGACATTCTGGGCACTTTGCCGCGCACCGAAAGCGGCAAGGTGCAGAAGTATCAGCTGCGCGAGCGTGGCCTGAGTGCCTCCACCTGGGATCGCGCCAGCACGAGCCGCAAACCCTCGGCGACCTGAGAGCCATGCCTGGAGTCGACGTGGCAGGGCAACAGCCCACGCCCACCTTGTCAGGGCAGGTCGCCTTTGTGACTGGGGCCGGGCGGGGTTTGGGCCATGCGATCGCAGTGGGCCTGGCGCAGGCGGGTGCGCATGTGGTTCTGACGGACATTGCTGCTGGGCTGGAGGCGGCTGCCGACCTTGTGAGGGACACCGGTCAGGATTGTCTGGCGCTGCCTCTGGACGTACGCGATGAGGCTGCCTTCACCGACGCACTCGCGCAGGCATTGGCGCATTTCGGCCGCGTCGACGTGATGGTTAACAACGCGGCGCGCACGCCGGGCACATCGATTTGGGACATCACGGTCGACGAATGGGATGATGTAATGGCGATCAACCTGCGCGGCGTGTTTTTGGGCTGCCGTATCGTGGGCCGCCACATGCGCGACCAGCGCACTGGCCGCATCATCAACCTGGCGTCGATGGCCGGCCAGCAGGCCAGCACGGTGACCGGCGCGCATTACGGTGCGTCGAAGGCCGCCATACTGGCATTGACGCGCTCGTTCGCACTCGAACTCGCGCCGCACGGCGTGACTGTGAATGCGCTGGCGCCTGCCGCGATTCGTAGCGATTTGCTTGACGCCTTGGACCCCAACCAACAATCTGGGCTGGCCGCTGGCATTCCCCTGGGCCGTTTCGGGCTGCCGCAGGAGGTGGCCGCCGCCGCAGTCTATCTGGCCTCGCCACTGGCCGCGTACATCACCGGTGCAACGCTGGACCTCAACGGTGGGCGCTTCATGCGCTGATATGACGGTTGCCGCAGTGTGGCGTCAAGCCGCGTTGGCTGGCTGATTCCCTGCTGCACAACTATTTGCCGATCGCTGCGGCGGACGACTTGTTCAGACGCGTAATCGCAGATAGTGGCGCTTGGATGCTGCCGCCTCAGCTTTGCATGTGCCAAGACGCGGTTGGATTGACGGATCGGACAGTGCAGCGGCCAAGGCATCAAGAGACTGATCGAGACGCCCTTGCAGCAATTGAAGGTGATCGTTCTTGGTGCTGCGTGTGGCGGTGCGCGAGCTAGCTTTCCGGGAAGAAGCGTTTCGATGCAAACCATCTGCCCGCATCCGCAACGCGGGCAGTCGCGAAAGGCACCCCGGTGAGGCGCTCGTAGCGGTCGCGGTAATCTCGGGCTCACGACAGCGCGCGAGCTTTGCCTGGCAATGGCAATTGGCCAGCAGCCCATAGTGCCGAATCCGCTGGAAGCCCAAGGGCAGGACATGCAGGAGGACGCGACGGATGAACGCTTGGGCATCCAAGGTCATGACCTTGTTGCGCGACTCGTGACGATAGTCCTTCCACTTGAATGTGACCGTGCCATCGGCAAAATCGACCAGACGGCTGTTGGCGATCGCTACCCGGTGGGTGTAGCGGCCAAGATATTCCAGCACGTGCTCAGGTCCGCCAAACAGTGGCTTGGCTTAGACCACCCGCCCGGCCTGCGCAACTGGCGCCAGATACCTGGCAAAGGCGGTGGGCAGACCATCAAAGCGTTTCACACACCCACCCGCGAGGCACGCGATCGGCACGGTCAGCCCTCGCGGCGCAGCAGCCGCACATGCAGGGGCTGCTCGAACACAACGCCCGCGGGCCCGTTGCCATGGCGCTCGAACCGCCGCCGCACCTCGGCCAGAGTCCCGGCATCGAGGCGATGGTCCGCATAGGTCTGCTGGATCATGCGTCGTTCGAACTCCGCGAAATCGGCGAAATGCCGCGCCATCGCGAATCGGCGCTGTGCCTGCTGTGTCCAGCGGCCCGTCAGCAGCGCGGCATCGATGGCCGCCTGTGCGGCGGCGCGCACCATGCCTTCGTCGTTGTAGAGCTTGACCACGTCATTGAGCGGACCGTCGTAGACCGGCTCCGACACATAGAGGTGGCCGCCCGGACGCACCACGCGGGCGACTTCCGCCAACGCCTGGCCCATGGCGGGCATCGGCACATGGTGCAGTGACTTGAGCATCAACGCCAGATCGAACGCGGCATCGGCGCCCGGAATATCCTGCGCCACACCGGCCACGAAATGCAGTCGCTGCCGCGGCGACGCCAGGTTCTTTGCGTGCTGGCGCGCGTCGATCTCCACTCCGGTCACTTCACTGTCGGGAAACCGGTTGAGCAGCGCGCGTGCCAGCGCGGCCGCACCGCAACCCAGCTCGATGATGTGTTGCCCGGCCAGTGGCACCATGGAGGACAGGACGTCCAGCTCATCGACGATGGGCTCGCGTGTCGTGAATGTCATGATTGTCTCGCTGGGTACGTGGCAGGAGCGGCCATTGTGCCTTGCTGAAACGCGCCGGGCAGGCCACGCGCCCGCGACCGGGTCGCATGGGCCCATACCCGCAACCTGTTGGTGAGTTTGCGGCGTGAAACCGGGGTATTGCGTGTATTACGGCGACCCACCCCCGTCGGAGCTCAAGGTATTACAGTGGGCGCATGAACAAATCTTGTCCCGCCGCAGGCGCGCTCCCGGTCCATCCACGGGCCCTCCATCGTTGGCGGGTCTGGCTTGCTGCCGTGTTCGCCCTGGCTTGGACGCTGCCCGCAATGCTGGGCGCCGTGCCGGCACTGGCGCAGGTACCGCCGCCGGCGCCCGCCTCGACGGCTGCGCCGATCGTCTATGTCGTGCCGATCGACGGCACCATCGACCTGGGCCTGGCGCCGTTCGTGCAGCGTGTCATCGACGAGGCGACTGCCGCCGGTGCCGCGGCAGTGCTGCTGGACATCAATACCTTCGGCGGGCGTGTCGATGCCGCTGTGCAGATCCGCGACACCTTGCTGCGCAGCAAGCTGCGCACGATTGCGTTCATCAACAAGCGGGCCATATCGGCCGGTGCACTGATCAGCCTGGCCGCGCAGGACATCGTCATCGCCAGTGGCGGCACGATCGGAGCCGCGATGCCGGTGCAAAGCGGCGGCGCCGGCAAGGCGGCGCTGCCGGTGGAGGAAAAGACCGTGTCCTACGTGCGCAAGGAGTTTCGTGCCACTGCCGAGGCCCGCAAGCGGCCGTTGCAGATCGCCGAGGCCATGGTCGACTCGGACGTGGTCATTCCCGGCCTGATCGCCAAGGGCAAGCTGCTGACGCTGACGACGGACGAGGCGATCAAGTACAAGGTGGCGGAACACCGCGCCGAGAACCTGGAGGAGGCGCTGGAAAAAGTCGGGCTGGCGGGCGCGGAGATCCGGCGCGCACAGGCCAACTGGGCCGAGGAGCTGGTGCGCATATTGACCCATCCGGTCGTCAGTTCGCTGCTGGTCACCGTGGCCATCCTGGGCATCGTCATCGAACTGCGCACTCCCGGCTTCGGCGTGCCGGGTGCGATCGGCCTTGGCAGCCTGGGCCTGATCCTGTGGGGCCATTGGATCGTGCAACTGGCTGGATGGGAGGAGGTGCTGCTCGCTGCCGTCGGCTTGGTGCTGCTGGCGCTTGAAATTTTCGTGATTCCCGGCTTTGGAATAGCGGGTGCGCTGGGTATCCTGGGAATCCTGGCCGCTCTGGTGCTGGCGATGGTCGGGCAGGGCAACACCACCGGGTTGCTGATGCTGGTGGGGGCCCGCGTGATGTTCTCCATGGTGTTTGCGTTGTTGCTCAGCCTGGTCTTCCTGCGCTTCATGACGCACTCGCGGCTCGGCCGCCGGCTGGTCCTCGATACCGGCCTGGACGCAGGAAAGGGATATGCGTCCGCACCCGAAAGCGACCATCGCCTGCTGGGCCGCGAGGGCGTCGCCACATCACCCCTGCATCCGGCGGGGATTGCGCAGATTGACGGGCTGCGGGTGGATGTGGTGTCTAATGGCGCGCCGATCGACGCGGGAGCAGCCATCATTGTCGAGAAAGTGGATGGCAACCGGGTCGTGGTCGGTTTGGCGAAAGATAAAACACATAACAGGAGTGAGTAATGATCGGAATGGAAGGCGGCCTCGTCGGAGGCTTCGGATTAATTATCCTCATCGTCGCCACACTGGCGCTGGTGTTGTACCTGGTGCCGGTGCCACTGTGGATCGCGGCGTGGGCGTCCGGCGCCTATGTCGGGTTGTTCACGCTGGTTGCGATGCGACTGCGTCGGGTTCCGCCGCACGTGGTGGTGACAGCGCGCATCAGCGCCGTCAAGGCCGGCGTCGATGTCTCCCTCAACGACCTGGAGGCGCACTTTCTGGCCGGCGGCAATATCGTGCGGGTGGTCAACGCG
>JBBRVD010000026.1:0-29259 GCA_038247175.1 Burkholderiales bacterium | reverse complement strand
GTCAGTTGGGGACAGAGCTTGCCCACTGCGTGGGCTGCGGTCTGTCCCGCAAATATCCTTAGTCAGTTGGGGACAGAGCTTGCCCACTGCGTGGGCTGCGGTCTGTCCCGCAAATATCCTTAGTCAGTTGGGGACAGAGCTTGCCCACTGCGTGGGCTGCGGTCTGTCCCGCAAATAGTTTACTTTTCCGTGTCGACCAACCCCTTGACAAACCAGCGCTGCATCAGCATGACTACCAGCGCCGGCGGAATCATGGCCAGTAGCGCGGTGGCCATGACGATGTTCCATTCGGTCTGCGCGTCGCCGCCCGAGATCATGCGTTTGATGCCGATCACCACCGGGTACATGTTCTCCTCGGTTGTCACCAGCAGCGGCCACAAGTACTGGTTCCAGCCGTAGATGAACTGGATCACGAACAGGGCCGCAATCGAAGTGCTGGACAGCGGCACCAGCACGTCCTTGAAGAATCGCATCGGCCCGGCACCGTCCACGCGCGCGGCCTCGACCAATTCGTCCGGCACGGTGAGGAAGAACTGGCGAAACAGGAAAGTGGCGGTAGCCGACGCGATCAGCGGAATCGTCAGACCGGCATAACTGTTGAGCATGCCCAGATCCGACACCACCTTGTAGGTAGGCAGGATGCGTACCTCCACCGGCAGCATCAGCGTGACGAAAATCGCCCAGAAAAAGAACATCCGGAACGGGAAACGGAAGTAGACGATGGCAAACGCGGACAACAGTGAGATGGCGATCTTGCCGAAGGCGATCACCAGCGCCGTCACCAGGCTGACGACCATCATCTGCGCCACCGGCGCCTTGGAGCCGGTACCCTTGCGGGTGCCGTTCCAGGCCGTGCTGTAGTTCTCCAGCAGCTGGTCGCCCGGCAACAGCGTCATGGGCGCCTGCACGATCTCGCTTGTTGTATGGGTGGACGCGACGAAAGTCAAGTAGAGCGGAAACGCGACCATCAGCACGCCCAGTATCAGGATCAGATGCGACAACGCATCGAGTAGCGGATGACGTTCAACCATGTCAGTACCGCCCGGGCGTTCCGAAGGGACTGACAGCCCCCTGTGGGGGCAGCGAGCGTAGCACGGGTGGGGGCGCCTTCATTCGTACCGCCCGGCCGTTCCGAAGGTACTGACGGCCCCGTGTTGGGGCAGCGAGCACAGTGAGCGTGGGGGCCGTTTCATCTCAGTAATTCACCTTCTTCTCGACATACCGGAACTGCACCACGGTCAAGGCGATAACGATCACCATCAGCACGACCGATTGGGCGGCAGAGCTTCCCAGGTCCATGGCCTTGATGCCATCGTAGTAGACCTTGTAGACCAGGATCGAGGTGTCCTTGCCGGGGCCACCTTCAGTGGCGGCATCGATGATGCCGAAGGTGTCGAAGAAGGCATAGACAATATTGATCACCAGCAGGAAGAAAGTGGTCGGCGACAACAGGGGAAACACAATGGTCCAGAAGCGGCGCCAAGGCCGCGCGCCATCGATGGCAGCGGCTTCGATGAGTGACTTCGGGACGCTTTGCAGCCCAGCCAGAAAGAACAGGAAGTTGTAGGAGATCTGTTTCCAGACAGCGGCAGCAACAACCATGGTCATGGCATGGCGTCCGTTGAGCAGTGGGTCCCAGTCGACGCCCAGCACACGCAGCCAGTACGAGACGACACCGACGCTGGGCGCCAGCATGAACAACCACAACACGCCGGCGACCGCGGGCGCCACTGCGTAAGGCCAGATCAACAGGGTTTTGTAGACCAGCGCACCCTTGACGATGCGGTCGGCAAAAACCGCGAGCACCAAGGATATGCCGATGCCGAGCCCCGCCACGAGCACGGAAAACAGCGCGGTGGTGTAGAACGACGCAAGATAGGTGGGGTCGTTCCACAGGTTGCGGAAGTTTTCCAGCCCGACCCATTCCACCGACGTTCCGAAGGGGTCCGACTGCTGGACCGACTGCAATATTGCCTGTCCAGCCGGCCAGAAGAAGAACACTGCAATCACGGTCACCTGCGGCGCCAGTAACGCCCAGGGTAGCCAGGAGGAGCGGAAAACTACACGCTTTTCCACCCGACGCTAGCTCTTGTTGGCCTTCTCAAAACGCTCCAGCAGATCGTTGCCACGTTGCACGATCGAGTCCAGGGCCTCCTTGGCGGTCTTCTTGCCATTCCAGACCTGCTCCAGTTCCTCGTCCTCGATGGTCCGGATCTGCACATAGTTGCCCAGGCGGATACCACGCGACTTGTCGGTTGTCTTGCGGATCATCTGGTTCACACCCACGTCGGTGCCTGGGTTCTTCTGGTAGAAGCCGGACTTCTCCGTCAACTGAAACGCAGCGGTGGTGATAGGCAGGTAACCGGTGCGCTGGTGTGTTGCCGCCTGAATGTCGGGCTGCGACAGGTAGTTGAAGAATTGCGCGATACCCTTGTATTCGTCCGCCTTCTTGCCGGCCATGACCCACAGGCTGGCGCCGCCGATGACGGTGTTCTGCGGCGCACCCGGTACATCGGGATAGTAGGGCAGTGGTGCCAGTCCCCAGTCGAACTTGGCATTGGCCTTGACGTTGCCGTAAAAGCCGGTCGAGGTGGTCATCATCGCGCATTCACCGGAGATGAAGCTGGCCTCCGGTACGTTGGAGCGTCCTTTGTAGACGAACAGCCCCTGCTTGGCCATGTTGGCCAGATTTTCGATATGGCGCACATGCAGCGGTGAGTTGACCTTCATGCGCGCGTCCATGCCCTGCATGCCGTTGCCCTTGGTCGCGAATTCCACGTTATGCCAGGCGGAAAAACTCTCCAACTGGGTCCAGCCCTGCCAGGCGATGGAGAGCGGGCATTTATGACCGGTGGCCTTGAGCTTGGCGGCGGCGAGCGCCACCTCCGGCCAGGTGCTGGGCGCCTTGTCGGTGGCGATGCCGGCGGCCTTGAACGCGTCCTTGTTGAAATAGAACACGGTGGTGGAACTGTTGAATGGGAAGCTCAGCATTTCACCGTTAGGCGCCGTGTAGTAGCCGGCCACGGCCGACACATAGGCGCTGGGGTCGAACTTGACGCCGGATTCCTTCATGATCTTGCCCACCGGCACGGTCACACCCTTGCTGGCCATCATGGTAGCGGTGCCGACCTCGAAAACCTGCAGGATGTGCGGGGCATTGCCGGCGCGGAAGGCGGCAACGGCGGCCGTGAACGATTCGGTGTAATTGCCCTTGAAGGTCGGCACTATCTTGTAGGCGCTCTGGGTGGCGTTGAAGTTCTTGGCCAGATCGTTGACCACTTCGCCATTGACGGAGGTCATGGAGTGCCACCATTGAATTTCCGTCTGTGCGAAAGCAGAGACGGATACCGCTGCCGCGCAGGCGACCATTGCAAACTTGATTTTCATCGGATGTCCTTTGTGAAGGGTGTGATGCTAGCCGAGCATTGTGATGAACAGATTACATCTGATCGGGTCCGGTTCGGACAGAGGGATATCCATGAGTATGCCCTTGTGGAAAACAGAAAAATGCTGCGCTGCGGTAACATGGGTCGGGAAGGCTTTACCGAGCTGCGGCTGCCCTGAAGGCTACGGTTGCGCCGCAACCGGCCGGCTACCGTGCTTGACGACTGCCTCCCCATAGCCGATGAACGCACCGATCCGTCCCGACCACTTGTTGCCAGTTGCCGAGGTCGGCGTGGCCGCCACGGAGCGAATCCGCGAGATTCCTTACAACTACACGTCCTTCTCCGACCGGGAAATCGTGATCCGGTTGCTGGGCGAGGCCACCTGGAACACACTGTTGCGCCTGCGCGACGAACGCCGCACCGGTCGCTCGGCCCGCATGCTGTATGAGGTGCTGGGTGATATCTGGGTGGTGCAGCGCAACCCGTATCTGCAAGACGACCTGCTGGACAATCCCAAGCGCCGTCGCCTGCTGGTCGATGCCCTGCAGCACCGGTTGGGTGAAATCGGCAAGCGACGTACGCCGGACCAGGATGCGGAGCGCGACGCCATGGTGGGTGAGCTGCTTGATGCCGCGCAAGTGGCGGTGCAGCGGTTCGACCGCAGCTTCGTCGAAGTCCAGGGTCTGCGACGCAAGGCGCAGCGCCTGCTGAGAAAACTCACGGCGCGCGACAACATCAAGTTTGACGGCCTGAGCCGGGTATCGCACGTGACCGATGCGACCGACTGGCGTGTCGAGTACCCCTTTGTCGTGCTGACCCCGGACTCGGAGGCCGAGATGGCTGGCCTGGTCCAGGGTTGCATCGACCTGGGCCTGACCATCATTCCGCGGGGAGGCGGCACTGGCTACACCGGCGGCGCTGTACCGCTGACCTGGAAAAGCGCCGTCATCAATACCGAGAAACTCGAGGCAATGTCCGAGGTCGAGATGCGGACCGTGCCCGGGCACGCCAGGCCCCTGGCGACGATCTGGACCGAAGCAGGTGTCGTGACTCAGCGGGTGGCTGATGCCGCCGAGCGCGCCGGTTTCGTGTTCGCAGTGGATCCGACCTCGGCCGAGGCCTCGTGTATTGGCGGCAACATCGCGATGAATGCGGGCGGCAAGAAGGCGGTGTTGTGGGGAACCGCGCTGGACAACCTGCTGTCCTGGCGCATGGTCACGCCGCAGGCGACCTGGCTCGAGGTGACCCGTCTCGACCACAACCTGGGCAAGATCCACGACGCGTCGGTGGCCACGTTCGAGTTACGGTACTTCAAGGCCGACGGCAAGACGCTGGAGCGCACCGAGCGCATGGAGATCCCGGGCTCCCGTTTCCGCAAGGAGGGCCTGGGCAAGGATGTCACCGACAAGTTTCTCAGCGGCCTGCCGGGGATCCAGAAAGAAGGCTGCGACGGCCTGATCACCAGCGCACGCTGGGTGGTGCACACGATGCCGTCCGAGGTGCGGACTGTATGCCTGGAGTTTTTCGGCAATACCCATGATGCCGTTCCGGGGATCGTCGACATCGTCGACTTCATGTTCGCCGAACAAAAGAGATCGGGTGTGTTGCTGGCCGGCCTCGAGCACCTGGATGACCGCTACCTCAAAGCAGTCGGCTATGCGACAAAATCCAAGCGCGCCAGCAGTGGCGGTTCCGGCCTGCCCAAGATGGTACTGCTCGGCGACATCGCGGGCGAGGATGCCAACGATGTGGCCCGCGTCACCTCGGAGGTCGTGCGGCTGGCCAACCGGCGCGGCGGCGAGGGTTTCATTGCCATCAGTGCCGAGGCGCGAAAGAAGTTCTGGCTCGACCGCAAGCGCACCGCCGCAATCTCGCGCCACACCAATGCGTTCAAGATCAACGAGGACGTGGTGATACCGTTGCCGCGCATGGCCGACTATACCGACGGCATCGAGCGCATCAACATTGAACTGAGCTTGCGCAACAAGCTGGCGCTGTGTGATGCGCTGCAGGTATTTTTCGCCCAGCCGCGGCTGCCGCTGGGACGGCACGACGACGATGCGCAGGTACCCAGCGAAGAGTTGCTGGAGGATCGGGTGGCGCAGGCGCGCGCGCTGATCGAGCGGGTGAAGGCGCAATGGCGCGGCTGGCTCGACGATATCGATGCCGTGTTTCCACAACTGCAGGAGCACAGACTGCGTGCAAGCTGGAAGACCCAGCTGCGCGCACCGTTGCGCCAGATCTTCTCCGGCGCTGCCTTCGAGCCCATCTTGCTGGAATGCACCGCCATCCACAAGCGGGTATTGAAGGGCCGGGTCTGGATTGCCTTGCACATGCATGCTGGTGATGGCAACGTTCACACCAACATTCCGGTCAACAGCGACGACTATGACATGCTGCAGACAGCCCATGCCGCGGTCAAGCGGGTGATGGCGTTGGCGCGTTCACTGGGCGGCGTGATCTCGGGTGAGCACGGCATCGGCATCACCAAGCTGGAATTTCTGTCCGAGGACGAATTGCGGCCGTTCGCGCAGTACAAGCAGCAGGTCGACCCGCACGGCCGCTTCAACAAGGGCAAGCTGTTGCGTGACCCTGCGCCGGGGGGGTCGGGAGGCGGGCAGCAGGACCTGATCTATGCCGATCTGAGCAACGCCTACACCCCCAGCTTCGGTCTGATGGGGCACGAGTCGCTGATCATGCAGCAGTCCGACATCGGGGCTATATCCGATTCGATCAAGGACTGCATGCGTTGCGGCAAGTGCAAGCCGGTGTGCGCAACACACGTGCCGCGCGCCAACCTGCTGTACAGCCCGCGCAACAAGATCCTGGCCACGTCGTTGCTGGTGGAGGCGTTCCTGTACGAGGAACAGACCCGGCGCGGCATCAGCTTGCGTCACTGGGAGGAATTCGAGGACGTCGCCGACCATTGCACCGTGTGCCACAAGTGCCTGTCGCCCTGTCCGGTGGACATCGATTTCGGCGATGTATCGATGAACATGCGCAATCTGCTGCGCAAGATGGGCCAGAAATCATTCCGTCCGGCCAATGCGGCGGCGATGTTCTTCCTCAACGCCACGAATCCGCAGACGATCAAGATCGCGCGCGCAGCGATGGTACAGGTCGGCTTCAAGGCGCAGAACATGGCCAACAACCTGTTGCGGCGGGTTGCGCGCAAGCAGACCCGGCGGCCGCCGGCCAGCGTGGGCAAGCCTCCCCTCAAGGAGCAGGTGATCCACTTCATCAACAAGAAGATGCCCGGCGGCCTGCCCAAGAAGACGGCACGCGCGCTGCTGGACATCGAGGACGCGCAATACGTGCCGATCATCCGCGACCCGGTGCGCACCAGCCCGGAGACCGAGGCAGTGTTCTATTTTCCGGGTTGCGGCTCCGAGCGGCTGTTCAGTCAGGTCGGGCTGGCGACCCAGGCCATGCTGTGGCATGCCGGCGTGCAAACCGTCTTGCCGCCAGGTTACCTGTGCTGTGGCTACCCGCAGCGCGGTTCCGGGCAGTTCGACAAGGCCGAGAAGATCATCACCGACAACCGGGTGTTGTTCCATCGGGTGGCCAACACGCTGAACTACCTGGACATCCGCACCGTCGTGGTCAGTTGCGGGACCTGCTACGACCAGCTGCAGGGTTACAAGTTCGATCAGATCTTTCCAGGTTGCCGCATTGTCGATATCCACGAGTACCTGTTGGAGAAGAACATCCGGCTGCAGAACGGCGGGGCATACCTGTATCACGACCCCTGCCATACGCCGATGAAGCAGCAGGACCCGATGAAAACGGTCCGGGCCCTGGTCGGTGGCGATGCGCCGCAAAACGTGCTCGAGAGCAAGCGCTGCTGTGGCGAAAGTGGCACGCTGGGCATCACCCGGCCCGACATCTCGACGCAGGTACGTTTTCGCAAGGAAGAAGAGTTGCGCCGCGACGAGGCCGCGTTGCGCCAGACCGGGGCCGTGGCCGAGCAGGCCAGCATGAAGATCCTGACCTCGTGCCCGAGCTGCCTGCAGGGCCTGAATCGGTATCGTGACGACCTGCAGAACGGCCTGCTCGAGGCCGACTACATCGTGGTCGAGATGGCGCGCCATATTCTGGGCGAGCAGTGGATGGAGCAGTACGTGGCGCGCGCCAATGCCGGAGGCATAGAGCGCATTTTGGTCTAGCCTGCAGGTCGTCCCGTTTGCGGCACTGCATTCCAGTGGGTTCGACCATGTGCTGGTACCGGACAACCCTGCCGAGCGCCAGTGCGTTTTCCGAAGCGTGATACCTTCGGCGGGCGGTGGTCGTCGGTTTTGTCAGCGGCCCGCAACACACCACACTCGAAGGGTCTCACAATGGCAGGCTTGCAATCCGGTACGCCGACGCCGGAATCGATCACGGTGCACGGTCAGTCCAGGGTGCTCGAGATCCGTTTTTCCGACGGCGAGCATTACCGTATCCCGTTTGAACTGATGCGCGTGTATTCGCCGTCGGCCGAAGTGCAGGGTCATGGGCCGGGGCAGGAGGTGCTGCAGACGGGCAAGCGCGCGGTGGAACTGGAATCGCTGGATCCGGTGGGCAATTACGCGGTGCAGCCGCGCTTCTCGGATGGGCACGATACCGGTATCTTCTCGTGGGATTACCTGTATTTCCTCGGTTCGCAGCAAGACCGCTTGTGGGCCCAGTACACCGAGCGACTTGTCGCCGCCGGCGTCGACCGCGATGCCCCGATGATTGTGGCGTCAGGCCATGGTTGCGCGAGCCATTGACGCATGTTGGCCGTGCGTTCAACAATTACGCGACATATTTCCCATGCGCGTGCGGGGTTGTCTGGGTTTGTCCACGATAGGCACTAGCATCAACCCCCATGAGCTCAACCCACTTCGGTTTTGAATCTGTCGACGAGGCGCAGAAGGCGCGTCGCGTGCGTGGGGTTTTCGACTCGGTCGCCTCCCGTTACGACCTGATGAACGACCTCATGTCGGGAGGTCTGCACCGGGCCTGGAAGGCTTATACCGTCATGGTGGCCAATGTGCAGCCGGGCCAGCAGGTACTGGACATCGCTGGCGGTACCGGTGATCTGGCCAACGCCTTCGCGCAGAAAGTCGGCCTTGACGGGCAGGTGGTTTTGTCGGATATCAACGAGGCGATGCTGCGCACCGGCCGTGACCGGCTGATCGATGCCGGTAGCGCCCTTGAATGCGCCGTATGTGATGCGGAGCAACTGCCGTTCGCCGATACCAGTTTCGACCTCGTCAGTGTGGCCTTCGGCTTGCGCAACATGACGCACAAGGATGTCGCACTGCGGGAGATGCACCGCATCCTCAAGCCTGGCGGCAAGGTGCTGGTACTCGAATTCTCCCGTGTAGCCAAGCCCCTGGAGAAGGTGTACGACTGGTATTCATTCAAGATTCTGCCCAGACTCGGCAAGCTGGTGGCGGGCGATGCGGACAGTTATCGTTACCTGGCGGAGTCGATCCGCATGCATCCGGGCCAGGACGAGCTGAAACAAATGATGCATGGTTGCGGTTTCGGCCATGTGGATTACCACAACCTGACGGGCGGCTTGGTCGCCTTGCATGTGGGCATCAAGTGCTAAGGCGCCACCACGGGTGCGATGGCATGAAATCGATGAAGGCGATTGGCGTTCTTGATATTTTGGAGGCAATATGATGAAACTGTGGAGTCTGGTTCTGGGGGTTGCGTTGGTGTTTTCAGGCGTGAGCGCAGAAGCAAAGCGGCTCGGTGGTGGCAGTTCGTTCGGCAAGCAGTCGAACAGCGTGACGAATCGCCAGGCGCCAGCGACGCCGGCCCAGAACGTGACCAATTCCGCGGCCAAACCGGCCACGGCGGGTGCCGCGGCCGCCGCTCCCAAGCGGCCCTTGGGTGCGATGCTTGGCGGCATGGCCGCCGGCCTGGGGCTGGCCTGGCTCGCCCACAGCCTCGGTTTTGGCGAGGAATTTGGGCAGGTGCTGATGTTCATCCTGTTCGCAGTCGCAGCCATGGCCGTCATCGGCTGGATCATGCGCAGCCGCAAGTCGGCGCAGCAGGGGCAGGCGTCAAGTCCGTTCGCATTCCAAAGTGCCGCGGGCGGTGCGCCGGTGCAGGAGCCACAGCCTTATCGTCCCGAGAATGTCGGCAACGATGCGTCGGCACGGCCATGGGAGCGCAGCAACGCCATGCCGTTCGAAGCGACGGTATCGGGCGGCAGTGGCGGTTCGATGATCGGGTCGGCGCTGATGGGTTCGCAGACCTGGGGTGTCCCGGCCGGTTTCGACGTCGAGGGATTCCTGAAGGCGGCCAAGGGCAACTTCGTCACATTGCAGGCGGCCTGGGATCAGTCCGACATCTCGTCGCTGCGCGCCATGATGACCGACGAGATGCTCAGCGAGATCCGCACCCAGCTCGCCGAGCGCGAAGCGCACACCGGGGGGCCGGTCAATCACACCGACGTGGTCATGATCGAAGCCAAACTACTGGGCATCGAGGATATCGGCTCCGACTACATGGCCAGCGTCGAGTTCTCCGGCATGATCCGCGAGGAACCCTCTGCCGGACCAAGCCCATTTCGCGAAGTGTGGAATATGACCAAGCCCAAGTCGGGTTCCAGCGGCTGGCTCGTGGCAGGCGTGCAGGCCTTGCAATAGCGCGCTCGGTCTTTCGCTGGAACGCGTTTGGCTCCTCAGGGTTTCGTTCGCAGTCTGGCATAAGGCCGTGTCTCTCGGTAACGGGGTGAATGCGGGAATAATCGGGGACCATGGCAACACCACAGTCCCCTTTTCTTTTGTTCGAGAACCTGGCGCAAACGGTGATGAGCCGGTTCCCGCCGCCGCCCTGGGCGGTGCAGGAGGCCCAGCGGCGCATCGTGTTGTTGCTCAACCATGTGCTGATGCAGGAGCCAGCCGCCACCGCCCGTATGGCGCGCCAGAAGGGCTCTGTCATCCTGGTGCAGTGGCGGACCTTCTTCATCCGGTTGCTGGTCACGCCGGCGGGTCTGCTCGACCTGGCCCAGCCCGACGCCCGAGCAGACCTGAGCCTGACGGCGACCGACGAATCGGCCGCCGTCATTGCGCAGTCCCTGCTGCGCGGCGACAAGCCGGCGATCCGGATCGAGGGCGACGTGCAGCTGGCGGCCGACGTGAACTGGCTGGTCGATCATGTGCGCTGGGATCTCGAGGACGACCTGGCACGGATCATCGGTGATGCGCCGGCCCACGCGCTGGGCGAGGTTGCCCGGCGCATGGCGCTGGTCTTGCGGCAGTTTGCGGGCAGCGCGAACGTACCCCCGCAGTCCGGTGGTACCCAGCCATGACGCGTCTGTTTCGCGGCGTATTCATCATCTGGGTGGTGCTGCGATACGGTCTCGACGAACTGCTGCTGAATAGCTTCCAGAAGCCGTGGTTGCGGATGGTGGCGCGTATCTTGTCGGTCGGACGGCGGCTGGATGCGCCGCGCGGCGTGCGCCTGCGCCAGGCGCTCGAACGCCTGGGCCCGATCTTCGTCAAGTTCGGGCAGGTGTTGTCGACCCGGCGCGACCTGATGCCAGTCGATATCGCTGACGAACTGGCGCGGCTGCAGGACCAGGTTCCACCTTTTAGCTCGGATATCGCGATCCGATCCATAGAGCGCGCGTTTCGCAAGCCGCTGGGCCAGATCTTCGCGTCGTTCGAACGCGAACCGGTGGCCAGTGCCTCCATCGCCCAGGTTCATTTCGCCGTCCTGATCGACAAACACGGCAAGCAGCGCGATGTGGCGGTCAAGGTACTGCGCCCAGGCATGCTGCCCGCAATCGAGAAAGACCTCGGCCTGATGCGCACCATGGCGTCCTGGGTTGGCGGGTTGTCGAGCGATGGCCGGCGCCTGAAGCCGCGCGAAGTGGTGGCCGAATTCGACAAGTACCTGCATGACGAGCTCGATCTGGTGCGCGAAGCGGCGTGTGGTGCACAGCTGCGCCGCAACATGGCCGGTCTGGACCTGGTCCTGATCCCGGAGATGTACTGGGACTACTGCAGCCCAGAGGTGATCGTCATGGAGCGCATGCGCGGCATACCGATCAGCCAGGTGGATCGGCTGCGCGCGGCCGGCGTGGATATTCCCAAGCTTGCGCGCGATGGCGTGACACTGTTCTTTACCCAGGTATTCCGCGACGGCTTTTTCCATGCCGACATGCATCCTGGCAACATCCAGGTCAGCGTCGAGCCAGACACCTTCGGGCGTTACATTTCGCTCGATTTCGGGATCGTTGGTACCTTGACCGCATTCGACAAGGAATACCTGGCGCAGAACTTCACTGCGTTTTTCCAGCGCGACTACAAGCGGGTGGCTGAGCTGCACATCGAGTCGGGTTGGGTGCCGGCCGGTACCCGGGTCGACGAACTCGAGGCGGCGGTGCGCACGGTGTGCGAACCCTATTTCGACCGTCCGCTCAAGGAAATTTCGCTGGGCATGGTGCTGATGCGGCTATTCCAGACCTCGCGCCGCTTCCATGTCGAGATCCAGCCGCAGCTGGTGCTGCTGCAAAAGACGCTTCTCAACATCGAAGGCCTGGGGCGCGACCTCGATCCGGAGCTGGATCTGTGGAACAGCGCCAAGCCCTTCCTGGAGAAGTGGATGATCGAGCAGGTCGGACCGCAAAAACTGCTGGAGCAACTCAAGGAAGAAGCGCCTCGCTATGCGAAGCTGCTGCCCGGATTGCCTCGGTTGCTTGACGCTTATCTGCGTCAGAAGCCGGCCGATCTGCGGCGCGAGGTGCGCGAACTGCTGGCCGAGCAAAAGCGTACCAACCGGTTGCTGCAGGGCCTGGTGTATGGCGGTATCGGCTTCGCGCTGGGCCTGGTCGTCATGCAGGTGATCGTGCGTATCCGGCTGTTCTGATGCCGGTTGGCGGCAAGCGGCTACGTCTGGGCGAAGCCTATAATGGAAGGTTTTTGCAATCTCCCAATCCAGAGCCCTATCAGCATGCCGATCTACGCCTATAAATGTGATTCCTGTGGGTTTGCCAAGGACGTGTTGCAAAAAATATCCGACGCGCAGCTGAGTGATTGCCCTTCCTGCAACGCCGCGACGTTTCGCAAGCAGGTCACTGCAGCCGGTTTCCAGCTGAAGGGGTCGGGTTGGTACGTGACCGATTTCCGTGGCGGCAATAGCGGTGCGGAGTCGAAACCAGACGACAAGTCGTCCGAGGCCGCAGGCGGCAAGGCTGATGCCGGCGGGGACACCCAGTCGTCCGGCGCGTCAGAAACCAAGACCGAATCCAAGCCTGACACCAAGTCTGAAACCAAGTCTGAAACCAAGACCGATTCCAAGCCTGCCGCCGAACCAGCGCCCAAAAAGACGGTGGCACCGACCAGCGGCACGGGGTCGGGTAGCTGATTGCCAGCTGGGCCTTTTTTCCATGCCACTTCGCAAATACCTCATCACCGGGCTGCTGGTCTGGTTGCCGCTGGCGATCACCGTCTGGGTGATGTTGTGGCTGGTGGGTCTGCTCGATGGCATCTTTGGCGGTCTGTTGTCGGGCGTGGAGGCGTTGCTGCCCGAGCCCGGTCCTTATCCGATGTTCGATCGCCTGCGCGCCGTGCCTGGGCTGGGCGTGATCCTGGTGTTCCTGACCCTGCTGTTCACCGGTGCGCTGGTCTCGAACGTCGCCGGCCGCTGGTGGGTTCGGCAATGGGACCGTTTGTTTGCCAACATTCCGGTCATCAAGTCGATCTACAACAGCGTCAAGAAGGTGTCGCATACCTTGTTCTCCAGTGATGCCAAGGCCTTCCGCACGGCGTTGCTGATCCAGTATCCGCGGGCAGGCGTGTGGACCATCGCGTTCCAGACCGGCGAGCCGCAGGGCGAGGCCGCGCAGCATCTCGGCCCCGATTTCGTCAGCGTCTACATTCCGACCACGCCCAATCCAACCAGTGGTTTTTTCCTGATGCTGCCCCGCTCGGACGTGATTGAGCTATCCATGAGTGTGGACGAAGCACTCACCTATGTGATCTCCATGGGTTCCGTGGCGCCCGGCATCGCGCCGAAACGGGTCAAACTGCTGAATCCCTAGTCTGTGCCGGCATCGTGCCGGCGATCGAAAGTTCCAAGCCATGACAATGCGTTCCCACTATTGCGGTCTCGTGACCGAAGCCCTGCTGGGGGAGGCGGTCAGCCTGTGCGGCTGGGTCAATCGACGCCGTGACCACGGCGGTGTGATCTTCGTCGACCTCCGCGATCGCGAAGGTTATGTTCAGGTGGTGTGTGACCCCGATCGCGCCGAGATGTTCGCGCTGGCCGAGGGCCTGCGCAACGAGTTCTGCGTGCAGGTCCGTGGCCTGGTGCGCGAGCGACCGACGGGTACCATCAATGACAACCTGCGCAGCGGCAAGATCGAGGTGTTGTGCCACGAACTGGTCGTGCTCAACCCGTCGGTGACACCGCCGTTCCAGCTCGACGACGACAACCTGAGCGAGACCACGCGTCTGACGCATCGGGTGCTCGACCTGCGCCGTCCCTACATGCAGCACAACCTGATGCTGCGTTACCGGGTGTCGATGGAGGTGCGCAAGTTCCTCGATGCCCAGGGCTTCATCGACATCGAGACCCCGATGCTGACCAGGTCCACCCCCGAAGGCGCTCGCGACTATCTGGTGCCGAGTCGCGTGCACGACGGTTACTTCTTTGCTCTGCCGCAATCGCCGCAGTTGTTCAAGCAGCTGCTGATGGTGGCCGGTTATGACCGCTACTACCAGATCACCAAGTGCTTCCGTGACGAGGACCTGCGCGCCGACCGGCAGCCCGAATTCACGCAGATTGACATCGAGACCTCCTTCCTGGAGGAGCAGGAGATCCGTGACCTGACTCAGGCCATGATCAAGTCGGTGTTCAAGAACGCCATGGACGTCGACCTGGGAGAGTTTCCCGTGATGACCTATGCCGACGCAATGCACCGCTTCGGCTCGGACAAGCCGGACCTGCGCGTCAAGATGGAGTTCACCGAACTGACCGACGTGATGGCCGACGTGGACTTCAAGGTGTTTGCCAGCGCGTCGACGGCCAAGGGTGGCCGCGTGGTCGGCTTGCGTGTTCCTGGCGGTGCCCGCGAGGGCACCGGCCTGAGCCGCGGCGACATCGACGCCTATGCCGAATTCGTCAAGATCTACGGTGCCAAGGGCCTGGCCTACATCAAGGTCAACGACGCTGCCGCTGGCCCTGGTGAGGCTTCGGCCCGCTGGCCCGGCCTGCAGAGCCCGATCGTCAAGAATCTGCACGACAAGGCGCTGGCGCAAGTCCTTGCCCGCACCGGTGCGCAGGACGGTGACCTGATCTTCTTTGGCGCCGACAAGGCCAAGGTAGCCAACGACGCCATCGGTGCGTTGCGGTTGAAGATCGGTCACAGTGAGTTCGGCCGTCAGAACGGACTGTTCGAGACCGGCTGGCGCCCGCTCTGGGTGGTCGACTTCCCGATGTTTGAGTTCGATGAGGAGGCGCAGCGCTACACCGCAACCCACCATCCTTTCACCGCACCCAAGGATGGCCACGAGGACTGGATGGCGTCGGAGCCTGAGAAGTGTATTTCCAAGGGCTATGACATGGTGCTCAATGGCTGGGAGATGGGTGGCGGTTCGGTCCGTATCCACCGCGCTGACGTGCAGCAAAAGGTGTTTGACGCGCTCAAGATCTCACCCGGGGAGGCGCAGATCAAGTTCGGCTTTCTGCTCGACGCGCTGCAGTACGGGGCGCCGCCCCACGGTGGCCTGGCGTTCGGCCTGGACCGCATCGTGACCTTGATGACCGGTGCCGAGTCGATTCGCGACGTGATTGCGTTTCCGAAGACCCAGCGCGCCCAGTGCCTGCTCACCGACGCACCGTCGGCGGTCGATGAGAAGCAGTTGCGCGAACTGCACATCCGACTCAGAACCGCCCAGAGCGCATGAACGCCGACCGGCCGTTCCCAAGGCTGCACGACTGACCGCAGGGTGTCAATGCCCCGGTAAAGTCCGGGCGCGGTGGTCGTGGTGCAGAATGCGCGGGGTGCCCGTCCGACACCCGCATCCATGACCAAGGCAACCAAAATTCCGCAGTCCGTACTGGTGGTAATCCATACCGCGGCACGCGATGTACTGCTGATCCAGCGTGCCGATGTCGCTGACTTCTGGCAGTCGGTGACCGGTAGCAAGGACGAACCCGGCGAGGACCTTCGCGTCACTGCCGCGCGCGAGGTTCTGGAGGAGACCGGCATCGATTGCCGTTCAGGCACCTTGCTGGCTGGCGCACTGGTCGATTGGCAGCTGGAGAACGTCTACGAGATCTATCCCCACTGGCGCCATCGTTATGCCCCGGGGGTGACCCGCAACACCGAGCGCCTGTTTGGCCTTACGGTGCCGGTCGCCATCCCGGTGTGGCTCAATCCGCGCGAACACCTTGCGTGGCGATGGTTGCCCTGGCAGGAGGCGGCACATGCCTGCTACTCGCCATCCAATGCCGAGGCGATCCTGATGTTGCCGCGTTGGTGCAAAGACGCAGGTGCCGCGACATGAACCTGGTGCGGGTGGCCACCTACAACATCCACAAGGGCGTGCAGGGCGTCGGGCCGCGCCGGCGCCTCGAGATCCACAATCTGGGCCATGCGGTGGAGCAACTCGACGCCGACATCGTCTGCCTGCAGGAGGTTCGCAAGCTGCACCGGGGTGAAGCCCGCTTTTTCTCGCGGTGGCCTGAATTGCCGCAGGCCGAGTTCCTGGCGCCACCCGGCTATGAGGCTGTGTATCGCACCAATGCCATCACGCGCCACGGCGAACATGGCAACGCCATGTTGTCGCGCTGGCCAGTGCTGGGCCACCAGCACGAGGACATGTCGGACCACCGTTTCGAACAACGTGGCCTGCTGCATTCGCAAATCGACTTGCATGGCCAGTCGGTACATGTGGTGGTGGTGCACCTCGGACTGATCCGCGCCAGCCGGATGCGCCAGATCGCGCAACTGCAGCGTTTCATCGAACGCGAGGTTCCCGCGCACGCGCCCCTGGTCGTTGCCGGTGACTTCAACGATTGGGGCACGACGGTGCGTCGTGAGATGGCGGTCATGGGTTTGGCCGGCTTCGACGGCCCCGTGCAGCCCACCTTTCCGTCGCGCCTGCCACTGGCGCAACTGGACCAGGTCTACGCGCGCGGCATGTTGCCATTGGGGCTGCAGGTGCCCCGGGGCCGCATCTGGTGGCGCATGTCGGATCATCTGCCACTGGTGGCGGAGTTCCATCTGCCCGATCCCTCATGATCGCCGCCCGGACATGACTGCGTCACTCCCGCCCTCAGGGGTCAAGCGAAGTGGCAAGGCCACGTTTGCTTGACCCCTGGTATGACCGGACTCCAGGCACATCACGACCTCAGGCTGTTGCAGGGAGGCGAGGAGCTGTTCCCCGATATGATCCGGGCCATCGATGAAGCGCACCTGGAGGTGCGCATGGAAACTTACATCTTCCAATTCGATGTATCGGGACAGCAGGTCGCCGCGGCTCTCGAGCGAGCGGCCGCGCGCGGTGTGCAGGTGTACCTGGCGATGGACGGTTTCGGTACCCCCGAGTTGCCCGCGCAGTGGGCGCGCCGCTTCGACGACAGCGGCGTGTTGTGGCGCATCTTCATGCCGCTGGGGCGTCTGGGGATGTTCATTCCGAGCCACTGGCGCCGGCTGCACCGCAAATTGTGCGTCGTCGATGCCGGCGTTGCGTTCTGCGGCGGCATCAATATCCTGGATGACTTTTGCGACCCGGTGCATGGTCCATTGCAGCAGCCGCGGCTGGATTTCGCGTTGCGGATCACCGGGCCGCTGGTGCAGGACGCGCACCAGGTGATGGTGCGTTTCTGGTGGCGCATGACTGTGGCGTCCGACGTGCGCGATCGTGAGTTCCCGGCGGCCTGGCAGGCCTTGCAGGAGCGTCTGCGCAAGGCCTTGGCCGAGCGCAGGTTGGCTAGCCAGGCGCCGGTCTCATACAGGCCGCCGTCCCGGCAGAATGCACCGCGCAGCCGCGGTGCTCGCGCCGAACTGGTGCTGCGAGACAATCTGCGTCATCGCCGCCGGATTGAGCGAGCGTACCTGCGGGCCATCGGCGCGGCGCAGCGTGAGGTCATCATCGCCAACGCCTATTTCCTCCCCGGAGCGCGGCTGCGCAAGGCGCTGGTGCTGGCGGCGCGTCGCGGTGTGCGGGTGCGGTTGCTGCTGCAAGGACGATACGAATATTTCCTGCAGTTTCACGCAGCCCGCCCGGTCTATGGTGCCTTGCTGGACGCAGGCGTCGAGATTCACGAATATGCGGCCGGCTTCTTGCATGCGAAGGTGGCCGTGGTGGACTCACGCTGGGCGACCGTCGGCTCGTCCAACCTCGATCCGCTGAGTCTGCTGCTGGCGCGCGAGGCCAACATCGTCGTGCGCGACGTTGCGTTTGCGGGACTGCTGCGCGAGCGGCTGGAATACGCCATGGCTCATGGCGGACATCGGTTGGAAGCCCCTGCCTATCTCAATCGGTCCTGGCGCGTCCGGGTGCTCGAGGCGATGGCCCTGGCCCTGGTGCGCCTGGGCCTGTTCCTGATCGGCCGCCGCTACTGAAAAGACGCCGGGTCGTCGGAAAGACCCCGCATTCCATTCGCTGTTAGTATGCGCTAATGTTGATGCAGTCTCCTTCCACCATGAATTCCAGTGACTTGGACGAAGGCACCCCGGTATCGGTCAAGATCCGAGAACGGCTGCTGGCCGCGCGCCGGCGCTTTCATGCCAACGACAACATTGCCGATTTTGTCGAGCCGGGCGAACTCGAGATGTTGCTCGATGAGGTTGAGGCCAAGATGAAAGGCGTGCTCGCGAGTCTGGTGATCGACACCGCGAACGACCACAATACCGACGAAACCGCCCGCCGTGTGGCCAAGATGTATGTCAACGAGGTTTTCCGGGGCCGTTACGTCAAGGCTCCGGCCATCACCGAGTTTCCCAATGCCGAACACCTGAACGAATTGATGATTGTCGGCCCGATCACGGTTCGTAGCGCCTGCAGCCACCATTTCTGCCCGGTGATCGGCAAGATCTGGATCGGCGTGATGCCCAACGAGCACACGAATGTGATTGGCTTGTCGAAATACGCTCGGCTGGCCGAATGGGTGATGGGCCGACCGCAGATCCAGGAGGAAGCTGTGGTGCAACTGGCCGATCTGATACAACTCAAGACGCAACCCGATGGACTGGCAATCGTCATGGAGGCCAGCCACTACTGCATGGCCTGGCGCGGCGTCAAGGACATGGATAGCAAGATGATCAATTCCGTGATGCGTGGTGTGTTCCTGAAGGACTCCAACCTTCGGCGCGAATTCCTATCGCTAATTCCCGGAAAAGGCTGACACCATGCTGGTCCGACTCCTGTATGCCAGCCGCGCGGTGGACACCACCCATGAGGCGATCGACGCCATCCTGTCGCAATCGCGGCAGTCCAACCCGACCTGCGGCATCACCGGTATCCTGTGTTACGGCGGCGGGATTTTCCTGCAGGCGATCGAGGGCGGCCGCATGGCCGTCAGCGACCTGTTCGGCCATATCCAGAAGGACAAGCGGCACAGGGACGTGGTGCTGCTGCACTACGAAGAGATTGCCGAGCGTCGTTTTGGCGGCTGGACCATGGGGCAGGTGAACATGTCGCGCATCAACACCTCGATCCTGCTCAAGTACGCCGAGAAGCCCGAACTTGACCCGTATTCAGTGTCGGGCAAGGTGTCGCTCGCGCTGCTCGAGGAACTGATGGCCACCGCGTCCATCATGGGCCGAGCCTGAGCCCTGGTTGACACGGTGGTGGCCGCCCAGTGCGGCTCATCGTGGCCCCTGAACGCATGACACTCCTCGTCGGTTGCGATTTCAGCAGCCGTCCATACGCCAGAAAGCCGATCGTGATCGCGCGCGGGCGTCTGTGTGGCAATGTGGTGTCCCTGGACACGCTTCAGGCGGTGGATTCTCTCGATGCCTATGCCCGATGGTTGCGGGAAGAACCGCACTGGGTCGGCGGTTTCGATTTTCCGTTCGGTCTGCCGCGCGAACTGGTGCAAGCCCTGGGCTGGCCGAGCCGCTGGCTCGACGCCATGCAGTTGTACGCCGGCCTGGAGCGGTCAGACATTCGCGCCCGGTTTTCGGCCTTCTGCGCCAGTCGCCCCGTCGGCGGCAAGTTCGCCCACCGGGTGACCGACCGCTGGGCCGGTTCCAGTCCGTCGATGAAGTGGGTCAATCCGCCGGTGGCCTGGATGCTGCACGCCGGCGTGCCACCACTGATCGAGGCGGGCGTTTGCTTGCCGGGACTGCATCCTGGCGATACCCGTGCCACCGATGCGCAGGGCAGGCCGCGCAAGGTGGCACTGGAGGCATATCCGGGACTGCTCGCGCGCGAGGTGTTGGGCCATGCCAGTTACAAGAGCGACGATCGCAGAAAACAGACGGTCGAGCGGCGCGAGCGGCGCCAGCACCTGCTCGACGCACTGCAGGCAGGGCGTACCCGGCTGTCACTGCGGCTTGAGATGGAACCCGATCAGCGCGCGCTGCTGCTCGAGGACGGCCGGGGTGACAAGCTGGACGCCGCGTTGTGCTTGGTACAGGCGGCCTGGGGCTGGCAACGGGGCTGGCCCCGCTACGGTTTACCAATGTCCTTCGATCCGTTGGAGGGTTGGATCGTGACGGCTTTACCCCCAACAGTCGACTGAACCTGCAAACTGCCGTTTGCAGGGCGAGACAGCGCAGCTGACGGCGCGGACCCGCGATGCCGCTTCAGCGGCCGCCACCCGGAATCACGGTTTCCTCGATCTTGCGCGCGAGTTGCGCCACTGCCAGCGCGGCCGGACAGCCGGGCATGGTCTGCATCAGCAACTGGCGCCGCATCACCGCTTGGCGTACCGACGGGTCCGCCGGAATGTCTGCCAGGTGAACCAGCTTGACTCCGCGCCCGGGTTCGGATACGACGAAACGATCCAGCACCTGCTGCAACTGGCCCGTGATGGCACGCCCGTCGCCCAGGCGCGCAGTCTGGTTGATCACCATGTGGATGTATTCGCGTTTTTGCTGGTTCGCCAGCACCTTGATGGTCGCGTATGCGTCCGTGAGCGATGTGGGCTCCGGCGTAGCCACGACCAGCACCACGGAGGCCAGCGACACCGCAAACAGGACCACATCGGAGATGCCGGCGCCAGTGTCGAGCAAGACCACGTCGTAATGGGGTAGCAGGCCCTCGATGATGCGCAGGAAATCGGCACGGATCTCGGGCGTCAGGCGCGAATACTCGACCATGCCCGAGCCCGCCAGCAACACTGAAAACCCGCCGGGAGCCTGGATGATGGCCTCCTCCAGTTTGGATTTGCCGCTGAACACATCGTGCAATGTGACCTTGGGATAGAGATTCAGTACCACGTCCAGGTTGGCCAGGCCGAGATCAGCGTCGAGCACCAGCACTTTCTGGCCGCGCTTGGCCAGTGCCGCCGCCAGATTGGCAGACACGAAGGTCTTGCCCACGCCTCCCTTGCCACTGGTCACCGCCATGACCCTGCCATGGGGTGGCAGCGGCACCTTCGGCTCCGCCGCGGGCCTGGAGTCGCTGGATTTCAGCTCTTCGCTCATGGTTGGACTCCGCTCGTTGCGCCACCGCCCGGCTCGGCCGCGACACGTTCAAGCCAGGCAGGTTCGCCCAGGGCTAAATGACCAAACAAAAGATTTTTCTCCTCAGCACTGACCGCAATCGCCCGTTGATGGTCGATACAGACACGGTTACGCCCTTTGGCCTTGGCCTGATACAAGAGGTTATCGGCACGTTCTATCCACAATGGAGCGGTGGATCGGACCCATGCGGGTGCATACGCGCCTCCGATGCTGATCGTGGCTTTCACATTCGTGGACGGGCCGACCGCGATCGTCAGCGATTCGACCGTCTTGCGGATCCGTTCTGCCACAGCCTCACCCACCGACACCACGCAGTTGGGCAGCACCACGGCAAACTCCTCGCCGCCATAACGCGCCACCGAATCCATCGGACGGATGCAGCGCGACAGGCACCGGGCCACCGCATGCAGGACCTTGTCGCCAGCCAAGTGGCCATGGGTATCGTTGATCGACTTGAAATGGTCGATGTCGAGCATCAGCAGCAGCGCCGGTTCCCCGGAGCGCGCAACACCGTCGATTTCGCGCTCGAGCACCGACAGGAAATGCCGTCGGTTGGCCAGGCCGGTCAGCGGATCCTTGAGCGACAACTCGCACAAGCCGTCGATCACCTGCTGGACAAATTCAGTCGGATGCTCGCTACTGTCCGGCAAGGTCACCGTGGCGCCATGTTCGAGCAAGGCGCGCGCATCACCCAACCGGAGGTCCTTGATGTCGACGACTGAGCGGGCGATCGATGAAGTCACAGGTGATGAAGTGGGGTGCGCAGAAAGTTTAACAGCTGCATGTCGCGCCGAGCATCGGGAATGAACTAGTTTGCCAGGGCTGTTGGAACGATCGGCTTGCGAGCTCGCGCTCTCTTGCTCTCACAGAGCGATAGTGAGAGGCAATCGATTCAGATCGTCGGTATCGTCCTGTCTGACGATGGCGTTGAAGCGCGGGTTGCGCCGGTCGACCGGTGTCAGGCAAGACCGCAGGACTTCGCGGCAGCTGCCTGGCGCGCGTGAATCGCCGCATCCGGTGTGGTCGCATCCCAGTCACAAGAAGGACCTGCGGGAACGGCTGGGCCGGCCATCATGCGGCTGGCCGAGGCATGCCCGCCTTCATCGTCGGCCCGAAGCCGGGTTGTGCGGCAACGTCGGCGCAGTGCGGCCGGCGCAAATACCACAGTGGCGGTTGCGGGGAATCCGCACCTGACTCCACTCCATCGCGCGGGCATCGAGCATCAGCAGCCGGCCCGCCAGTGGCGTGCCGGCGCCGCTGAGCAGTTTGAGGGCCTCGGCGGCCTGCATGGTGCCAATGATGCCAACCACTGGCGCGAACACGCCCATCGTGGCGCAATGCGCCTCTTCCAGATCGACGTCGGGTGGAAACACGCAGGCATAACAGGGGCAGTTGTCGTCCCGGGTGTCATAGACGCTCAACTGGCCGTCGAATCGGATCGCCGCGCCTGCAACCAGCGGTTTGTGGTGGCGCACGCACGCGGCATTGACGAGGTGCCGGGTCGCGAAGTTATCGCTGCAATCGAGCACGACGTCGCTTGTCGGCACCAGGGTGTCGAGCAGTGCCGCGTCAGCGCGCTGACACAACGCCTCGACCCGGACCTCCGGATTGATGGCTGCCATCGCAACCTGCGCCGAGTCGACTTTGGCTGCGCCGACACGTTCGGTCGTGTGCGCGACCTGACGCTGCAGATTGGTGATGTCGACTGTGTCATTGTCGACCAGCGTCACCTGGCCCAGGCCGGCCGATGCCAGGTACAGCGCCACTGGAGAGCCCAGTCCACCCGCTCCGATCACCAGCGCGTGCCCCCGACGGATCGACTCCTGACCCTCGACCCCGATCTCGTCGAGCAGGATATGGCGTGAATAGCGCAGCAGTTGCTGGTCGTTCATCGCAGGCGAATCGGCCAACTGCGCGCTCAGTTACTCTTGGGTTCTTCCTTGCGCTCGATCAGGGTCTTGCTCACCATCACCGGCCGCCCCTTGAGCTGATTGAGCGCCTGGACCAGCGGGAAATCTTTGTCCGAACCGAACTCTGGCGTCTTGCGATCGACAACCGGCTTGTTCCGGTCATCCTCGAGTTTCTTGAGGGCCAGTTCGCGCGCCTTTTCACGTGCCGGATCCTTCTTTTCTTCCCCCTGGCCGCTGGCCAGGTGCTTCTCGAGGTCAGCCTCGCGGGTACGCAGCGCGGCGAACAGGTTGCCCTCTTCAGACTCATCGACCATGATGTCGGGGACGATGCCCTTGGCCTGAATCGATGCTCCGCTGGGGGTGTAATACCGCGCAGTCGTGATCTTGAGTCCCGTGTCCGGACCCAGCGGACGCACGGTCTGGACCGAGCCCTTGCCAAACGTCTGGCGACCCATGATGGTGGCACGCTTGTGGTCCTGCAGAGCACCGGCAACGATTTCGCTGGCGGAAGCCGAGCCCTCGTTGACCAGCACCACCAGAGGCACGTTCTTGATGGCCGCTGGCAGGCGCTTGAGCGGGTCGCTCGAGCCGCGCCGCAAATAGGACTCAGGCGCTGCGCGGTAGGTGAACCTGCTCTCCGGCAACTGGCCATTGGTCGAGACCACGTTGACGTTTTCAGGCAGAAAGGCCGCCGAGATCGCCACCGCCGCATCCAGCAAGCCGCCCGGGTCGTTGCGCAGGTCGAGCACCAGTCCCTTGAGGTTGGGATCCTGCTTGTATATTTCCTCGACCTTGCGCACGAAGTCATCGACCGTGCGTTCCTGGAACTGGCTCAGGCGAATCCAGCCATAACCCGGTTCGATCATCTTGCCGCGCACCGATTGGGTGCGGATCTCCTCGCGCACGATCGTGACCGGGAAGGTACGATTTTCGTCCCGGCGCAGGATGGTCAGGATGACTTTGGTATTGGGCTCGCCGCGCATGCGCTTGACGGCTTCGTTGAGCGGCAAACCCTTCACAGCGGTGTCGTCGATCTTCGTGATCAGGTCATTGGTCTTGAGGCCGGCGCGAAAGGCCGGCGTACCCTCGATCGGCGAGACGACCTTGACGAAGCCGTCTTCCTGTGTGATTTCGATGCCGACGCCAACGAATCTGCCCGCTGTTCCCTCGCGGAATTCCTTGAACGACTTCTTGTCGAAATACTGGGAATGCGGGTCCAGGCTCGCCACCATGCCGGAAATGGCATCGGTGATCAACTTCTTTTCGTCGACCGGCTCGACATAGTCGCTCTTGACCATGCTGAACACCGCCGCTAGCTGCTGCAGTTCCTCGAGCGGCAGCGGCGCCAGCGTGCCCCTCGCGACCGTCTGCAGCGAAACGGTGGTCAGTGCTCCGGCCACCACGCCGACCGAAATCCAACCCGCGACCTTCAGTTTGTGACCCATGACGAGTTTCCTCTTCTAATCCAATAGACAGCTTGGACGCGGTTGACGCGCACTGGTTCCGGCAAGTCGCACGCCAGCGTGCAAATCGTGCACCGCCGACTTGTTATCCGGTCTGACCCTGGGCCGCCACGGCCCTCGCAGCCGCTTGCGCGGCTTGTGCATCTCCCAGATAGTAGTGGCGAATCGGCGCCAGGTCCGCGTCCAGCTCATATACCAGTGGGATGCCATTGGGAATATTGAGCCCGACGATGTCCGAGTCCGAGACCTTGTCCAGGTACTTCACCAGTGCCCGGATCGAATTGCCATGCGCCGACACCAGGATGCGCTTGTCGCTGCGCATGGCTGGGGCCATGGATTCGTTCCAGAACGGAAGCACCCGCTCGACCGTGTCCTTGAGGCATTCGCTCAGCGGCACCTGGTCGGGCGCCAGGTTGGCATAGCGGATGTCCGAGCGTTCGCAGCGCGGATCCTGCGGCTCCAGCGGTGGCGGTGGCGTGTCATAGCTGCGACGCCAGATCAGCACCTGCTCGTCGCCGTATTGGCGGGCCGTGTCCGCCTTGTTCAAGCCCTGCAGGGCGCCGTAGTGGCGCTCGTTCAGGCGCCAACTGTGGATCACCGGCAGCCAGGTACGGTCCATTTCGTCCAGACAATGCCACAGGGTGCGGGTGGCGCGCTTGAGCACGCTGGTATAAGCCAGGTCGAATTCGAAGCCTTGATCGCGCAACAGGCGGCCAGCACGTTGGGCCTGTTCGATGCCGGTGGGCGTGAGATCGACGTCGGTCCAGCCGGTGAAGCGGTTTTCCCGGTTCCAGGTTGACTCACCGTGGCGGATCAGTACAAGGGTATGCATGGGTTGTTGGCTGTTCTGGCGGGTGGCGACGGGCCGGCAAAGACGTCTCGGCCGTTGAGCCGAGGGTGTTGCTATGCTCCAAAAGACCGCCGCGCCGCCAGTGTGTTAGCCACCATTCTAAAATGCGCGGTCTCGCGCGCGCGCCGCGCAGCCACTCTTGCCAAGGAATGCCGTGAATTTTGTTGTAGATAACTGGATGTTGTTGCTGGTTGCCGTGTCCTCGGGCGCCATGTTGTTCCTGCCGGCCTTGAAGGGTGTGACCGATGCTGGCGTCACGACTGCGGCCGCGGTGCAACTGATCAATCGCGAGAAGGCGGTGCTGATCGACGTCTGCGAGGCCGATGAGTTTGCCGCCGGTCATCCCGGCGGCGCGAAGAACATTCCGTTGAACCAGCTCGAGGACAAATTGCCGTCGACGGTCAAGAACAAGGCTGTTCCGGTGATCCTCATCTGCCAAAGTGGTGCCCGCTCCGGGCGCGCGGTCGCCGTTGCCAAGAAGCTGGGTTATGAAAAGGCGCAGTCGATCTCCGGCGGTCTTGCTGCTTGGCGAAGCGCCAATCTACCGGTCGAAAAATCCTGAGCACCCCTGCGGAGCCGTTGACCGGCCGCCGGCTAGCCTCCCACGTATTCCCTCGATGAAAGTCTCCTGCATGCAATCCGTCAAGATGTATTCCACGGCCGTCTGTCCCTATTGCATTCGTGCCAAGCAATTGCTCCAGGATCGGGGCGTCGCCCAGATCGAGGAGATCCGGGTCGACCTCGACCATGCCGAACGTGTGCGGATGACGGAAATGACCGGGCGGCACACGGTTCCGCAGATCTTCATCGGCAGCACGCATGTCGGCGGTTGCGACGACTTGATGGCGCTGGACAGCCGTGGCGGCTTGCTGCCTTTGCTGGCCGCCGCCTGATTCACAGCGGCGCGCCCGATGCAGCGGCGATAATATCGCGCCGCGCCATTGCGCCGGGTGGATCGCAGATCCGCCGCGGGCGGGTGGCCCGTTCCCCTTAACCCGAAAGAGATTCCATGGCCGAAGACAACACCCCCACCTTCCAGATTCAGCGCATTTACCTCAAGGAGAGTTCGCTGGAGCAGCCCAATTCACCTGGCATCCTGCTCGAGAAGGATCAGCCGGCGGTCGATATCCAGCTGGGCGTGGAAGCCAACACCGCCGCCGACGGTGTGTACGAGATCTGCGTGACCGCCACCGTGCACACCAAGCTCAAGGAGCGCACGGTGTTCCTGGTCGAGGTAAAGCAGGCCGGGATCTTCGAAATCCGCAATATCGAGCAGGAACAGATGAGCCAGATCATGGGTATTGCGTGCCCGCAGATCGTCTATCCGTACCTGCGCGCCAATGTGGCCGATATCATCCAGCGCAGCGGTTTCCCGCCGGTGCACCTGTCGGAAATCAACTTCCAGGCCATGTACGAGCAGCAGCGCGCGCAACAAGCCGCAGGCGAGACCGCCATCGCCGGCAACACGACCCAGTAAAGCGGCACCAGCCGGGCCGCTCCAGCAGATCCGGCCGCGGCGACGATGGACATTGCCATTCTCGGCGCAGGCGCCTGGGGCACGGCGCTGGCGATCAACCTGGCGGGTCAAGAACCCGCGCGGCACCGCGTCCGGCTATGGGCCCGGGATGCGGCGCAGGCCGACGCAATGCGTTCCGCGCGCGTCAACCAGCGTTACCTGCCCACGTTCACCTTGCCCCCGAGCCTGCAGATCGGGGCCTGGGTGGCGCAACGCTCCGACGCCAGCGCCGTGCGGCTGGATCACGCTATCGATGGCGCCGACCTGGTCGTACTGGCCACACCGATGGCGGCCCTGCGGCCGATGCTGCAGCGGTTGCGAGGCTGCGCCGCGCCAGTGGCATGGTTGTGCAAGGGTTTCGAAGCGGCACGGAGCGACAACGGCGCTGCCCGGGATGGCGCCATCGGTTTGATGGCGCATGAGGTACAGGCCCAGGTCGCGCCGGCGCTGCGCTGCGGTGTGCTGAGTGGACCGAGTTTTGCCCAGGAGGTCGCGCAAGGCAAGCCGGCAGCGCTGGTGGCGGCCAGCACCGATGCCGAGGTACGCGCCACGCTGGTCGAAGTCTTTCATGGCGCGCAGTTGCGGGTCTATGGCAGCGATGACATCGTCGGTGTCGAGGTGGGCGGCGCGGTGAAGAACGTACTGGCGATCGCCACGGGTCTGTGCGACGGACTGGCACTCGGCATGAATGCCCGCGCCGCGCTGATCACCCGCGGACTGCGTGAGATGACCCGCTTGGGCGTTGCACTGGGTGCGAACGCAGAGACCTTTACCGGCTTGAGTGGTCTGGGTGACCTGGTGCTGACCGCCACCGGAGACCTCTCGCGCAATCGCCGTGTCGGCCTGGCGCTGGCCAGCGGCATGAGCCTGGCGCAGGCGGTCCAATCGCTGGGACATGTGGCCGAAGGCGTGTTTTGTGCACGCACCGTGGCGCAACGCGCCAGCGCGCTCGGGATCGAAATGCCGATCTGCCTGGCCGTCGACGCCATGCTTGACGCCCGCCTTGATCCGCGGCAGGCCGTGGCCGCGCTGATGGCGCGCGAGGCCCGCGACGAGGTGTAGGTTCAGTCCGCCTGCTCTGACGCCATGCTGTAGGCCAGCCGCACGTAAATGGGAGCGAACGATTCGGCCTGCGTGATGTCGATCAGGTTTTCCTTGGCCAGTTCGAGCAGCGCAATGAAGGTCACGACCAGTACCTGGCTTCCCTTGCTCGGATCGAACAAGTTCTCGAACTCGACGAATCGTTGTCCCTGCAGCCGACGCAACACGATGGCCATGTGTTCTCGCACCGACAGTTCCCCGCGGGAAATATGGTGGTGCTGCACCAGCCGGGCTCGGCGCAGGATGTCACGCCATGCCAACTGCAAGTCGGCTACCGCGACGTCGGGAAAACGGGGAGCCAGTGCCTGCTCTATCGCTACCTGAGCGCGCAGGAAGTCACGGCCCGCTTGTGGAATCGTGTTCAGTGCAGCGGCGGCGAGCTTGATCTGCTCGTATTCCATCAGCCGGCGTACCAGCTCGGCGCGCGGATCTTCTGTCTCCTCGCCATCCGCCGTCTTTCGCGCTGGCAGCAGCATGCGCGACTTGATCTCGATCAGCATTGCTGCCATCAGCAGGTATTCGGCTGCCAGTTCCAGGTTGCGCCCGCGGATCTCGTCCACATAAGCCAGGTACTGGCGGGTCACGCCCGCCATCGGGATGTCCAGAATGTTGAAGTTCTGTTTGCGGATCAGGTACAGCAGCAGGTCCAGCGGCCCCTCGAAAGCCTCCAGGAATACTTCCAGCGCGTCGGGTGGTATGTAGAGATCCTGGGGAATGGAGAACAGCGGTTCGCCATACAGGCGTGCCAACGCGACCTGATCTACCACCTCGGGCATGGTTGCGTGGTATTCCCGGGCCTGCGGCAAGCTGATGCTCGTGGTCATCGTGGGTCCCTGGCACCGGTACCAGACCTGTCGGAGCTGCTGACGCGCAAAACCGGCACGGTCTCAAGACAGATCGGTCTGGTACACGTACGGCTTTTGCTGCACTTCGGCCTGGCGAAACGAGTTCCAGGAGGATCGGTCCGGGTTCTTGTCCCACAACAGTTCCCGGCCTTGTCGTTGCTCGGCCTCGAGTTCGGGATTTGCGATCTTGAGCCGGGTAATGAACTGGGTGGTGTCGGATTGGTAATCCGGGCGGCGGAATAGGGACATGGATGAGATCCTGGTTGATCTGGATTTTACAGGGCACGCCTGGCTGGCCAGCGTCGTGCCGCCGCCGATAGCCTTGATTGCCGGGCCTGCGGGTCGACTGATGGAGGTGGCTGCTGTCTGCCGTCGTTTTCGGGGCTGACGCTCCCCGTTGCCGATGCGGCAAGGGCACGGCGCCTTTTCGCACTCGGACAAATCGATTACCCTCCCAATGTGAACCCACAAAACATGCTGCGCCATGCCGTGCGCCCGATTCCGCTGCCGCTTGTGCGCGCGGTTCGCGGCCTGTCGAGGCCGGTTGATCCAGTCC
>JBBRVD010000025.1:0-29946 GCA_038247175.1 Burkholderiales bacterium | reverse complement strand
CGCACACCCGCCAGCATCATGACCTGCCCCAGTACCTGCTGCAGCCGCAGCGCATCCGAGGTCTCGACGGTGAAGGTCATCCAGGCAATGTCACGCACGGTCTGGGTCTGCACCCCGATGACGTTCATCTTTTCCTTGAAGAACAGCTCGGACAGGTCGCGCAGCAGTCCCTGGCGATCGACTGCCTGCACCACCACATCGACCGGGTAGACCGGTGCTTTCTCCGCACGCGGCCGGCCCCATTGCACCTCGATGACACGCTGCGGGTTGCGCGCCCGGAACTCGCGCACATTGGGGCAATCGGCGCGGTGCACGCTAACACCCTTGCCGCGGGTGACAAAGCCGCAGATCGGGTCGGGCGGCGCCGGTTTGCAGCAACGCGCCAGCTGGGTCATGAGCGAATCGACACCGACCACCAGTACACCGCCTCCGGCCTTCTTGTCCTCCTGTGTCGGCGCCTTGATCAGCGGCGCGTCGGCGTCCTGGTTCGTCGACTCGCCCGGCCGGTACAAGGCTTCGATCTGGCGCAACGAAAACTCGTCCTTGCCAACCGACTCGAACAACGCATCGGCGGCGTCGAATCCCAGCTCGCGCGCCAATTCTTCGTGGTTGACCGAGGTCTTGCCTTCGCGTTGCAGCACTTTCTCGACTGACTCGCGGCCCCGCGCCACGGTTTCGTGGATGGCAATGGCATTGAACCAGGCCCTGACCTTGCCGCGCGCACGCTGGCCGGCCAGGTAGCCCAGTTCGGGATTGAGCCAGTCGCGCGAAGGGCCGCCTTCCTTGGCTACGACGATTTCCACTGTCTGGCCGTTTCGCAGCTGTGTGTTGAGCGGCACCATCGCGCCATCAATGCGGGCGCCGCGGCAACGATGGCCCAGATCGGTATGCACGTGGTAGGCGAAGTCGACCGGCGTCGCGCCTTCGACCAGCTCGACGATGGCGGCGTGCGGCGTCAGCACATAGATACGGTCCTCGAACAGGCCGCGCAGCTGCTCGCCAGAAAGCTCGCGTTCCCAGTCCAGCAATTGGCGCAGCACGGCGATCTTGGCGTCGTAATTTCCGACCGCAGCGACGCCGGCATACCCCTTGACTCCCGACTCCTTGTACAACCAGTGCGCGGCCACGCCGTGTTCGGCATGGTCGTGCATCTCCTGGGTCCGGATCTGGATCTCGATCGGCTGGCCCTTGTCGTCGCGAACTACCGTGTGCAGCGAGCGATACCCATTGGGCTTGGGTTTGGCGATGTAGTCGTCAAACTCCTCGGGCATCGGCGTGAAGCGGCTGTTTACCGCACCGAGCACGGTGTAGCAATCAGCCACCGTCGGCACGATGACGCGCAAGGCGCAGATGTCGTACACGTGGTCGAAGTCGAGCGACTTGCCGCGCATCTTCTTGACGATGCTGTAAATGTGCTTGGGCCGCCCCTGCACCGTGGCGTGCATGCCGTCACGGCGCAGGTCGCGCTCGAGCCGGGTGCGCAACTGCTCGACATCGCGCTCGCGCTGGCCACGGGTCTGGTCGAGATGTTGCGCCACGTCGCGGTAGGTCTGCGGCTCCAGGAAGCGGAACGAAAGGTCTTCGAGTTCCCACTTGAGATCCCAGATGCCGAGCCGGTTGGCCAATGGCGCGAACACCAGCAAGGCCTCGGCCGCAACGGCAGGTGGCGGAGGCAGCTTGCTGGCCGCAAAATAACGCAGGGTTTGCAGGCGCGAAGCCAGGCGCAGCATCACCACGCGCAGGTCACGCGAGAACGCGAGCAGCATCTTTCGCACGTTCTCGACCTGCGCCGCGGCCGTCTGGGCCATCAGTGCCGGCGCTTGCAGGGCCTCCCCGTGACGGCTCGAGTGCGCCTGGCGCTGAACGCGTACCAGCTTGTTGGTCTCCTGCGCCAGGTTGGCCAGGTTGGTGCCGAAACGCTTGCCGATCGCCTCCTGCGGCCGCGTCAGATGCTCGCAGGTATAAACCAGGTAGCTGGCCGCCTGCATCAGCTCCGAGCCGCCGATCGCGCGCAGGATGCCGGCGACACCGCGCGCATGCTCCATCGTGTTCTCGCCGCTGTCCAGCGCCTCGCCACCGATCAGTGGTTCGGCAAAAATGCGGGCGCGCGCCAACACACCGGCACCTTGCGCACCGGGCGGTGCAGCGGCATCGACCCCGGACTCCACTGCCGGGTCGCCAGCCGTACCTGCGTGTTTCATCCGCTCCCAGCCTGCGGTTCTTCGAGCAGGAATCCGGCCACGCAGTCCACCTGGTCGGGCGCAATCAGCGTCGGCGCGTGGCCGACGCCTGCAAACTCCACCATACGGGCACGGGGCCCGCGAACCGTCATGGCCTGCGCGGTGTCAGCTGACAGCAGGTCCGACCGAGCACCACGCAAGAGCAGCGTCTGGGCGCGGATCGCGTCATACAACTGCCACAATGCCGCCTCGCCCTGCGCCGCCGACTCGGCCGTCAAGCTGCGAAATGGCAGCGCGATCGCCGGGTCGTAGTGCAAGGTCACGGCGCCACTGCGGTCGTCCAGCGGGCGGACCATGCCGCGCGACAATGCCAACCACTGCTCCGGTGAATGCGGGCCAAAACCGGTGGAGATCGCCCACATGGCATCGGCCGCCTGCTGCAGGTCGGCAAAACGCCCGGTCTGCCCCAGGTAGGTGCCAATGCGTGCCAGCGCCTCCCAACGGATGAGTGGTCCGACATCGTTGAGCACCAGTCGTCGCACCGAGACCGGCAACGGCAGCTCGGGCTGGCCACACAACACCATGCCGATCAGTCCGCCCATGCTGGTGCCGACCCAGTCGAGCCGGCTCGGCTGGAGCTGGGACAGCAGCGCCAGCATATCGGCGGCGTAGGTCGGGATCTGGTAGGCCATCGGCTCCTTGAGCCAGTCGCTGCGGCCTCGCCCGACCACGTCGGGGCAGACGACGCGGATCGGTTGCTCGCTGCGCTCGCACAGGCTACGCGCCAGGGCGTCGAAATCGCGCCCCTGGCGCGACAGGCCGTGAACACACACCACCACGCTGCCGGCCGCCGCGTCGCCCCATTGCCAGTACGCCATGCGGTGGCCGCCCCGGGCATCAGGACAGAGTACATACATCAATTCAGGTTCTGTCATGGCCGCGGGGACTGAAGAAGTTGGGGTGGACGAAGGCAGGATAATGGTTCGGACACATCGTAATTGATTGGAGGTTCATCATGCTCAAAGGCAAGACGGCATTGGTCACCGGGTCCACCAGCGGCATCGGCCTGGGTATTGCGCAGGCACTGGCCCAACAAGGCGCCAACATCATGCTCAACGGCTTTGGCGACATCGAGGGTCCCAAGGCTGCCATCGCCCAGCACGGCGTCACGGTGGCCTACCATGGCGCCGACATGAGCAAACCGGCCGAGATCGAGGACATGATGCGGGAGGCAGCCGGGCAGTTCGGCCGGGTCGACATCCTGGTCAACAACGCCGGCATCCAGCATGTGGCGCGGATCGAGAACTTTCCCGCCGAGCGCTGGGACGCGATCATCGCGATCAACCTGTCCAGCGCCTTCCATGCGACCCGGCTCGCACTGCCGGCGATGCAGGCCGCGCACTGGGGCCGCATCATCAACGTTGCCTCCGTGCACGGTCTGGTGGCGTCGGCCGAAAAATCCGCCTATGTCGCGGCCAAACACGGCATTGTCGGCCTGACCAAGGTCACCGCGCTGGAAAACGCTACCAGCGCGGTGACCTGCAATGCCATCTGTCCGGGCTGGGTGCTGACGCCGCTGGTGCAGAAACAGGTCGACGCCAAGGCCGCCAGCCAGGGCGTGTCGAACGACGAAGCCATCAAACTGCTACTGGGCGAGAAGGAGCCGTCGATGCAGTTCACGACGCCGGAGGAACTGGGCCAACTGGCAGTGTTTTTCTGCTCGCCGGCAGCCAACAACGTGCGCGGTGTGGCCTGGAACATGGACGGCGGCTGGGCTGCGCAATAAGCCATTGCTGGCGCCGCGCGCTGCGCAGGCTCTGCCCCAGCGGGACGGCGGCGCCGCGGTCCAGGGGCTACTTCAGAGCCGCGCAGGTTTGACGCACGCACAATGGAGCCCATGACAACATCCGATCCGACCCAAGACCGCGACCCGTCAGGACCGTGCACGATGGCGAGCCTGCGCCCGGGATATCGCGCACTGGTGCTCGGCTGCACCGGCGCACTGGGACAGGCCTGGATGCAGGCTTTGCAAGCCGATCCGCGCTGCGGCGGCGTCACGGGCCTGTCGCGCAACAGCGAGCCGGCGATCACGCTGGAGGACGAGGACAGCCTGCGGTGGGCTGCACAGACGGTCGCGGATGCGGGCAAGCTGCATCTGGTGCTGGACGCCACCGGCGCGCTACAGATCGACGGCCGCGGGCCCGAGAAACGGCTCGACGAACTCGACGCTGCAGTCCTCTTGCGCGCGATGCACATCAATGCCGTCGGGCCGGCATTGGCGCTGAAACACTTCGTGCCCCTGCTGGCCACCGGTGAACGTGTCATCTGGGCCAAACTATCGGCCCGTGTGGGCAGCATCGATGACAACCGCAAGGGCGGCTGGTACGGCTATCGGGCGTCCAAGGCCGCGCTGAACATGCTGCTGCAGACGGCCGCGATCGAGGTCGCTCGCAGGCGCCCGCTGGCTGTCGTGGCTGCACTGCAGCCGGGTACGGTGCGCTCGGCGCTGAGCCGGCCGTTCGTGGGCGACGATGGGCTGGAGCCGGCGATGTCTGCGCGCCGGATGCTGCAGGCCATCGACCGGCTCGATGCGACCGGCCGGGCGCACTTCGTCGACTACCGGGGTGACACAATACCCTGGTGAGGCCGGGTTTTCCCGGAGCCCATCGGCACGAGACCCTCCAGCACCACGACCGGAAAATGCCCCACCGCCGGCACCGCGCCGGCGACTGGCTGACAATCGGGCCCAGATATGACCGATACGCACGCTGCCACCGTTGCACCGTGGGCAACGCGCCTCGGATATGCGGGCCTGGTGCCATTTGTTGCGCTGGCTGCGTGGACGCTCCTGGCAAGCCCGGACCAGCGCGGCCTTCCCGCGCAAGCCCTGCTCGCCTACGGTGCAACCATCACCAGCTTCCTGGGCGCCATTCACTGGGGACTCGCCATGCGATCGGAGCCGTCGGGCGACACCGCCGCGCAAGACTACCTCTGGGGCGTAGTGCCGAGCTTGGTGGCCTGGTGTGCCCTGCTCGCGGATGCGTCAATCGGTCTGCTGATCCTTGTCGTGTTGTTGTGGGCCTGTTATGCGGTGGACCGCAATCGGTACTCAGCCCAAGGACTGCGGCACTGGCTGGCGATGCGCCTGCGCTTGACACTGGTCGCCAGTCTGAGTTGCCTGGTGGCAACCGTACGCTTGCCGCCCGCATGACCCCGATCCAACTCCATAGCGATTTCGCGGCACGTTGCGTCGTCGACAGCCAACAGTTACCGTGGCTGGCATCGCCCTCGCCCCTGGTTCAGCGCCGCATGCTCGAACGCGATGGTGGTGAGATCGCACGCGCCACGTCGGTGGTGCGTTATGAACCTGGCGCCTGCTTCGACGCCCATACGCACGAACTGGGCGAAGAGATTCTGGTGCTCGAGGGCGGATTTGGCGATGCACATGGCGACTACGGGCATGGCTGTTATATCCGCAACCCCCCGGGCTCGCGCCACGCGCCGTTTTCCAGCGAGGGTTGCACGATGTTCGTGAAATTGCGGCAACTCGACCCGCAGGAGACCCAGCGCGTCGTCATCGATACCCGCAGCGCGCTGTGGGCAGCAGGACGGCTTCCCGGCTTGACGGTTCTTCCGCTGGCCGGCTTCGGCACTGAACACACGGCCCTGGTGCGCTGGGCGCCTGGCACCTTCTTCCAGCCACACCGCCACTTCGGTGGCGAAGAGATTCTGGTGCTCGAAGGCGTGTTTTCGGACGAACACGCGGACTACCCGGCAGGCCACTGGATACGCAGCCCGCATTTGAGCCAACACCAGCCGTTCAGTCGAGAAGGCTGCTTGATCTGGGTGAAGACCGGGCATTTACCGGCTGATTGATCGACTGCGGTCGCGCAAGATGCGCAGCCATGACTGCCGCTTTTTTTGGCGGGGTGCGGCGACCCGGTGCATGCCGGGGCGATGCGGATCGCTGCAGGAATCCGATCCCTGTCGACTACCGCACACGCAAATGAAAATGGCCTGCGGTTCCTCGTAGGCTCTCTATTTTCAAATAGATATCCTGGTGGGCGGTGGAGGTTTCGAACCTCCGACCCCAGCAGTGTGAATGCTGTGCTCTACCCCTGAGCTAACCGCCCTGTCACCGCTCCCGCAACAGCAAGAAATTATGCCACAGCGTCGGCCGGCATTTCCTCCAGAACACGGAGCCAGACGGTCTTGCCGCCACTGGCCGTGTCGAGGTCCTTCAGCAACTGGTCGTGGGCGGCCCGCTCTGCATGATTGGCCCATAGCACCGGCAAGTCAAAGCGCGACAGGTCAATCACGTCGGCGTTCGCGCTGTCGGAATTTCCGGTATCGGCCTCCATCAGCAACGCCTCCTGCCCGCGTGTCATGTTGATGTAGACGTCGGCCAGCAGTTCGGCGTCGAGCAAGGCACCGTGCAGGGTGCGGCCGGAGTTGTCCACTCCCAGCCGGTCGCACAACATGTCGAGTGAATTGCGTTTGCCGGGAAACAGCTCCTTGGCCATCGCCAGGCTGCAGGTGATGCTGGCGACAGACGGCGGGAACGGGCCTTGGCCGATCAGTGAGAGTTCCTTGTTGAGAAAACCGACGTCGAATGGTGCGTTGTGAATAATGATTTCGGCGCCGGACAGGTAGGCCAGCAATTCATCGGCAACGGCGGAGAACAGCGGCTTGTCGCGCAGGAACTCGTTGCTGATGCCGTGAATGCGCAAGGCGTCCTCGTGGCTGTCCCGGCCCGGATTCAGGTAGAAATGCAGGTTGTTACCGGTGAGCTTGCGGTGCAGCAGTTCAACACAACCGATCTCGATGATGCGGTCGCCGGCCTCGGGCGACAGGCCGGTGGTTTCGGTGTCCAGGAAAATTTGTCGCATCGTAACGCCTGCGTCAGTGGTTTTCCTTGGCGTGGTTGATGGAGTAACGCGGAATCTCCACCACTATATCGGTCTGCGCCAGGATGGCCTGGCAGCTCAGCCGCGAGTTCGGCTCCAGACCCCAGGCGCGGTCCAGCAGGTCTTCCTCGTTTTCATCGAGCTCGTTGAGCGAACTAAGACCTTCGCGCACCACCACGTGGCAGGTGGTGCAGGCGCAGCTGAGGTCACAGGCGTGCTCGATGTCGATGTTGTTGTCGAGCAATGCCTCGCAGATGGAGGTACCTGCCGGTGCAGATACTTCTGCTCCGTTCGGACAGTATTCGGCGTGGGGCAGTATCTTGATGATGGGCATGGATGGCTCTGACGCGAGACGGCTCACACCGTTGCGATGTTCTTGCCCGACAGGGCTTTCTGGATTCCGCGATTCATGCGCCTGGCGGCAAAGGCCTCGGTCCCGTCGGCCAGCGCCTTGGTAGCGGCTTCGACGAGCGCCGGATCGTCCGCCTCACGCACGGCCGTGAGCGCATTGGCCAAGGCGTCGATATCCGCACGTTCGGCGGGATCGAGCAGGTCGGAATCGGCGTCCAGTGCGGACCGGATCGCCAACAACATGCGTTCGGCATCGAGCCGCGCCTCAGCCACCGCGCGTGCACGCATGTCGGACTGCGCCGTGGAGAAACTCTCCCTGAGCATCTTGGCGATCGCCTCGTCGTCCAGGCCATAACTTGGTTTGACGTCGATGCTGGCCTCCACGCCGCTGTTCAACTCTCTTGCGTCCACGTGGAGCAAGCCGTCGGCGTCTACGGTGAAGGTCACGCGAATACGGGCTGCGCCGGCGGTCATCGGCGGAATACCGCGCAACTCGAAGCGCGCCAGGCTGCGGCAGTCGGCGACCATGTCGCGCTCGCCCTGCACCACATGCAGTGCGAGTGCGGTCTGGCCGTCCCGGAAGGTGGTGAAGTCCTGCGCCATCGCGGTGGGAATGGTCTGGTTGCGTGGCACGATACGCTCGACCAGGCCACCCATGGTCTCGATACCGAGCGACAGCGGGATCACGTCAAGCAGCAGCAGATCGTCGCCCTGCGGATTGTTACCCGCCAGCTGGTTGGCCTGGATTGCCGCACCCAGCGCCACCACCTCGTCCGGGTTCAGGTTGTTCAGCGGCTCACGGCCAAACAGCGTGGCCACGGCAGCCTGTACCTGCGGCATGCGGGTGGAGCCACCTACCATGACCACGCCCTTGATATCAGCGATCGTCAAACGCGCATCGCGCACGACCTTGCGCGCGGCGACGATGGTGCGATCCGTCAGATGCCGGGTCGCTTGCGCGAACTGTTCGCGGGTGACTTCGAACTCGACGGGACCAGCAAGCAGTTGCGCTGCGAAAAGAGCACTGGTGCTGGCGGTCAACTGTTCCTTGCAGGCACGCGCGGCGCGCGCCATCGCGGTTTTGTCCGACGCAGATTCGACCGCCAGATCGCCTTGTTGGCGCTGCACCAGCGAGGCCAGCGCGCGGTCGTAGTCGTCTCCACCCAACGCCGAGTCGCCGCCGGTGGCGATGACTTCGAACACGCCTTGGGTCAGGCGCAGGATGGAGATGTCGAACGTGCCACCACCCAGGTCGTAGATGGCGTACACACCTTCACTGCCATTGTCCAGGCCATAGGCGATGGCTGCGGCAGTGGGTTCGTTTATCAGACGAAGCACATGCAGGCCGGCCAACCGCGCCGCGTCCTTGGTGGCCTGGCGCTGCGCATCGTCGAAATACGCGGGCACGGTGATCACGGCACCGATCAGATCGTCCCCCAGACTATCCTCGGCCCGATAACGCAACGTGGCCAGAATGTCAGCGCTGATCTCGACCGGAGACTTCTCACCGCCTGCGGTATCGATGGCCAGCATGCCAGGCTTGTCGATGAAGCGGTATGGCAGGGCGCCGCTGTCGACCACATCCTTGAGGTTACGGCCCATGAAACGCTTGACCGATGCGATCGTGTTCTGCGGATCGCCCTGCATCGCGGCCAGAGCCGAAGCGCCGATTTCGCGCCGTCCGGCGGCCAGGTAACGTACCACCGACGGCAGGATGACCTTGCCGTCTTCGTCGGGCAGGCACTCGGCCGTGCCGCTGCGCACGGCCGCGACCAGCGAATGCGTGGTACCCAGATCGATACCCACCGCGACACGACGCTCATGCGGGTTGGGAGACTGACCGGGTTCGGATATCTGCAACAAAGCCATGAATCACCAGGGGCCCAGGCCCCGCATCAGCCGCCACCCGAGGCGCCGCGACCAGAGGCCGGCGCAACGGTTTGCGACTGCAAAGTTTCAAATCGCGAGTCGATATCGGCACGGAACCGCTCGATGAACATCAGCGCACGCACCTCGCCCACGGCCTGCGCCGCATCACCGGCTTCGTCGAGACATTGCTCGCATCGGGCAAGGGCCAGTTGCCGCGTGTGCAACACCTCATCGAGCAAGCCCTGTACCTGTTCCTCGTTCAGAGCATCGTCGAGCGCCTCGCGCCATGCCATCTGCTGCATCAGAAATGCAGCTGGCATTGCCGTATTGTCGTGCGCGTTGATCGGCGAGCCCGCCAGTTCGCACAGGTAGGCAGCACGTTGGAGCGGCTCCTTCAGGCGTTGGTAGGCCTCGTTGATACGCACCGACCACTGCATGGCGCGGCGCTGCGTCGCTGGATCCTTTGCCGCAAACCGATCTGGATGGGCTTCCCGTTGCAGTTCCTTCCAACGCGCGTCCAGGGCGCTTCGATCTTGTGCGAAACGCTGTGGGACGCCGAACAGCGAGAAGTCGTCGGCGCCCAGTGTCAGCGGCGCCTCAGCCATGGCAGCACCCTGCGCCGGCATGCCACCGAGCATCTACACCTACACCCGGAACGACTCGCCGCATCCACACTTGTCGCGCTCGTTGGGGTTGTTGAACCGGAATCCTTCGTTGAGGCCTTCACGCACATAATCGAGCTGGGTTCCATCGATATAGGCCATGCTCTTGGGGTCGACCAGCACCTTGACGCCATGTTCCTCGAACACGACGTCCTCCCCGGCATTCTCGTCGACATACTCCAGCGTGTAGGCCAGCCCGGAACACCCGGTGGTCTTCACTCCCAGGCGCACGCCGAGACCCTTGCCTCGCTTGGCAAGGTAGCGATTGACGTGCCGGGCCGCGGCTTCTGACAGCGAGACACCCATGTCAGTGCGCGTGTTTTTTCTTGTAATCGTCCACGGCCGCCTTGATGGCGTCTTCGGCCAGGATGGAACAATGGATCTTCACCGGCGGCAAGGCCAGCTCTTCGGCGATCTGGCTGTTTTTCAGCGCAGCGGCCTGGTCCAGCGTCTTGCCCTTGACCCATTCGGTCACGAGCGACGACGACGCGATGGCCGAGCCGCAACCGTAGGTCTTGAAACGTGCGTCTTCGATCACACCGGTCTGCGCATTGACCTTGATCTGCAGTTTCATCACGTCGCCACAAGCGGGCGCGCCCACCATGCCGGTACCCACCGCCTCGTCTGCCTTGTCGAACGAGCCGACGTTACGCGGGTTCTCGTAGTGGTCTACAACTTTGTCAGAATATGCCATGGTGTTACCTCACTCTGTCTAACGGAAAAAATGCCTCAGTGTGCTGCCCACTGGATGGTGCTGATATCGATACCGTCCTGGTACATCTCCCACAGCGGGCTGAGCTCGCGCAGCTTGGCGACATTGAGCGTGATCGTCTCGATCGCGTAGTCGATCTCTTCCTGCGTTGTGTAGCGACCGATCGTCATGCGCAAGCTGCTGTGCGCCAACTCGTCGCTGCGGCCCAGAGCGCGCAGCACATAGCTGGGTTCCAGGCTGGCCGACGTGCAGGCCGAACCGCTGGACACCGCGAGTCCTTTGATGCCCATGATCAGCGATTCACCTTCAACGTAATTGAAGCTGATGTTGACATTGTGCGGCACCCGCTTTTCCGGATGCCCGTTAATGAAGACCTGCTCGATGTCCTGCAGGCCTGCCACCAGACGGTCGTGCAGTGCCTGGATGCGCTGATTCTCCTGCACCATCTCTTCCTTGGCGATACGATACGCTTCGCCCATGCCGACAATCTGGTGCGTCGGCAGGGTACCCGAACGCATGCCGCGCTCGTGACCGCCACCATGCATCTGCGCTTCGATCCGCACCCGCGGCTTGCGGCGAACGAACAACGCGCCGATCCCCTTGGGGCCGTATGTCTTGTGCGCGGTCAGGCTCATCAGATCGACGGGCAATTCGTTCAGGTCAAACGGAACCCGACCGGTCGCCTGCGCCGCATCGACGTGGAAAATCACGCCCTGGGCCCGGCACACGGCGCCGATCGCGGCAATGTCCTGGATCACGCCAATTTCGTTGTTCACGAACATCACGCTGGCCAGGATGGTGTCGGGGCGGATCGCGGCCTTGAAAACCTCCAGGTCGAGCAATCCGTTCTCCTGCACTTCGAGGTAGGTCACCTCAAAACCCTGGCGTTCCAGTTCGCGGCAAGTATCGAGCACCGCCTTGTGCTCAGTTTTGACCGTGATGATGTGCTTGCCTTTGCTCTTGTAGAAGGCCGCTGCACCCTTGAGTGCCAGATTGTTGGACTCGGTCGCGCCGGACGTCCAGACGATCTCGCGCGAATCCGCGCCGATCAGCGCCGCGACATGGCCACGGGCGGTCTCGACCGCCGCCTCGGCTTCCCAACCCCAGGCATGACTGCGCGACGCCGGGTTGCCGAAATGCTGGCGCAGCCACGGCACCATGGCGTCTACCACCCGCTCGTCGCAGGGGTTGGTCGCACTGTAGTCCATGTAGATGGGGAAGTGAGGCGTGGTATCCATGGCAGGCTCTTCGGAGGCTCTCTGATTCAATGGTGGATCGGGATTGGGGAAGACGGGGCGGCGCGCAGGGCCGAGCTGCCGCCTCCCGTCAGGACTTCATCAGCACGTTACCCAGCGCAAAGACCGAGTTGGGTGCATTCACGCGTAACGGTTTGCTCACGGGCATCGCCGAGATGGCCCGCTTCACATGCGGCTTGTCCTCGATCTGCAGCCCCTTGGCGAGTTGTTCGTCTACCAGCTTTTGCAGCGTGACGGAGTCCAGGAACTCCACCATGCGTACGTTCAGCGAAGCCCAAAGGTCGTGCGTCATGCACCGCGTACCCTCGCCCAGGCAGTTTTCCTTGCCGCTGCACTGGGTGGCATCGATGGGTTCGTCGACCGACACGATGATGTCAGCCACAGTGATGTCGGATGCCTTGCGTGCCAGCGTGTAACCGCCACCAGGGCCGCGAGTGGATTCCACCAGTTCATGGCGGCGCAATTTACCAAATAGCTGCTCAAGATATGAGAGCGAAATTTGCTGGCGCTGACTGATCGCAGCCAGCGTGACGGGGCCGTTACTCTGACGCAGACCCAGATCAATCATCGCGGTCACGGCGAAACGACCTTTGGTTGTAAGACGCATTGCAAACTCCTTCAGTTGGGTTGATTCATCAACGGCCCGAGCCGGATGCCTTGTGGGCTTCTGGCACCACCCTCATAGAGAGCCTTCGATAGGGCTCCAAACTCCATGCCTGGGTAGACGAGTGGTTGACTGGTTAGTTCAAGTATATGTGATGTCCTATCGAATTACTCGAGTAAGTATACCGATCAGTCACAAAAGTTCCCCGCCAAGTCATAAAAGATCCAACATCGTTTCCTGTCAATCCGTTTGCGACTTATGTTGATCCGTATGCGTCAAATCGCGACAAGGATGACAGATGCAGCGTACCTGCGATGCTTTTGGCGCCTTGCGCGCCCGCCGACACCTGAGTCGCGTAGTCGCCTGCAGGCGCTCGCAGGCTGGATGCTGGGCTTCACCCGCACCATGGTGCCATCGTCCGAACAACCGGTACGTGCCCACACGGTTGCCGAACTGGTGGATCTCGCGCTGCACGAATTACCGCGAGGCAGCCACGTGTTGGCACCTGCCCTGGTGTGGCAGGCCGCGCAGGGCGATGCTCTGCAGATGCGCAGGCTACTCAGGCGGCACGCGGCACGGCGGAACCTGACACCAGTGGACGCGTCAGGCGCGACAGACACGACAGGGTGCGAAACGCTCTCGGACTGACAACGGGCGTCCCGACAGGTCGCGGCGCGGGAGAGCGTTGCCTCAAGACGCCTTGAGCAGCACCGGATCGCTTCCGCTGGCCCCGAAAGCCCGTTTTTTCAGATTCGCCAGCTGATCGCGTACCTGGGCGGCCTGCTCAAACGCCAGATTGCGCGCGTGTTCCAGCATCAGCTTTTCGAGACGCTTGATCTCCCGGCCCACGTCCTTCTCGCTCATCTCCTCGACCTGGGCCCGTTGCATCGCGTCCTGCTCCATCCGCTCGATCTCGCGTCCGGCCTTTTCGCTGTAGACGCCGTCGATCAGGTCACGCACGCTCTTGATGATGGAGCGTGGCGTGATGCCGTGCAGTTGGTTGTATTCCAGCTGGCGTTCACGTCGGCGGTTGGTCTCTCCGATTGCACGTTCCATGGAATCGGTGACCCGGTCACCATACAGGATGGCTCGGCCGCCCAGGTTGCGCGCGGCGCGCCCGATGGTCTGGATCAGGCTACGTTCCGACCGCAGGAAACCTTCCTTGTCCGCATCGAGGATCGCCACCAGCGACACCTCGGGAATATCGAGTCCTTCGCGCAGCAGGTTGATGCCCACCAGCACGTCGAACGTACCCAGCCGCAGGTCGCGCAGGATCTCGACCCGCTCGACAGTATCGACATCGCTGTGCAGGTATCGCACCTTGACGCCGTTGTCGGCCAGGTAATCCGTCAGCTGCTCTGCCATGCGTTTGGTCAGCGTCGTGATCAGCACCCGCTCCGACTTCTCGACCCGGATGCGGATCTCCTGCAGCACATCGTCTACCTGGTGCGTGGCCGGACGCACTTCCACCTGCGGATCGACCAGTCCGGTCGGCCGCACCAGTTGCTCAACGACCTGGCCAGTGTGGTCCTTCTCCCATTGTGCCGGTGTTGCCGAGACAAAGACCGCCTGGCGCATGCGTGCCTCGAATTCCTCGAACTTGAGCGGCCGGTTGTCGAGCGCGCTCGGCAGCCGGAAACCGTATTCCACCAGCGTCGTCTTGCGCGAACGGTCGCCGTTGTACATGGCGCTGAACTGACCGATCAGCACATGTGACTCGTCAAGGAACATCACCGCGTCCTTGGGCAGGTAGTCGGTCAGCGTGGCCGGCGGATCGCCTGGCGCTGCGCCCGAAAGATGCCGGGTGTAGTTCTCGATGCCCTTGCAATGCCCGACCTCGGACAACATTTCCAGGTCGAAACGGGTGCGCTGCTCCAGCCGCTGCGCCTCGACCAACTTGCCGTCCGCCACCAGCACCTTCAGGCGGTCCGCCAGCTCCAGCTTGATCGTCTCGACCGCGGCCAGCACCTTGTCGCGCGGTGTCACGTAATGACTGCTCGGGTACACGGTAAAGCGCGGGATCTTCTGCTTGATGCGGCCGGTGAGCGGGTCGAACAGCTGCAATGTCTCTATCTCGTCGTCGAACAACTCGATCCTGATCGCCAGCTCGCTGTGTTCAGCTGGAAACACGTCGATGGTGTCACCCCGCACCCGGAACTTGCCACGCGAAAAATCCTCCTCATTGCGCTGGTACTGCATGCGCACCAGCTGAGCAATCACGTCGCGTTGTCCCATCTCGTCGCCCACCCGCAGCGTCATCACCATCTGGTGGTAGGCCTCGGGCTGACCGATGCCGTAGATCGCCGACACCGTGGCGACGATGACCACGTCGCGCCGCTCAAGCACGCTCTTGGTACACGACAGTCGCATCTGCTCGATATGCTCGTTGATCGCCGAGTCCTTTTCGATGAACAGGTCGCGCTGTGGCACATAGGCCTCGGGCTGGTAATAGTCGTAATAACTGACGAAATACTCGACCGCGTTGCGCGGGAAAAACTCGCGGAACTCGCTGTACAGCTGTGCCGCCAGGGTCTTGTTCGGTGCGAACACAATCGCCGGCCGACCCAGCCGGGCAATGACGTTGGCCATCGTGAAGGTCTTGCCGGAGCCGGTCACACCGAGCAAGGTCTGGAACACCTCGCCGTCATGGACACCTTCGACCAGTTTGTCAATGGCCTCGGGCTGGTCGCCAGCCGGCAGATACGGCTGAAACAACTCGAACGGCGAGTCCGGAAAGCGGGCAAACGTGCCGCTCGATGGCGTGTCACCGGTGGGTGCGCCGTCTTCGGTCATTTCGGTATCGACAACACTCAACGGGTAAGCGGGCATGGCAAACGACCGCCGCGTGTCACGCGGCAGCTAAAATCTGAGGCAGCCGGCAAGCGTACCGCAGAACTCCGTCCCGCGCTCGCCCCAAGCCGGCCTCCCGCCCCATTCGACATTCCGCCGAACCGCAAAGAGCAGCAACATGTCCTTGTTTACCGCCGTGCAAATGGCCCCACGCGACCCCATCCTGGGTCTGAACGACCAATTCGCCGCCGATACCAACCCGCTCAAGGTCAACCTGGGCGTTGGGGTGTACTACGACGAAAACGGCAAGTTGCCCCTGCTCCAATGTGTGCGGGCGGCCGAAAAAGCCCTGATGGAGTCCCCCAAGGCACGTGGTTACCTGCCGATCGACGGCATAGCCGCCTACGACGCAGCAGTCAAGTCGCTGGTGTTCGGTGCGCAATCCGAGCCCGTGGACTCGGGCCGCGTAGCAACCGTACAGGCGGTCGGCGGCACCGGCGGCCTGAAGATCGGTGCTGATTTCCTGAAGAAGCTCAGCCCCGACGCCAAGGTGCTGATCAGCGGCCCGAGCTGGGAAAACCACCTGGCCCTGTTTCGCAGCGCCGGTTTCGAGGTCGGGTATTACCCGTATTACGACGCCGTACATCGCTCCATCGACTTCGCTGGCATGCTCGCCACACTGCAGGCCGCCGCACCCGGCACCATCGTCGTGTTGCACGCCTGCTGCCACAACCCGACCGGATACGACATCACGGCCGAGCAGTGGGACCAGGTTGTAGCGGTATGCCAGGAGCGCCAACTGACGCCTTTCCTCGATATGGCCTACCAGGGCTTCGGTTTCGGCATTCAGGAGGATGGCGCCGCAGTGCAAAAATTCGTTGCTGCCGGCCTGAGTTTCCTGGTCTCGACCAGCTTCAGCAAGAGCTTCAGCCTGTATGGCGAGCGGGTCGGGGCACTGAGCGTCTTGTGCGAGTCCAGGGACGAGGCCGCGCGGGTGCTGAGCCAGCTCAAGATCGTGATCCGTACCAACTACAGCAACCCGCCGACCCACGGCGGCGCCATCGTCGCAGCCATCATGGCCGACCCGACGCTGCGTGCCCTGTGGGAGCAGGAACTGGCCGCGATGCGGGTCCGCATCAAGACCATGCGGCACAAACTGGTTGACGGACTCAAGGCCGCGGGCGTGCGCCAGGACATGGGTTTCATCACCCAGCAGATTGGCATGTTCAGCTATTCCGGCCTGACCAAGGACCAGATGGTGCGCCTGCGCAGCGAGTTCGGCGTCTACGGCACCGATACCGGGCGCATGTGCGTGGCTGCGCTCAACGATAACAATATCGGTCACGTCTGCGCATCGATCGCCAAGGTGGTGTGAGGCCCGGGGGCAGCCTGACTGCGCCGCCGGAGCGCGCGGCCCTGGCCGCGCGGTTCGTGCGCCAGGCCCTGCAAAACGACAACAACCGGTTGATCCTGGAGCGGTTGTCTGCGCTGGCCTTGCCGGACGCATGGCTGGTAGCGGGCTGCCTGTTTCAGACCATCTGGAACCTGCAGGATGGCCGGGAACCGACCGCTGGAATCAAAGACTATGACCTGTTCTATTTTGACGCAAGCGACCTGTCGGAACAGGCCGAGTCCGCAGTCGGCGCACGGGTCCAGGCGCGCTTTCGCGACCTGGGTATCACCGTCGAGGCCAAGAACCAGGCTCGGGTCCACACCTGGTATCCCCAGTGGTTCGGCCGGCCCTACCCTGCACTGAGCAGCGCGCGCGATGGCATCGACCGCTTCCTGGTGCCGTGTACCTGCGTCGGCTTGCGAGACACCAGCGGCCTGCTGGCATCGCTGTATGCACCGTACGGCCTGGCCGACCTGTACCAGGGCCTGTTGCGGCCGAACGCCCTGTGCGACCACCGCGATCTGTTTCGCGCCAAGGCCGCAAGTTACCAGCTGCGCTGGGACTGGTTGCAGATCGTCGAGACCTGACACGCGCCCAGCAGCGATCGCACACGGGATGGCGCAGGCTCGATACGCATACTTGGGCCGCGCAGGTTTCACAGGCTACGGTCGGCCATCCGCGGCCTGGCCAGCGGGGCGATGACCTCACACCTCTCACGACCTCAACGCACCAACGTATTGAGCTGGATGATGGGGAGCATCACCGCCAGCACGATCAGCATCACGATCATGCCCATGACCACGATCAGCAGCGGCTCCAGGATGGTGGCCAGTTGCATTGCGCGACGCTGCACGTCGGCCGACAGTTGGGATGCCACACGCTGCAGCATCTGCGGCAGCTGCCCGGTCTGCTCGCCGAGCCGGGCGAACATGGCCAGCATCGGCGGAAAACGCTTGTGCCGCCCCAGTGCCAGCGCGATCGGAGCGCCTTCGCGCACCAGCACCAGCGCCGCCAGCGCGTCGGCGCGCATGGCCCGGTTGTTCAGTGTCTCGGCCGCGGCCTGCAGCGCCTTGAGAATAGGCACGCCCGCGGCCGCCAGCATGGCCAGCGTGTTCGCGAAGCGCGCCGCGTTGTAGCCGCGCGCCAGCCGGCCGACAAGGGGCAGACGCAGGAAGGCCGCATCGAAACGCTCGCGCAAGGGTTCGCTGCGCAGCGCCACACGGAACCCGACCAGCGCCAGCGCCAGCGCTGCCAGCACCCACAACCCATGCTTGCGCACCAGCGCGCTGAGCGCCAGCATCACCTCGGTCAGCCAGGGCAGGCTCTGCTTGGTTCCGGCGAACACGCCGGCAACCTGGGGTACGACGTACGCCACCAGAAACATCACGATCAGGATCGCGATCACGGTGACGATGGCCGGGTACAGGGCCGCCGCGACCTGGCGTGACTTGAGCTGCTGCTGCTCGGCCAGGTCATCGGCCAGCCGCTCAAGCACCAGCCCCAGATCACCGCTATGTTCACCCGCATCGATCACCGCCACGTAGATCGGCGAGAACTCGCGCGGATGTTGCGCCAGCGCCTTGGCGAAACCGCTGCCGGCATTGACCTCGGCGCGCAAGGCGGCGACCAGGTTGCGCTGGCGCGGATCGTCGGCCTCTTCGCTCAGCGCGGTCAAGGCCCGCTCCAGCGGCAGGCTGGCCGAAACCAGGCCTGCCAGCTGGCGCGTCCAGACCGCTAGCGCCGCGGCGCCGAAAATACGGCTGGCGAGCCAGGACGGCGTGCGATCGATCGCTTGCGCATCGTCCCCCATGCCCGCCCCCACCTGGGTCACCTGCAGCGGCACCAGTGTCTGGGCGCGCAAGGCGCTGCGCGCCGCGCGCGCGGTCTCGGCATCGATGACGCCCTTGCGCAGCGCACCCTGGGGGTCGACGGCTTCAAACGAATACGCTGGCATGGGTCGGGAATTTTGCGCCGGCCGACTCAATCGCGCGTGACCCGCAGCACTTCCTCGCGTGCGGTCACTCCGGCGACCACCAGGCGCTGGCCATCGTCGCGCATCAGCTGCATGCCACCGGCGATCGCGGCGGCGCGGATCTCGGCCTCCGACGCCCGGCGATGGATCTGGTCGCGGATCGCTGCATCGGCCACCAGCAGTTCGTACACACCGGTGCGGCCGGCATAACCGGTCTGCCCGCAGTAATCGCATCCCTTGCCATTGCAGTGCAGGCACCATTTGCGCACCAGGCGCTGGGCCAGCACGCCCAGCAGCGAGGAGCTGAGCAGGAAGGGCTCCACCCCCATGTCGATGAGCCGGGTCACCGCACTGGCGGAATCGTTGGTGTGCAGCGTGGCCAGCACCAGGTGCCCGGTGAGCGACGCCTGGATCGCGATCTGCGCAGTCTCGAAGTCGCGGATCTCGCCGATCATGATGACATCCGGGTCCTGGCGCAGGATGGCCCGCAACGCAGTGGCGAAACTGAGCTCGATGCGGGCATTGACCTGGGTCTGGCCGATACCCGGCAACTCGTATTCGATCGGATCCTCGACCGTCATGATGTTGGTATGCGCGTAGTCGAGTCGGCTCAGCGCGGCATACAGGGTGGTGGTCTTGCCCGAACCGGTCGGGCCGGTCACCAGGATGATGCCGTGTGGCTGGGCTATCAGCTGCGCAAAACGCTGCAGCGTCTGCCCCTCCATCCCCACTGCCTCCAGGTTCAGCCGGGCCCCCGACTTGTCGAGCAGGCGCAACACCGCGCGTTCCCCTTGCGCACTGGGCAGCGTGCTGACACGCACATCAACCGCCCGGGTACCGATGCGCAGGCTGATGCGGCCGTCCTGCGGCAGCCGTTTCTCGGAGATGTCCAGCTCGGCCATGATCTTCAGGCGCGATATCAGCGCCCCGTGCAGCGCGCGGTTGGGCTGCACCACCTCGCGCAATGTGCCATCGACCCGGAACCGCACGCTGCTGTGGCGTTCGTAGGGTTCGATATGGATATCGCTGGCATTCTCGCGCGCGGCCTGGGTCAGCAACGCGTTGAGCAACCGGATGATGGGCGCGTCGTCGGCTGCCTCGAGCAGGTCCTCCACCGCTGGCAATTCCTGCATCATGCGCTGCAGATCCACGTCAGAGGCCACTTCGCTGGCCACCAGGGCGGCGCTGGACTCGCCTTGCGAGTAGGCGGCGCTGATGCGCTGCACCAGCGAATCCGCATCCATGGCGGCAATCGCCGCCTGCGGGTACTTGCGCAGCACCTCGCCGAGCGCGCCACGTGGCGAGCCCGGATGCACGACCAGCGTCAAAGCGCCGCCGTCGTCCTCCAGCAGCAGCTGGTGCGTGCGCGCAAAGGCGTACGGCAACGGGAAACGCATCGGCGCCTCAACGGTCCGGTTGGGCCGGGCGCGGCGTATCGACCGGCTGGACGCGGGTCTTTTCCGGCACCGCCGGCAGTTGCACCGTGCCCAGGTTCGGCAGCACACCGCTGGGACGGGGTTGCACCGCCTGCTGATCGGCGCGGATGGACTCGTAACGACCCATCGACAAGGCATCGATCGCTGCGCCGTCGCGCACCACGACCGGCCGCATGAACACCATCAGGTTGGTTTTCCGGCGCGAGCGGGTCTCGCTGCGGAACAGGTTGCCGAACAGCGGCACGTCGCCCAGGCCGGGCACCTTTTCCTCGTTCAGGGCCGATTCGTCCTGCAACAGACCGCCGAGCACGATGATCGAACCGTCTTCGACCACCACGTTGGACTCGATCGAGCGCTTGTTGGTGATCAGGCCGCTGGGGGAATTGACCGAGGAGGCCTGCACGCTGGAGACCTCCTGGAAAATCGACAACCGGATGGTGCCGTTCTCGCTGATCTGCGGCTTGACCCGCAAGGTCAGGCCGACATCCTTGCGCTCGATGGTCTGGAACGGATTGACGGTTCCGCCACCGGAATTGTTGTTGGTGTAGGAGCCGGTCACGAACGGCACGTTCTGACCGATCACGATCTTGGCTTCTTCGTTGTCCAGCGTCAGCAGGTTGGGCGTCGACAGGATGTTGCCGTCACCTGTCTGTTGCAGGAAGCGGGCCAGGAAACCCAGGAAATACACGCCGTTGGCACGCGTGGCGATACCCACGTTCAGGCCGGCACCGGGACTCACAGTGCCATTGGCGGCGCCGGCTGCCAGCGCCAGGATGTTGTTGCCACCCGCGCCGAAATTGGTGCCGACCAGCCCGATGCTGCCATCGCCGTTCTGACCAATCGGGCCCTGCCACTGGATACCGAACTCTGCCGCCTTGTCGGCGTTGACCTCGGCGATCAGCGACTCGACAAACACCTGCGCCCGGCGCGCATCGAGCTTGTCGATGACCGCTCGCATCTGGCGGTACTGCGGCTCCGGCGCGGTGATCACCAGCGAATTGGTCGCTGCATCGGCCTGGATCTGGCCACCGGTGTCGGTCTGCGTCGCCGCGGCTGACCGGTGGCCGCAGGGCCGACGCGCCGGCGCCGGCGCCGCCGGCACCGGCCATGGCGGCACGCAGCGTCGCCGCCAGCTTCACCGCCTCCGCATTCTTCAGGTACACCACATGGATATTGCCGGCGGCGCGGTCCGAGGACGGCATATCGAGCCGCTGCACCAGCGAACGCACCAGTTCCACCCGCGCCGGATTGGCCGCGCGCACGATCAGGGCGTTGCTGCGCGGCTCGGCGATGATCGCGGTGCGATACGAATTGTCGACCTGGCCCTGCACTGCCGGCCCGCTGCTGGTCTGCGTCAGCCGCAGCACCAGGGGCGCGAGATCCGAGGCCAGTGCATGCTTGAGCGGTATCACCTCGACCTCGGTCGCATTGGGCATATCCATCGCTGCAATGATGCGGCCCAGACGGCGCAGGTTGTCTGCGTAATCGGTGATGATCAGCGCGTTGCTGCCCGGGTTGACGTTGATCGTGTTGTTCGGACTGATCAGCGGCCGCAGCACCGGCACCAGATTCAGCGCGCTTTCGTGGTCGAGCCGGAAGATCTGGGTCACGATCTGGTTACCGGCGGGATTGTCCGGCGACACCGAGACCACGCTGCCCTGCAACTTGCCCTCGGCCTCCGGCACCACCTTGCTGATGCCATTGGATTCCACGACGGTGTAACCCTGCAGCCGTAGCGCGGCCAGGAACTGGTTGTACGCGGCGGCCGGCGGTTGCGGTTTGTCGCTGCTGAGGTTGATCACACCGCGCACCCGTGGGTCGACGACCACGGTGCGGCCGGTGATCACACCCATGGTGCGCGCCACGGCCTCGATCTCGGCACCGACAAAATTCAGCGTGATCGATTCGCCAGGTTTCTGGGCCAGCGCCGCGCCGCCCAGGTATAGGCAACACACGCCGACACGGACGACCGACGCCGCAAAACCCCGTACGCCATTCCTTTTCATATTGCAGCCCAATTCAACCCGTCGATACCAGCCACCCCGTACGGTCAATCCACCGCGATGATCGACAAGGCACCTTGCCGGCGCCCGACGATGTTCAGCAGATTGCCGAGCACCAGCTCGTCTTCGGCCGACGCACTGGCCTGCCCGCGAAAATTCCAGCGCCCACCTGTCCATCGTCCCTGCCCGGAAAGCTGCAGGCTGCCCTCGATCGTCTGCAACTGCAACTGCGGCGGTCCGGAGATGCCGTTGCCAGCCAGGGTCAGGCGATAACTGCCGATCGGTCGCAGCGTCGACAGTTGCGAAGACAGCGCCAGCGCGTCGAGCATGACACTGCCGTTGACCCAAGCGCGCCCTTCGAACCATTCTACTGACAAGGCCTGCAACGTCAGTGCGATCCGGCCCTGCGCCTGCAAGGTGTTCCAGGGCGAGCCCAGCCCGGCCAGCATCTGCGCCGGCCATTGGCTGGTGTTGTCCGCCGCAGCGATCTTCCAGCCGCCCCACCGCAGTGCGCCTGTGATGCGAAGCGGCTCGTTGGTACAGCAATCGGCGCGCAGCTGCAATTGCATGCCCGACCATTGCGGCAGCAGCTGCCAATGCACCCGCCCTGGCAGCACCAGCGCGTCGCGACTGGCTGCGCCACCGGACAACAGCAGCCGTGCACTGCCGCTCCAGACCGTGCCGCGGGGCAAAAGCGCCTGCAGCCGTCCATCGGACGCCATGGACAAGGCTGCGGCCAGCCAGGTGGCCGGCGCGAACATGAGCAGGCCCAGAACTCCGCCCGCCAGGGCGCCCAGCCAGGCCCAGCGAGCGTTACGCATGACGTGATGCGATGCCCGGCCGGATCTGCGCCAGCAAGGAGATCGTCGCGGCCGCGCAGCGGTTCATTCGGGTGGCAGTTGCAGCACGATGCTGCCATCCCATCCTGCTGGCGAACGGCTCAGGCGCGCCTGCAGCACCGACACCCGCGCTGCGTCGCGGGCCTGGACCAACCACTGCGCCAGCATCTGGGGCGGCACGCCCGACAGGGTGACCGTGACCCGGTCAGCGGCACGGCTGAGTTGCGCCTTGCCCGCCATGCGCTGCTGCAGCGCGGCTTCGAGCGTCCGCACGGCGGCGTCTCGCGGCACCGGAGCACTCCCCTGCATGGCCTGGGCCTGGGCCATCAGGTCCTGCATCGACTGCAGTTGCCGGTCCAGTTCCGTCAGTCGCTGCGGCGCCGACCGCAGCACACCGAGGGCCGGCGCAACGCCGAGCGACCAGAGCAGCCCGGCCGCAACGACCAGCACGGCCACCGTGACCAGACGTCGCTCCCGCAATCCGAGGCGGGACCAGGACTGGCGCACCGAGGCCGCCGTTGTCATGGCTTGCCCAGCTGGCGAACGACAAACCGATCGTTGTCGATGCGGCTCTGGTAACCCTGGTTGCGCAGCTTGCCCTGCAACAACTCGCGCTGCGGTTCCGTCAGTTCCAGCCCCCGCACCGCGAGCTCGCCGGGCGCGAAATCGATCGCCGCCGGAACACCACCAGCGGGCATGGCCGCGCCCAACGCCGCCAGCATCACTTCCAGGTCCTCAGGCGTGACCCCTCCGCTGGACCGGCGCAGCAACGCGACTTCCCGCTGCATCTGCAGCGGCGCATCGACCACCGTTCGCACGCCGGGAAACGACTGCGTCAACAAGGCATTGACCCGTTGCTGCTTCTCGCGCACCACGGAATCGAGCTTCCAGGCCCAGACATTGAGGCCTGCCAGCTGGACCAGGGCAAGACAGACCAGGCCCCAACGCATGGCACGCCATGGCGGCGCGAACAGCAGTTGCCGTGCTTGTTGCTGCCAGCGCCGGGCCAACCGGCCGCCTCCACTGATCGACAGATCGAACTGCGCCAGATCCCATTCGCAACGACTGGCCTGCTGCAGGCGCTGCGCCGCCGGCTGTACGGTGACAGCCCGGCCCAGCACCTGTTCGGCCAGGCCGGCTACCGCCGGTTCTGCGAACACCGCGTCTTCGCCCTGCGGAATGATTCTGTCCAGAAACGCCGAATGCGCGCTGGTCAGCGGCAGGCAAGTCACACCACGTGCATCGACAACAACCAGACTGGCATCCTGCGCGCTGCCAGTCACGTGCAGTTGCACGGACTGCATATCCGGTCCCTCGGGCGCGAATGCGGGTACCACCCGGCTGGCGGGTCGTCGCACTTGTTCGAACAGTTCCAGTGCAGCCCGCATCCAGGCCTTGTCGAAAGCGGCGACCAGCACCTCGCCGTTGGCGTCGCGTCCGGGCACAAGCGCAAACCCGAATTGCGCCGGATCATCGAGCAGAAATTCTTCCAGCAGTCCGGCCAAGGCGGCCCGAACACGCCCGCTGGCCACGGGCGGCACACGCACCCGGTGCCACGACAAGGCGCGCGCCGGCGCTACCAACACCACGGTATCGGCGGCTGGCAGCAGGGCCAATGGTGCGCTTCCATGGTCCACCACCGGCCGCGCTTCGCTCGACACCACAAAGTCGAATTCTGTCGCAGCCGTAGCGTGGGTCAGCGGCAATGCGAGGATCAGGGTCGACATCGGCGGATTGTAATAAGCGGCCGCATCTTCAACGGGTGCCTGCGTCGGACAGGCGCGGACCGCTGACCTCGCGGTCACGCCACACCGTGGTGACCGTCATGCCGTTGCGTTGCACCAGCGAATGCTCGAGCACCTCGGTTTCCTGCAGCCGCAGGCGGCCGCGGATTTCGAAGAAACGGGTTGCGACACCCACCTCGCTGGGGTCGAGCGGTGCGGCGCCGGCGGGCAACAGGCGCGAGACCTGCGCCAGAGTCCGAAACGGCGTGCGGGCCCGGGCTGCCACCAGGTTGCGGGCGTCGGAGGCATCGAGGTCCGCGATACGGGCTTCGATGACCAGCGCATCGGCCGTGTTCAGGTTGAGTTGGGTGCGGGTCGGCAATACCGTGACATAGGGCGCCAGCTTGCCCACGCTGGCGGCGGACAGGCCCAGCCAACGCAGCTGCTCGACGCGCCGCGGCAAAAGGGGAACCGGGCGCGTGTTGTCCTGCGAACCGTCGCTGACCACCGCCAGTTGCAGGCCCTCCACCATCGCATCGAGTTCGGAGCGGGCCAGGCCCAGCGCATCGAACAGGCGCTCGAACGCCTGCAGGTCAGGCTCCGAGACCCGGTTGCCGACGATCAGGTTGCTCACATTCAGCCGCGCTTGCGCGTCCGTGATGTGTCCGGACAGGAACGCATCATCACCCAGGTCGCTGGTGCCCGGCTCCATGGCCAGGAAAGTCGTCAGCCGCGTGTCACGCAATTCGATGCTCCAGGGCTCTGCCAGGTGGTCGGGTCCGCCGCTGCGGCCGTCCTCGCGCAGAATCAGACGCGCCCAATCGAGTGCACCGGCCAGAATCCAGCCAGCCTGCAAGCGCTCCCGTTCACGGGTTTCGATCTCGACACCGCGCCACTGCTGCCACATGGCGGTGGCAGCCAGCGTGGCCACCAGGGCGACCGTCAGCATGGCCAGCAACACGGCCACGCCGCGTTGGCGCACCGGCCGATGCCGTCGCATCATGCTCCCCCCGGTCCCAGGGTCGGCCGCACCCAGTCTCGCCGCAAGGATCCGCTGATGGATTGGCCATCGGACAGAAACAACACCAATCGCACGCCATCGGGCAAGGGCTGCTGCGCAGCAGGCGCCTGCCCGCCCTCGGAGGCACTCGACAACGGGCTGGTCCAGCTGTTGTTGCGGTAGTAGAACACCTCCCACCGGTCGACCGGAACCATGACGACTTCGCTACGGCGCAACTCCGCGCTGGGATTCTGGCCCCACCAGGCGGCTTGTTGCCAGGCCAGTTCCCATTCACCACGGGTGCGCAGCAATCCGGACTGCCAGCGCAACCATTGGCGCTGCCCATCCACCACCCGTACCCCCCAGGCCACTACCCGCAGCCCGCCACCTCCGGCGGCGGTGCCGGTGTCGATGCCCGTCAAAGCGGGGTCGTCGACCAGCACTTGCCGCGTGATGCGCAGCACCTGGCCGTCGAAGTCCAGCGCGGTGATCGGCGCCGACGGTGCCAATGCGTCCAGGTCCAAGCCCCATTGGATCAAGCCGGCCTGCAACACCTGGACTTCGGAACTGATGCGACGGGTCGACTCCTGTGTCCGGCTCATCGCGTCAACGCCGCGCCAGGCCATCAGGCTCAACATGGCCATCACCGCCAGCGCCACCAGCAATTCGACCAGCGTGAACCCGTGCTGACCATGGTGCGGACACTGGCCACCGCAGGACCGGGCGGGCGTCATCACTGGAAACTCCCGACGATCGTGGCCACCCGATACACAACGTACGCGCCGTCCAGTACCTGGGCATCGACCCGCCGGAAGATCGGGTTCGGCGTCGCAGATACCACGAGACGACCCTGGAATTCGCGACCCGCCTGGTCGCAAGCAAAGTCCGAGGGGCCCATCGGCGGCATCTGACGCGACAGGCGCAACCGGATCAATTCGTTCTCGGCGCACACCTGGGCCAGCAGGCTGTCGGACTGGCGCTGCGCGTTGTCCGTCAAGGCCATCGTTGCCTTCAATCCGGCCACCAGCGTGACCGCGACGATGGCCAGCGCGACCAGCACCTCGATCAGCGTGAAGCCACGCCGCGCCCGGTTCACGGCTCGCCTTCGACCGGCGCGGCCGACTGCATCGCAAAGGCGCGCAATCCATCGGTCGCAATCCGTATCTGGTTGTCGCCTTGCTGCAATACGATCGCCTGGCGTGCAATGATGGGCTCGGGCCCCAGGCTCAGCGCCACCGCTCCACGCACGGAAACGCCTTCGCCCAGCCAGCCCATGCGCGGGCTCCACTCCCGGCCCGAGCCCGTGGCTCGCTCGGCCTGGGGCAATGCTTCTGGCAGGCCGATGAACTCGAAACCATTTTCGGTGGGACGCCAGACCACCGGGATGCCACTGGCACGCGAGCGCGCACGCGCCGATTCCAGCATGGCGATCAAGCGCTGCGCCTCGCGTTCGAGCTGGGTCTGACCCAGGTTGCGCAATGAAAAGGCAACGCCGCCGGTGGCCATGGCGATGATCGCTAGCACCAGCAGCAACTCGAGCAGGGTGAATCCGGCGGATGCGCGCCAGGCCGATCTGTCGCCCGATCTATTGCCAGGAGCCGACATCGGCGTCCTTGCCCTCGCCACCGGCCAGGCCATCGGCTCCGAACGACAAAACGTCAACCTCACCCTTGAGGCCCGGGTTCAGGTACTGGTAGGGACGATTCCACGGATCATTGGGCAGCTTGTTGATGTAGGACTTCCAGTTGGGCGGAATCGGACCGCTGGTGGGCCTGGAGGTCAGCGCGCCCAGTCCCTGCTCCGCGGTCGGGTAACGCTGGTTATCCAGGCGATACAGCTTGAGCGCCTGCATCAGGTTGTTGACATCGGTGCGGGCGGCCATGGTACGCGCGTCGTCCGCGCGCTCGAGCACATTGGGTACGATCAAGGCTGCCAGCACTCCGATGATCACCAGGACCACCATCAGTTCGATCAGCGTGAAACCGCGCCTGAGCGCAGCCAGCGGGCGGACGATGGCTGAGGATGACATCGGATGCATGAAGACCTTCCCTGGTTGTGTTCGACCCGGCGAACACGGGGTCACGCTGGATCATAATCCGCCATGACCACCCGTTGGCTGTCCCGCCTCGCCGCCTTCTCGTTATGGGCCCTGGCCGGGTGGTCGGCAACGTTCTGGCTGCTCAAGGTGATCGGCGTCTCCGAGGCACCCGTTACCGCCAGCGCCATCGGCGCTGACACACCGGCGCTCGATGTGCAGGATCTCGCGCGCGCCTTCGGTCCGGCCGCAACAGCCGAGCCCGCTACCGTGGCGGCCGCGCTCCCGATACCAGCACAGGACCCGGGCGCGCGCATGCGTCTGCTCGGTGTCGTGGCCGGCCGCACCTCGGGTGGCGTCGCGTTGATCGCCATCGATGGCCAGCCGCCCCGGCCCTATCGGGTCGGCAGCCAGGTCGACGCCAGTCACAAATTGACCCGGGTCGCAGTACGGTCGGCCACCCTTTCGCCGACGCAACCGGACGGCCAGCGCATCACGCTGGAGTTGCCCTCGGCGGCCGCCGAGGGTCCGCCTCTGACGGTTCCATGGGGCGGACCAGCCGCGCGTAGCCGCCCACCGGCCCTGGCGCCGTACGCTCCGGCACCGGCTGCGAACAGCACGGTTGTCGCGCCTGCACAGGGCACTGACGAGCCGCCAAAGGACTGATTGCCGACCGAACACGGAGTGACAGCCAAGACCAACGCCGGTGTACCAGCCTGATCCGGCAGGGCATCAATCACCCACTACCACCAGAGCCATCGGGTCGCTGATGCCGCCGACGCGGCAATCGTCCAGCATCCGGTGCCTCGCGGAGCCTGCCACAAAACCCTGCGCCAGCGCGCGCTGAAAGCAGTCCTGGCTGGCCAGGCCGCGCACAGACGCCAACTTGGTGTGGTTCTGCAGCTTGGCAGCCCGGTTGACCGGGTTGCCGATGATCGCGTATTCGAGCCGGCCCTCGTCGCCGATCACGCCGCAAGTCACCGTTCCGCTGTCCACGCCGATGCCAACGCCCGGCGCCGGCAACCCTTGCGTCTTTCGCTGGGTCTGCCAGTCAGCCAGGGCGCGCAGCAGTTCCTCGGCGCATCGCACTGCATCGGCACAATAGCGCTCAGACACCTTGGTGGCGCCGAAGGTGACCATGATGCCGTCGCCCAGGTAGGTCGTGATGCTGCCGTTGTGGCGGTGAATCACCGGCACCGCGATCGCCTGGTAACCCCGCAGGATGTCGATCAACTCGCGCGGCGGCAGCAAAGAGGCCATGCTCGTGAATCCGCGCAGGTCGATGAACATGGCTGCGCTCTGGCGCTGCTCGCCGTCACCCGAATGCAGCAATTCGTCGGCCGTCGACAGACGCTCGGCCACTTCCGGCGCGAAGAAACGCGACAGCTGCGACACCGCCGCCTGATCGCCAACCGCGTTGAACAGCAGCTGGCGCGCGCGCGCAACAGCGACCGACAACACCAGCGTGACGATGACGATCGATACCACGCGGTCGACCTCGCCACCGATCAGGATGCTGGCCGATGTCATGTACTGCACATAGTCGTGCGTGACCAACTCGGCACCGCCGGGCGCCATCAAGGCATAGGACAGCAGCGCCAGCCAACCCGCCGCCGCCGCCAGGCCGGTGAACAGCACGTAGGCCGGCGCAAACGTCAACGCGCGCAGCACGATGAAGATGAATACATAAAGCAGTGTGGGGGCCTTGAGATAAAACGCGGCTGGCTGTCCGTATTGCAGGTGGAAACTCCAGATCGTCAGCATCAGCATGCCGATGTCCACCAGCACCGACAGCACCCTCAGCGGCAAGGTCAGTTGCCCGCGATAGGACAGCAGCAGCCGCAATACGGTGAAAATCCCATAGCCACCGAGCGCCCACGGAACCGGATGGAACGTCGCATCCGACGGCGCAGTACCCGGTGCGACCAGATACAGCCCGCCCAGAACCGAAATCAGCGCAGCCTGAACCCAGCCGATCAGGATTTCACTCTTGCGATCGAGTTCGCCGAGCGCACGCTCGACCCGCGCCGGCAGTCGATGTTCGGGCATGTCACGCCATTGACCTAGCCAATCGAGCACATGGCCGGTTGCAAGGTTCGAGGGTTTCATGTGCAGTAGTCCGCTTTGGCGAGTGGATCTTTCATGGGATCTTTCATTACAGGGCAGATAAGGACGTTCGCGGGGGTTTGATCCTACCGGGGCCGGCGCCGGGT
>JBBRVD010000024.1:0-30034 GCA_038247175.1 Burkholderiales bacterium | reverse complement strand
GGTTGCGGACGCAGTTTCGAGGAGGTGCAGTATTGGACCGAAATGCGTCCGGTCGACAAACGCGCAACCTGGCAGCGCATCACGCAAGACGGTACCTCCTGGCGTTTCAACCGCTATGCGGAGCGGGCGCGCGAGCGTTCCCGGGGCTGATCCGCAGCCCTATTTCCAGCGCAGCGGCGTGATCTCGACCGTGTTGCGCTCGTCGCACAGGAACAGGCTGCCGTCCTGCACCGTCGCCTGCAACTGCATGCTGCGTTGCGCCAGCACCTGCAGGCCTTGCGCGGCCTCGCCTGGTATCCGGAACACGCTCAGGTTGCGCAGTCGGGTGAGTTTGTTCTCGATGCCTTTCCACCAGACTTCGGCGGCATGGCTGAAGCAGTAGAGCACCACGGCGTCCGACTTGCCGCAGGCCTTGGCCAGCGGTTTGTCCTCGGGTTGGCCGACCTCGATCCACAGCCGCGTCTGTCCGGTGAAGTCGCGCAGCCAGGCGTCGGGTTCTTCCGGGTCCGACAACCCGGCGCCGAAAGCCAGTGTGCCGTCACCGTTGCACACCGATTGCAGCGTGTGTGCATGCAGGGCCAGCGCCGCCAGCCGTACCATCATGCGTTCGTCGGTTTCGCTCGGATGACGCGCCAGCGTCAGCGTGTGGTCGGCGTAGTAGTTGTGGTCGATGTCGGCGATCTGCAAATGGGCCCGGAACACCGTGGACTTGAGCGCCATGCGGATCGTCCGGGGTCAGGCGCGGCGCGCCAGTTCGGCCGCCTTGCCGGTGTAGCTGGCCGGTGTCATGACCAGCAACCGGTCCTTGTCGGCCTGCGGAATTTCCAGCTTGGCGATGAAGCCCCGTATCAGTTCGCGCGTCATCGGCGCGCCGCGGCTGAAGTTCTTGAGCTGCTCGTAAGGCTGGGGCAGGCCGAAGCGGCGCATCACGGTCTGGATCGGCTCGGCCAGTACTTCCCAGGATGCGTCCAGGTCGGCGGCGATCGCTGGCTTGTTGAGCTCGAGCTTGCCCAGGCCGGCAGCCATGGATTCATAGGCCAGCAGCGCATAACCGAGGGCGACGCCCATGTTGCGCAGCACGGTCGAATCGGTCAGGTCGCGTTGCCAGCGGCTGATTGGCAGTTTCTCGCTCAGGTGACGCAGCAAGGCGTTGGACAGGCCCAGGTTGCCCTCGGCGTTCTCGAAGTCAATCGGGTTGACCTTGTGCGGCATCGTGCTGGAGCCGACTTCACCCTTGCGCAGCTTCTGCTTGAAGTAACCCAGGCTGACATAACCCCAGACGTCGCGCGACCAGTCGATCAGGATGGTGTTGGCGCGCGCGACGGCGTCGAACAACTCGGCCATGTAGTCGTGTGGCTCGATCTGGATGCTGTAGGGCTGGAACGCCAGGCCCAGGCCCCAGGGCAGCACACCGGTCTCGACCGTGGCCTCCGGGGTTTCAATCACGCGTTGGCTGAAGGCTTCCCAATCGAAGTCGGGCCAGGCCGACAGGTGGGCGTTGTAGTTGCCGACCGCACCGTTCATCTTGGCCAGGATCTTCACGCCTGAAATGCGGTCGCACGCTGTCTGCAGGCGCATCACCACATTGGCGATTTCCTTGCCCACCGTCGTGGGGCTGGCGCTCTGGCCGTGGGTGCGGCTGAGCATGGGCACGTCGGCGTAGGCGCCCGCCATTTCGCGCAGCTTGAGCAGCAGCCGGTCGAGTGCGGGCAGCAGCACGATGTTGCGCGCGGCGCGCAGCTGTAACGCATGGCTGGTGTTGTTGATGTCTTCGCTGGTGCAGGCAAAGTGCACGAATTCGCCGGCTTTCTGCAATTCCGGGCGCGATTCGAACTTGCCCTTGATCCAGTACTCGACCGCCTTCACGTCATGGTTCGTGGTTTTCTCGATTTCCTTGATGGCCAGCGCGTCGGCTTCGCCAAAGTTCTTGACCAGCTTGAGCAAGTAAGTGCGCGCTCCGGAGCTCAGCGGCTTGAATTCTTTGAATCCAGCGTCGCTCAGGTGCACGAACCAGGCGACCTCCACCTGAACCCGGCGCCGCATGTAGCCCAGTTCGCTCATCAGCGGGCGCAGCGGTTCGACCTTTGAGGCGTAGCGGCCGTCCAGCGGCGACAAGGCGGAGACAGCGGAGAACGTCATGGACCGATTGTAGGTGTGCGCTTCGGCTGCCAGCCCCGTGCCCCACAGTCATGCCGATGGCTAGAATGCCCCGTATACCCCGAATGGCCCAGACATGAAACTCATCGGATCCTCGTCCAGCCCCTATGTCCGCAAGGTGCGCATCACCATGGCGGAGAAGAAGCTGGACTACCGGTACGTAACCGACAACGTCTGGTCGCCCGAGACCCGGATTGGCGACTCCAACCCGCTGGGCAAGGTACCGTGCCTGGTCATGGAAGGGGCCGAGGCGCTGTTCGATTCACGCGTCATCGTCGAGTACCTCGACACCTTGTCGCCGGTGGGCAAACTGATTCCGCCCAATGGCCGCGAGCGAGCTGAAGTCAAGACCTGGGAGGCACTGGCCGATGGCGTGCTGGATGCAGCCATCCTGGCGCGGCTGGAGGCGACCTGGGACGGCCGCAGCCAGGCGCAGCGCAGCCAGGAGTGGATCGACCGGCAACGGGGCAAAATCCAGGCCAGCCTCAAGGCCATGTCCCGGGGGCTGGCCGACAAGCCGTTCTGCGCCGGTATTCACCTGAGCCTGGCCGACATCGCGACCGGGTGCGCGCTGGGTTACCTGGATTTCCGGTTTCCGGATATTGCGTGGCGCAGCGAACATCCGAACCTGGCCAGGCTGCAGGACAAGCTGATGTTGCGCAGCAGCTTTGCCGACACGGCACCGGCCTGACCCGCCCCGCCCCCGCGGCTACGCTGCACTGTTGACCCGCTGGCGCAACCAGCGCATCAGCGCGCCGATCAGCGGCATCTTCTGGTACAGGCCGTGCGCAGCATCCCAGTAGTCCTGGTGATGCGTGATGCGTCCCTGGGCATCGAGTCGCAGATGGCTTGCGCCGGGTACGCTCTGGTCCACTTGCGTGCGAAACGAACGGAAGCGGAATCGGAACTCCCACAACAGAACGTACTGGTCGGCCTGTACCACCGAACCGGTAATGACGAAACGCGGTCGCTCGAGCGTGGCGAACATGTGGCGGAATACCTGCTCGATCGCTTCGATGCCCTGTACCGCGTTGAACGGGTCGGCGAAATGGGCGCCGGGCGCGTAGATGGAGCGCAATTCGCCGATCGACGATTCCGTCAGTGTCTCGAAAACCCGGACCATGTGGCCGATGTCCACGGTCGGCAACGCGTCTTCACGGGTCGCCATGCTGTCAGGTGCGGTCCAGTTGACCGACCAGCTTGAAATACAGCCCATACGGCAACAGCGACAACAGCTTGAGCGCGAGTGTGAAGCGTTTCGGGAAATGGATCTCGAATGCGCCGCGCTCCCATCCCCTGACGATCTGCTGGGCAGCTTGCTGCGGCGTCAGCAACGCCGGCATGCGGAATTTGTTCTGTGCGGTCAGCGGTGTTTCGACGAATCCAGGGTTGATGATGGACACGCCGACGCCCTTGTCGCGCAGGCCCAGGTACAAGGTCTGCGCCAGATTGATCAGCGCCGCCTTGGTCGGGCCATACGCCAGGCTGCGCGGCAGCCCGCCATAGCCGGCCACGCTGCCGACCAGGCTCACAAACGGCTGGCGCCGCGGCGAACCCAGCATCTGCGGCAACACCGCATCGAGCAGCGTCAGTGCACCGACATAGTTGATGTCGACGTGGCGCACCATGTCGTCCAGGTCGATCGCGTCTGCGTCCATCGCGGTGTAATGCCCCGCGCAATACAGCATACCGTCGAGGCCGCCGTCCTGCATGATCTGTTGCGCTGCGTTGCGCACCGCGGCGCGATCCGTCACGTCCAGCGGCAAGGCTTGTGCGCCCGCATGTTCGGTGGCGAACTGCTCCAGCGCGTCGGCGCTTCGCGCGGACACGATGACGCGTGCGCCGCGTGCATGCAGCAAGCTGGCGGTGGCCCGTCCGATGCCGGTGGATGCACCAACCAGCCAGACGGTCTTGCCGCGCCAGTCGCGGATCGCAGGGTTCAGCGGCATCGGTCGGGCCCAGGGGTCTGTTCACAGCGCAGGATTGGCATCATGGTCATCCGCGTTTCTTGAACGCCAGCGTGACTTCGCCCAGGCGGATGCCGAACTTGCTCATTTCGGCCTTGTTGAGCATGACCGTATCGTCCATCAGGTACATCCAGTCGTCGAACTGCACCTCGATCACGCGCCCGTCGACTGGCAAGGCCATGGTGTACGACCAGTTCAGCGTGTTGCCGCGTGCCACGCCCCGGGCCTGGCCGACGATGTCGCCGGCGGTTCCGGTGTAGCTGCCATCGGGCAACCGGGTGATGCGCCAGACGCGTTTTTCCTTGGTGCCGTCGGAATAGATGAAGTCCTCGTCCAGCACGCCCTGGTCGCCAGACCAGCTGGCCTGGATCACCACGGTGAAGCGACGCACCACCTTGCCGCCGCGGTCGGTGAAGATGCCGTAACCGTCGAGCGTTCCGTTGAAATAGCTGCGCAGGTCGAGCACCGGCTTCTCCGATGCATAGTCCTGGATGTTTGGCGCGGCGCAACCGGCCAGCGCCAGCACACTGGCGGCCGCGACCGAGGTACCGGCCCTCAGGAAACGTCGCCGTGGCGGCCTGATGCTGGTATTGGCAAGTTGGGTCATGCGGGTTCTCCCTTTGAAGTCCATTGTTGGCGGTTCCGGTACAGCAGAGCGGCAGCGCCGAGCTTGAGCAGGCACGGCAGCAGGCAGTAGGCGATCGTCAAGGCCCCCAGGGCCGATGCGTCGCGCGTGCCTGGGGTGTAGCCGAACACGGCCAGCAACGGCAGTGCGAGGCCGGCGGCCAACGCCAGGTTGAGCTTGGTGGCGAAGTTCCACCAGCCGAAATAGGCGCCCTCGGCTCTGCCGCGATCGCCAGCTTGCCCGATCAGCCCGGCGAGCATGGCGCCGGGCAGGGCCAGGTCGGTACCCAGTGCGACACCCGAGGCCGCACAGACCAGCAGGAAAGCGACCGTGTCGCCGCTGCCCAGCGTCGCAGCCCAGACAAAGGCGGCCACGGCCAGCAGCATGCCACACAGCCAGGTGCGCGCCAGGCCGATACGCCCGACCAGCAACAACCACAGCGGCATCGAAGCGGCAGCGCAGACGAAATAGGTTCCCAGGAAGGCCGGCTCCATGCTGCGGGGAGCGAGCAGGCGGTCCTGCACGAAGAACAGCACCAGCGTGGCGGGAATCGCACTGGCGATGCCGTTGAGCACGAATATGCCGAGCAGGCGCCGGAACTCGGGACGCCGCAGCGGCAGCCAGATGTCCGCGGGTCTTGCCGAAGGCTGGGTACGCGGGCGAAGTGCGCGCGTCCAGGCCAACCAGCCAAGCGCCAGGCAGACGCAAAACAGCACCCAGGTCATGGGCAGGCCGAGCAAGGTCGGCGCCAACGACGCCAGCACCACGCCCAGCAGCGCCAGACCCTCGCGCCAGGCCACGATGCGGCTGCGCCGCGCTTCATCACCGCCCAGCATGGCGCCCCACGACTGGTGCGCCACGCTCAGCGCGCTGTAGGCGGCGTAGGTGAGCACCAGGAAAGCGCTGGCCCACACCATCAGTCCTGCCGGGTCGCGTGTTGCGGGGAAAAACAACAGGCCGAAGCCTGCTGCCAGTACCAACGCGGCCAGGGCGCCCATGGCCAGCACCCGGGCTGGTGAGCGCGCGAACAGACGGTCGCACCAGCGGCCGATCAAGGGGTCGATGAAAGCGTCGAACAACCGCGAGCCAAGCAGAATCAGGCCCAGCGTGGCCAGCGGCATGCCGAAGGTCGTCGCGTAGTGGTTGGGCAAGATCACATACAAAGGCAAGGCGACGAACGCCAAAGGCAGGCCCAGCGCCCCATACGCGAGACCCTGACGCGGCGTGATCGGCGCGTTGTGGTTCATTGCACACCCCTTCGTCCTGCGGACTGCGGGGCTGAGCGCCTTGGGAGCGGCCCGGCGGCGCTCATGACCCGGCCTGGCCCGACAACAAGGCCTGGCGCATCGCGGGCTCGGATGTGTCGCTCGCCAGCCAGATGCCGAAGAACAGGCGTGCGAACTCCGTGTCCGGCACCAGGCCGGTCTGGCGTCCGTTGGTCAGGAACACCGCGCCTTCGCCTGGGCGGTTGATGCCGGTGACATGGTCGCCGGAGCGTATGTCCGGAAACGCGCCGCGCAGCCATTTCTGCCACGAAGCACGGCTCTCGGCCGTGGCGCCGGACTGGCGCGCCATCTCATCGACCGAGCGCTCGGTGATGGTTGCGTTGGTGAAGCTGCGCAGGTAGCGCAGGTGCAATGCGAACGGGTGTTGGGCGAACGCCTGTGCCTGAAATCCCGGCAACACCCACAGGCTGGCGTCGTAGACGGAAAAGCCCCAGTAAGTGAATCGGGTGCTGCCCGACAGAATTGCCGCCGGCAACACGGAGCGCACTTCCGGCGGGGCGTCCTTGCCGAAGGCACCGCCGCCGCACAGCGTGGCAGCGATCGCCAGCAAGGCCTGGCGCCGAAGCAGGCCCCGGGAGGCTACCGCCGCGCCAGATTGGGTGGGGCTGGCCGTGTCGATGGGTCGCTGTTGCACGGTCATGGATTCTTGACCAGCGTGTACTGCACCAGGTCGATGTTGGCCATGTCGAATGCGGCTTCGCAATAGGCCAGGTAAAACTCCCAGATGCGCATGAACCGGGCGTCGAAGCCCAGTTGCGCGATCGCCTCGCGGTTGGCCAGGAAGTCATGGCGCCAGCGGCGCAGCGTCTCGGCGTAGTCCTGGCCGAATGCGAGTTCGTCCACCACCGCAAGGCCCGCGGCCGCCGCCTCGCGCCGGAACTCGCGCGGACATGGCAGGCAGCCGCCTGGAAAGATGTATTGCTGGATGAAGTCGCTCGAGCGGATATAGCGGTCGAACAGGCTGTCGTCGATCACGATGCTCTGGATGCAGGCCCGCCCGCCGGGCTTGAGCAACCGGTGCACGCTTTGGAAATAGGTGGGCCAGTAGGCCTGTCCCACCGCTTCCACCATTTCGATCGAGCAGATGGCATCGAAAGGTCCGTCATCGATGTCGCGGTAGTCCTGCAGGCGCAGATCGACCGCAGCCGGGGTGCCCCCTCCTGGCTGGGCGAGTTCGGCCATGCGCGAACGGGCGAATGCCAGTTGCTCGGTGCTCAGCGTCACTCCGGTCAATCGAGCGCCGAATTCGGTGCTTGCCATCTCTGCCAGAGCGCCCCAGCCGCAGCCAATCTCGAGCACCCGGTCGCCGACACGCACGCCAGCCATGCGCAGCGCGCGGCGCACTTTGGCGTTTTGCGCCTCGCGCATGCTGCGTCCATGATCGCCCTCGAACAGCGCCGACGAATAGTTCATCGTGTCGTCCAGCCACAGGCTGTAGAACGCATTGCCCAGGTCGTAATGGGCGTGGATGTTTTTCTGGCTGTTGGCCCGCGTGTTGCGGTTCAGCCAGTGACGGACCCGGTACAAGGCGCGCCCGGCCCAGCTGCCGTAGATGACGTCCTCCAGTTCATTGCGGTTGCGGATGAACAGCCGCATCAGGTCGGTCAGGTTGGGCGTGGTCCAGTCGCCGGCGATATAACTCTCGGCAAACCCGATGTCGCCGGAGCGCAGTGTTGCGCCGCACATGTTCCAGTTGCGCAGCGCGATCATGGCGCCCGGCTGTGCGGCGCCGCTGCCCGTGGACGTTTCGGTCGGCGTGGCTTCGCCAAAGACCTGTACCGTGCCGTCGGGCAGTTGCACCGTCAGGCTGCCGTGGCGCAGGCGCTCGAGCAGCCGGATGGCGCTTCGTGCAGCCGCGGGCGCGTGGCGCAGGGCGGTCGGGTAGTTCAGGGTACGGGTGTTCATGGCAGTCATCGTTAGGGGTGGTCTCAAACGGTGGGGTGTTCTTGTCGGGTCACGGTGTGCACTGGCGGCGCGGGTTTGGGCACGAATCGCACCCGCTTGAGCCATAACCGTGCGGCCTGCAGGTGGATGCGGCTGATCACGCCCAGCGTCATCGCGGGATGGCGCCATACGGCACGGCGCATCGATTGCGGTGAGACCGGCGTCAATGTTCCGCTGACACTGGTCTGCAGCACCGCGCCGTTGTCGTCGTCGTAGTCGATGCGTGCCACGCAGCGTTCGCCCTCCGGGCGCCCCGCACGCATGAATCTGAAGTGATAGCGGCCCTCGACGCGCAGGAACGGCGAGACGTGGAATTGCTTGTTCGCGTCCAGACGGATACCCCAGCGGGGCTGGTCGAGCAGGTAGAAGTGGCGCTCGCCGAAGGTGTTGTTGACTTCGCAAACGATGGCGCGCAGGGCACCGCCCTGGTCGTGTGGAGCGCGATGGCAAAACCAGAAGCTGACCGGCTTGAAGGTGTATCCGAGCACCCGCGGGTAACAGTGCAGCCATATTTCGCCGGTGGCATCCGCGACGCCGTGCTGCACCAGTAACGCGTCCAGCCAGGCCAGCGCGCCACCGCACACCATCGCACGGCCGTCACCGTGATCGGTGTCGAAGAAGCTCAGCGCGGCGCGCCGGTTGCGCGCCAGACAGGTTTGCGATGCGGGATGTTCCGGATCCTGCATCGAGCGCATCGGCAGCATCAGGAAATAACCTGGATAGGCAAAGGCGTTGTGCGCCGGGCGCAGGCGGGTGTGGCGCACTTCGCCAAAGCCGATCATCGGCAACACCGCAGCGGCGGCAGCCGGCAGCGCGCGGGATATGCCGCCGGCCGGGTTCGTGACGATCGTTGTCATGCAAATGCCAGCGCGTGTGGCTGATGTTCGCGCCGCGGCTCGGGCGCTTCCAGCAGTCGCCGCGCGACATCGAGTCCGGCCTTGAGACCGTCTTCGTGGAATCCGTAGCCCATCCAGGCGCCGCAGAAATAGGTATCGCGCACGCCTTGCAGAGCGCCGACCTGCGCCTGCGCCGCGACGGCAGGCCGGTCGAACACCGGATGCGCGTATGCGTATTCGCCCAGGACATGCTCGCGCGCGATCGCGCGAATCGGATTGAGCGAAACGACCACCGGTTGGCTCCATGGCAGCGGCTGCAACTGGTTGAGCAGGTAGTGCAGGCAGACCGTGTCCGCGCCATCCTGCGTCGCGGAGCCGGCTCCAGCCGTGGATGCGTAGTTCCACGCGGCCCAGGCACGTCGATGGCGCGGCAAAACAGAAATGTCGGTGTGCAGCACGGCGCGGTTCGGGTGGTAGCCGATCGCTCCCAGCGTGGCGCGTTCCTGCGGGCTGGCATCGGACAGCAGGGCCAGCGACTGGTCGCTGTGCGTGGCCAGCACCAGTTTGTCGAAATGCTCTTCACCATGGTCGGTGCTGACTGTCACGCCGGCGCCGGCGCCCAGGCGCCGCACCGCACGCACCGGCGTGTTCAGCCGCTTGTCATGGACATGCGCCAGGATCTTGTCGACATAATGCCGGGCTCCGCCCGTCACCGTCCACCATGGCGGTCGGTTGCTGACCTGGTTCAGACCGTGGTTGTGGCAAAAGCGGATCATGGTGGCCACCGGAAATTGCAGCATCTGTGCCTTGGGGCAGCTCCAGATGCAGGCCACCATGGGCATGAAATACCAGTCGCAGAATGCCACGCCGAACGCGTGCTCACGCAGGAATTCTCCCAGCGGCTGTTGCAACTGGGCCTCCGAGCCATCGCGCGCGACGCGCTGGGTCAGCGCATTGAATCGTCCCAGGTCACGCAACATGCCGAGGAATCGCGGGTTGACCAGATTGCGCCGCTGCGTAAACACGCTGTCAAACGAGCTGCCACTCCATTCCAGATGGCGCCCACTGGCTGAGTCATGGGCCTGAACCGAGAACGACATGTCCGAGCGGCTGGTATGCACGCCCAACTCGGCAAACAGCGCAATCAGGTTCGGATAGGTGCGCTCGTTGAACACCAGGAAACCCGTGTCCACGCCGTGACGCACCATACGGCCGTGCATCGGCATTTCAACGTCGACGGTGTGGGTGTGACCGCCGAAGTAGTCGCCGGCTTCGAATATCGTCACCGCAGCGTGGTTGCGCAGCCGATGGGCCACGCACAAACCGGCGATGCCCGAGCCGACGATGGCCACTTTCATGGACAGCGCCGGTCGAGCCGTCCAGCAGACAAAATTGCTGCGAAGCGCCCCGGAGTCAACAAGGGGGAGGAAGAGAACGACCCCGAAATTGCACCGAAACTTGAACCGCTTCGGCGGCTTCGCAGCAGGAAAGCCAGTTTGGGCGCCCATTTCCAGCGCGCCTGCTCCGTACAGAGTCGCGCGGGGCCGGACAAGTTCCGACAAGGTGGTTGCCAACGCGCCGGGAAGGATAGTGCTGAAGTGAAACTCATGGGAAAGATTATAGACTTGTCGGTAATTTGTTGACCAGTCAGTATTTTCAGGTTTTCATTACCTTTAGTCACGCAGGGTTTTTGCCACCGGTCGACACCGCTGCCTCGCGTGGGATTAGCTTGCGGATTTGCCGCGCAAGCTTGGGCGCAGGTCACCCTGCAATCACATTTGTCTTGGTGCCCGCACTAAAATTGATTTGTTTTCTCGTCCGTGGACATGCCACTTTTCAGAAGGACCTCATGCTGTATCCCGAATTGTTCAAGCAACTGGAATCGGTGCGCTGGGATATGGCGCGCGATATTCCCTGGGACAACTTCGATGCACACAAGTTGACCGACGAGCAGGCCCGCACGATCAAGTTCAATGCGATCACCGAATGGGCAGCCCTGCCGGCGACCGAAATGTTTCTGCGCGACAACCGCCACGACAGCGATTTTTCGGCCTTCATGTCGATCTGGTTTTTCGAGGAGCAGAAACACTCGCTGGTGCTGATGGAGTACCTGCGTCGCTTCCGCCCGGAATTGGTGCCAACCGAAGCCGAACTGCACGACGTGCGTTTCGAGTTCGATCCGGCACCGGCGCTGGAAACGTTGATGCTGCATTTTTGTGGCGAGATCCGGCTCAACCACTGGTACCGCCGCGCCAGCCAATGGCATACCGAGCCGGTCATCAAGCAGATCTACACCAAGCTCAGCCAGGACGAAGCCCGTCATGGCGGGGCTTACCTGAAATACATGAAACAGGCGATCGGTCGGTTCGGACTCGAGGCCAAGAGCGCGTTTGCCAAGGTCGGCGTGCTGATGGCCAGCGCACGACGTACTGCGCAGGCCATGCATCCGACCAACCTGCATGTGAACAAGTCGCTGTTTCCCAAGGACACGGTGCAAAGCCGGGTTCCCGATCCGCAATGGCTCGAACACTGGCTGGACCAGCAGATCAAGTTCGACGCGAGCTGGGAGACCCGTGTCGTCGAACGCATCCTGCATAACCTCAGTCTGCTGTTCAACCGCAGCTTTGCGACGGTGCAGGAACTCAACAAATACCGCAGGGAGCTCGGCCGCGAAATCGCGCAGCAGACTCAGCAGACGCAGGATATGGCGGGCGCGCTACCAGGTCCGGCCTGAAGCGAGGGGGCCGCTGGTCAGTGCCAGCATTCTGTCGAGCTGGATCTTGACCTTGCACTCGCCCAATGCGACGCCGCTGACGATGCGGAAGTCCCGCGCGCTGGTGTCGCGGATCGCATGTTCGCCGGTGGCGATGCCCTGCGGGTTGACCAGCACCGCCACGCGCGGCATGGTGGTGTTGGCGCCGCGCCGCACCACGACTGCGATCTCCTGGTTGGCCAGCCGCACCAAGGCTCCGGGCGAGTACACACCCACGGCCTTGATCAGTGCGGCTCCGGCCTCGTCGATGGCGCGTTCCTCGTCGAAATAGATCGCCTGCATCGCTGCTGCCGCCGAGTCGGGCCGGCGCGAGGCGCGCGGCGACAGATGGGCTGCGAACTTGTCGGCCCGTTGCAGCAGCCGCGCCATGCGCTGGCCGCGACTGCGCGAACCCATTGCGCCGGGGCCGGTATTGTGGTGATCGCGCACCGCCTCCAGGCAATCGGCGTCTCTCAGGCCAAAACTGCGCAGCAACTCGGCAGACCGGCTCGCGTGCCGTTCGATCAGCTCACGTTGCGCCGGCGTCGGCGGATCGCTCTGCGAGGCCAGCTGGTCCTGGATCTCGGTCATCGAGATGTTCATCGTCAGAGCGGCCTTGCACAGGGTTTCCTCCATCTCCGGCGGCCAGCCCAGCACGTCGCGCGCGGCCAGGCTGCAGATCACACTGACCAGCATGGAATGTGTGGCGCTGTAGAGCTCGATTTCGCTGGCCGCTAGGTGAAACAGCGCGAACAGTGCACCGTCCGGGTTGCGCCGGGACTGCTGGCTCAGGCGCGCATGCAGACGTTCCAGCGCATCGGCGAAATGCTCGCCATCGAGGTCTCGCAGCAGGCGGTTGCCCTGCACCTGCAGGTCGAGCCAGTCAGGTTCGTCGCCCAACGTGCGGTTGCGCGCCGGGGTCAATTCGCGGACAGTCAGCTGCGCCTGCGCAATCTTGCCCAGCGTGCGTTCGTCGCGCACCAGTTCGTGCAACTTGCCGACGAAGGCCTTCTGGTGTTGCTCGGACTCGGAGACATCGACGAAGAAACCCTTGCCGCGCCCGCGTACCGCCTCCAGGTCGTCCCGAGACACGATGACGTAGCCTTTGCGCGCCAGCAGCGCGCCGGTCTCGTCGCGCAACGAAAACACCAACGGTTGGCCGATCACGATCGACTCGTGAGGGACCTGGACCAGGTTCATGGCTGCGCCGGCGGGGTCGGTGCGCCGAATACGGCATTCCACAACGCCAGCACCGCGTCGCGATGCGCATCGAGTTGCCCCGCTGCCACCTGCGTCGGTTCCTCGTTCAGGCGCGCATGGTGCTGCACCCGGCGCAGCGCCCGGTAGGCCTGTGCGGCGGCCGTACCGACACCGTCGTTCAGCAGTCCGGTCGCCTGGGCGCGCTGCAGCAACGCGATATTGCCGGCGTTGGTCACCAGTTCGTCGTGCCGGGCCGCCTGCGACAACACCAGGTACTGGACGACGAACTCCACATCAACCATGCCACCTGGACTGTGCTTGACATCGAACCGTCCTTCGCGGACCGGGTGCGCGGCGCGCACCTTCTCGCGCATCGCAACGATCTCCGCGCGCAGGTCGTCGGCATCGCGTGGAGCGGTGACGACGCCGCGCCGGATCGCATCGAAACGGGTGCGCATCGTGTCGTCGCCGAGCACGAAGCGTGCGCGCGTCATGGCCTGGTGTTCCCAGGTCCAGGCCGTGTTGCTGCCGCGTTTCTGCTGGTAGGCGGCGAAGGCTTCGAAACTGGTGACCAGCAATCCGGAGTTGCCGTTCGGGCGCAGCGCCGTATCGATCTCGTACAGGTCGCCTTCGCCCGTCTTGACGGTGAGCCAGTTGATCAGCTTGCGCACGAAGGTCGCGTAGGTTTCGGCGGATCGCTCGTCCTCGTCCTCGTAGACGAAGACGATGTCCAGGTCGCTGCCGTAGCCCAGCTCCATGCCGCCGAGCTTGCCGTAAGCGATGATGGCCAGCTGCGCCGTGTCGCGGTGCCGGTTCTTGAGCCGACTCCAGCACCAGCGCGCTGTGACGCGCAGAATGGACTGCGCGAGCGCGCTGAGGTCATCGGCAACCTGCTCGACCGTCAGCACCCCTTCGACGTCGCGCGCCAGCGTGCGGAATACTTCGGCATGGTGCGCGCGCCGCAACAGGTTGAGCAGGGTCTCGTCGTCGTCTTCCTCCGTGATGTGCAGCGCGCTGCGGCGCTGCTCGAGTTCATGTTCGAATTCCGCCGGCTGGAAACGTTCTGACAGCATGGCGCGGTTGGCCAGCTCGTCGATCACGCCCGGGTGCAGCAACAGGTAACGGGCCGGCCACTTGGCATTGCCCAGCAGCCGCAGCAACCGCTGGTGCACGGTGGGGCGCTCGAGCAGCAGTGCCAGGTAACTCTCGCGGCGCAGCAGCGGCTCGATCCAGTCCGCCAGCCGAACGCCCGCCTCTTCGGTGATCGTGGTCTCGGCGATCCAGGTCACGGTGCGGCTGATGAGCCGGAACAGGCGCATCCGTGACTCGTCACGCAAGGCCAGGAACCGCGGGTTGTTGCGCCAGCCGGCCACGCGTTCGCGCAGTCCGGTCGGCAGTGTCGCCAGGAAATCCTCGAAGCCGGTCGTCGAGGCCAGGGCCGAGCTCGCGCTGCCGCAGGACTTGCAGTCCGGCTTGCCGCCGCCGAGCAGGGCGTCGAACTCATGCGCGACGAACTCCCGATGCCGGTCGAGTTCGGCCAGGAACGCGCCAGACGACGCATGTCCCATTGCGCGGGCCAACCAGTGCAGGTCGTCATCACGGGTCGGCAGCACATGGGTCTGCTGGTCGTCCAGGTACTGGATCCGGTGCTCCAGCTGGCGCAGAAACAGGTAGGCTGCCGACAAGGCGTCGACCGTGTCCTGCGACATCAGCCCGGCGCGCATCAGCCGCGGCAGGGCATCGAGCGTGGCGCGGGTGCGCAGTTCGGGGAACTGGCCGCCGCGAACGACCTGCAGCAGTTGCACGATGAACTCGATCTCGCGGATGCCGCCGCGCGAGAGCTTGACATCATTGGTGCGCTCGGGGCGACCGGAACTGCGCCGCGCGGCGTGTTCCCGGATCTGCCGGTGCAGGATCCGCAAGGCGTCGAAAACGTTGTAGTCCAGATAACGCCGGAACACGAACGGCAGCACGGTCGGGCGCAGGTTGCCCGCCGATCCTTCGCTGACATGGCGGGTCGGCGCGATCACGCGGCTCTTGAGCCAGGCGAAACGTTCCCATTCCCGACCCTGGACATGGAAGTACTCCTCAAGGGCGCCAAGGGAGATCGCAGGTGGGCCGGAGTTGCCATTGGGCCGCAGTGCCAGATCGACCCGGAACACGAAGCCGTGTTCGGTGGTGTCGCCCACCAGCACGTACAAGGCGCGCACAGCCTTGCCAAAATACTCCTGATTCGATATCTTGCCCCGCCCCAGTGCCGTGCCGGCAGTCTCGCCATCCTGGTCATAGACATAGATCAGGTCGATGTCGCTTGACACGTTGAGTTCGCGCCCTCCGAGCTTGCCCATGCCGACAATCCAGAGCTGAGCCCGCTGACCGTCGGTGCCCAGTGGCGCGCCGTGCTGGTCGTCGAGTTGTCCGAGCACATGGTTGCAGGCCATATCCAGCGCGAATTCGGCCAGTTCGGTCATCGTCATCGTGACCTGCTGCACGGTGGCCTGTCCATCGCAGTCAAGCGTCATCAACCGTTCCAGCACGACCTGTCGCACAATGCGCAGCGCAGAGCCACGATCGGCGCCGTCCACCGCAAGTTGGTTGAACACGGCCTCAAAGCTGGCGCGCGAGGGCAGACCGGCGGCGAGCAAGGCACGTTCGGACGGGTAGCGCCGACGCACCCGCTGGCCGAAACGGGAGTATTGCGACAATGCCGGCACCGCCATCAAGGCCCCACCGCCGCAATGTTTCTCTGCCTGTTCGGCAACGGCCCCAAGGCCACCTTCTTCAAGCTTGGCGGTCATAATTCCTGTGTCGATCGCACACGTACGATGAATGAACTGACATCAGAACCAACACCGACACGGCTATTGAGAAGCCTGGCGTTCGTGGCCCGCTGGTCACTGGCTCTGATGTTGCTCGCATGGATGCTGTTCGGGGCGGCGTGGGGGGCCCTTCATCTGGTGATTGTGCCGCGAATCGGTGAGCTGCGCCCGCAGCTGGAGGCTACTGCCAGCCGGCTCGCCGGGATGCCGGTGCGCGTTGAATCGATCACCGCATATTCCACCAGCTTTTTACCGGCGTTCGAGCTCGGCAACGTGCGGCTGTACGACGACCAGGGCCGCGAGGCGCTGCGTCTGCCCCGCGTCCTGGTCTCCTTGTCGCCCCGTTCGCTCCTGAACCGCACGTTCGACCAGATCCTGGTGGACAGCCCGATGCTCGACGTGCGCCGCTCTTCCGATGGCCGGATCCGGGTTGCCGGCCTGGACCTGTCCCGGGGCGGGGGACCGCAGTCCGATGACGCGCTGCTGGACCGGATCTTCTCGCAGCCGGAATTCGTCATCCGACGCGGGTCTGTCGTCTGGACCGACGAAATGCGCGCCATGCCGGCGCTGGCATTGCAGTCGGTCGACATGGTGCTGCGCAACCGAGCCCGTGTGCACGAGCTGCGACTGGATGCGACGCCGCCTGTGCCGTGGGGCGACCGTTTCCAGGTCATGGCGCGATTCGAGCAACCTTTCCTGACGCTGGACAATGGCCGCTGGAAGGAGTGGACGGGGCAGTTGTTTGCCGAATTTGCGCGCATCGATGTTGCGCGACTCAAGCAATATGCGGATCCGGGAATCGACATCGACCAGGGCCATGGCGCAGTCCGCGCGTGGATCGACATCGATCGCGGCCGGGTGACCTCGGCCACTGCCGACCTGGCGCTGGGCCAGGTGGCGGTGCGGCTGGATCCGGCCCTGCAGCCCTTGCAATTGGCGACCGTGTCGGGGCGCCTGAGCGGCCGTTTCGCCGCCGACGCGCGGGATTTCGCCACCCATGACCTCGCTTTCCAGACCCAGGACGGCATCCGTTGGCCTGGTGGCAACCTGAGCCTGAAGCAGCAGCTGCCGACCTCCAGCCGGCCGGCGTCGGTCGAGTTGCAGGCCGATCGGCTGGACCTGGGCGCGCTGGCGCAGATTGCCGGCCGGCTTCCGCTCGACACCGAGGTGCACAAGGCGCTGACACGGCATCACCCGACCGGTCTGGTCGAGTCGATCCGCCTGCAGTGGCAGCAAGCAGGCGCGGGACGGGACGCCACCTACCAGGCCGACGGACGGGTGCAAGGGCTTTCGCTGCGGTCGGTTCCAGACACCAGTGGCGCACCGGTAGGCTCGACCGTGTCGATCGGCACTCCGGGTATTCAGGGCCTGGACCTGGCGTTTTCGTTGAGCGAGTCCGGTGGCAAGGCGAACCTGGCGATGCGCGATGGCAGCATCGATCTGCCGGGCATTTTCGAACAGGCCCAGGTGCCGTTCAAGCGCCTGGCCGGTGACCTGAGCTGGCAGCTGCGGGGCAACGCCATGCTGGTACAAGTGCCCCGGCTGCAGTTCGGCAATGAGGACACCGAGGGTGAACTGCAGCTCAAATGGCAGACCAGCGATCCAGCCCGTTCACTGGGGCGCTCGCGTTTTCCCGGACTGCTCGACCTGCAGGGCAAGCTGACGCGGGCCAACGGGACCCGCGTGTACCGTTATCTGCCGCTGGTCATGGAGCCGCAGGCACGGCACTATGTGCGCGACGCGGTGCAAGCGGGCTCTGCGGCCGATGTGCGCTTCAAGGTCAAGGGCGATCTGTGGGATGTGCCTTTCGCCGATGCGAGCCAGGGAGACTTCCTGATATCGGCTCAGATCAGCGGCGCCACACTGGCCTATATTCCGCGCCGCCTGCAATCGACCGACAGCCGTGCGTGGCCGGCAGCGACGCGCCTGTCCGGCGCATTGGTCATCGATCGCCAGAGCCTGCAGGTCCGGGATGTAAGTGCCAGCCTGGCGGGCTCGCCCACACTGCAGATCACCCGGGCCGATGCCGTGATCCCCGACCTGGCGCGCGGCGTGGTATCGATCAGTCTGGAGGCACGTGGCCCATTGCCGGAGCTGCTGGGTTTTGCGAACAACTCACCGGTGGGTGAACTGACCGACCAGGCGGTATCCCGTATCTCTTCGAGCGGCCCGGCCGAGTTGCGGCTAAGGCTGGACGTGCCGCTCGACGATGTCGAGCGCACCCGGGTGCTGGGCAGCATTCTGCTGCAGGGCAACGATCTGCAGGTCGCGCCGGACCTGCCGCGCCTGGCGCGCGCGCGCGGCACGGTGGCTTTCACCGAGGTTGGCTTCAGCGTCTCCGGTGTGCAGGCCCGCATGCTGGGAGGCGATGTGCGCATCGATGGTGGATCGCAAGCCGCCGCCGCCGGCTCGAATGCCGCCGAGCGGACTGGGCCGGCGATGGCCTTTCGGCTGCAGGGCACGGCCAGTGCCGACGGCCTGCGCCAGGCACATGAATTCGGCTTCTTGCCGCGCCTGGCCAAACAGCTGACGGGCGCGGCATCCTACAACGCCAGCGTCGGCCTGCGCGCGGGCGTAGCCGAGGTCGCGATCACCAGCGACCTGGCGGGCATGGCGCTGAACCTGCCGGCGCCACTGGGCAAACCGGCTGATCAGCCGTTGCCGCTGCGGCTGGAGTGGGCGCCGGTGCGGGGGAGCGTCACGGGCGCCACCGGGCGGCAACAGGACCAACTGGTGCTGGAGCTTGGCCGGATCGCCTCGGTGCGTTACCAGCGCGATGTCTCGGGCGCCGAGCCGCGCGTATTGCGCGGCGCCATCGCCGTGGGTGCCGTCGACACCGACGCTGCTGTATTGCCGCGCGACGGCGTGACCGCCCTGGTGCGCCTCGACACGGTGGACGTGGATGCCTGGGATCGCCTGCTGGCGCAGGTCGGCGCAGACGCAGCGCCAGCCGACGGCGGTACTGGCGGCGGTTACTGGCCGAGCAGCGTCGCGCTGCGGGCACGGTCCTTCACGGCGGCGGGGCGTACGTTGCGCGACCTGGTTGCTGGCGGCTCGCGCGACGGACCGGTATGGCGGGTCAATCTCGATGCACAGGAACTCAACGGATATGCGGAATACCGGCCATCCGCCGGCCAGGGGGCTGGCCGACTGTATGCCCGGTTGTCGCGGCTGACGCTGGCCCAGTCGGCAGCCAGCGATGTCGAGACCCTGCTCGACGAGCAGCCGCAAACGATTCCCGCACTCGATATCGTGGTCGAAGAACTGGAGCTGCGCGGCAAGAAACTCGGCCGCCTGGAGGTCGACGCGGTCAACCGCGCCGTCAGTGGCCGCGCAGCAGCCGGTCGCGAATGGCGGTTGAACCGGTTCGACGTGATCTCCCCAGAGGCCGTCTTTCGTGCCACCGGCAACTGGGTGCCGTTGCAGGCGCAGTCCGGCGCCGTCGTGGCGCAGCGGCGCACGGTGATGAATTTCCAGTTCGATATCCAGAATTCGGGTGACCTGCTGACGCGTTTCGGCATGAAGGATCTGGTGCGCCGGGGCAAGGGCCAGATGCAGGGGCAGGTGGCCTGGGTGGGGTCGCCCTTGTCGCTGGACTATGCCTCCTTGTCCGGCACATTCAACGTCAACATCGAAGGCGGTCAGTTCCTCAAGGCCGATCCGGGGCTGGCCAAGCTGCTGGGCGTGCTCAGCCTGCAATCACTGCCGCGCCGCCTGGCACTGGATTTCCGCGACGTCTTCAGCGAGGGTTTCGTGTTCGACTTCTTCCGCGGCGATGTGCGCATCGAGCAAGGCATCGCCTACTCGGACAACCTGCAGATGAAGGGTGTGAATGCTGCCGTGCTGATGGACGGACACGCGGACCTGTTCCGCGAGACGCAGGATATCCGGGTCGTGGTGGTGCCCGAAATCAACGCCGGCACCGCTTCGCTGATCGCCGCTGCGATCAATCCTGCGCTGGGACTCGGGTCGTTTCTGGCTCAGTTTGTCTTGCGCAAGCCGCTGATGGAGGCAGCCACACAGGAGTTCCATATCGACGGTAGCTGGGTCGAGCCGCGTATCCAGCGGGTAGACAAAAAGCCGGCGGCCGCAGACAGGACCGCACCGGCCGGCATAACCGGCCGATGAAAGGGACCGCCCAATGAAAGTCGCCACCCTGCAAATGGTCTCCGCAGCCGGCCTGCAGGCCAATCTCGATCGGGCCGGGCAGCTGCTGGTGCAGGCCGCGGCAGCCGGCGCCGAGCTCGCGGTGCTGCCGGAGTATTTCTGCCTGCTGGGCCACCGCGACACCGACAAGCTGTGCATCCGCGAGCCGTTTGGCGATGGCCCGATTCAGCGCTTCCTGTCCGACGCCGCCCGCGGTCTGGACATGTGGATCGTCGGCGGAACCTTGCCGCTGGTACTGGAGCAGGGTTCGCGGGAGGACCGGGAGCAGCGTGTCACCAACAGCTGCCTGGTGTTCGACCCCGCCGGCGCGTGTGTCCGGCGTTACGACAAGATTCACCTGTTTCGCTTCGACAATGGCAAGGAGCGATTCGACGAGTCCCGGGTACTGCAGCGCGGGCACGAGCCGGTGCTGTTCTCGCTGCCCTCGCGCGACGGCCATCGCTGGACGATCGGCATGAGCGTGTGTTACGACCTGCGTTTCCCGGAGCTGTACCGGCTTTACGCGCAGGCCGGCGCGGATCTTCTGCTGGTGCCCAGCGCCTTCACCTGGACCACGGGCATGGCGCATTGGGAGATGCTGCTGCGCGCGCGGGCGGTCGAGAACCTTGCCTATGTCGCTGCACCGGCCCAGGGTGGTCTGCACGAAAACGGCCGCCGCACCTGGGGCCACAGCATGCAGATCGATCCCTGGGGCGAGATCCTGTGCCGGCGAGACGAGGGCGACGGCGTCGATGTCGCCGAGATGACCCGCGCACGGCTGGAGCAGGTGCGGCTGCAATTGCCGGCGCTGGAGCACCGGGTCCTGTGAGCGCAGTCGGGCCGCCTCGCGGGCATCTCCAGCGGCGCGTAACCCGGAGCGTTCTTGCGTGAGCAGTAGTGCGTCGGGCCGGTTTGGCGACACAGCGTCCGCAACACGGCGCTGGGTTTTGTGGGGTGCGCTGGTCGCACTGGTGGCCGCGCTGCTGGTGACCCTGGTCTGGCTGGCCGGACGCTACGAGGCTGGCCGGCTGCAGGACCGTATCGAGCGGGACGCCGTGGATGTGGCGGCTGATATCCGCGGCGGCATGACGCGCAATGTGCAGAGCCTTCAGACAATGCCGCGTTTCGATGCGGACCGTGGCGAACCCTGGACGCTGGGGGCCAATGCCTTGTTGCGCGCTCGACGCGAGATGCTGCGCATCGAGGTGCGCGATGTGCAGCTTCAATTGGAGACAGCGGTGGATGCGGACTTGCAGGCTGCCGGTTTCGAGGGGGCGCAACGGGCCCAACTGACCGGCGCAGTGAAGGCTGCCTGTCGCCAGGCGCGCAGCGCGCGCGGGCCAGTCTATGCATCGAGCGAGCTTCAGGTTGCCGTGAACGGGCAGCGCCAGAAGCTGCTCGAGTTGTGTCTGCCGTTGGGTGGTGCGACCGAAACCTATCTGGTCGTGACCTATGCGCTGGGCGAGATCCTCAACGAGATGGTCGCCGAACCCTTCGCACGTGCCTACGACGTCGCATTTTCCGACCGCGATGGCACGCGCCTGGCATTTCACGGCGTCACGCGCAGCGGCAACCGCACCTTCAGTGCCCAGCATGCGCTGGAGCTGCCGGGTCAGGCGCTTGTGCTGCGACTCGACAGCTGGCGTGGCACGCCGGCCCTGTTCCCCAACTTCCTGACCGCGATGGTGGTGGCGATGGCAATCGGCCTGGTAGCGGTGTTGATCTTTCTCGCGCGCGACATGCGCCGGCGGCTGCGCGCGGAGCGCGAACTCGCGGATGCGCTGGCGTTTCGCAAGGCCATGGAGGACTCGCTGGTCACCGGACTGCGGGCGCGCGATCTCGAAGGCCGTACCACCTATGTCAACCCGGCGTTTTGCCAGATGGTGGGTTTCAGCGCCCAGGAGCTGATTTTGGCTGGCATGGCCGTACCGTACTGGCCGGCGGAGCAGTTCGACGAATACCAGGAGCGGTTACAGGCGCGGCTGCATGGCAGCCAGCCGCCACGCGAAGGCTTCGAGTCGGTGTTCGTGCGCAAGGACGGATCGCGTTTTCCGGTGCTGATCATCGAGGCGCCGCTGATCAACGCGCAGGGCGTGCAGACCGGCTGGATGACCGCCTTACTGGACGTCAGCGAGCAGCGCCGCATCGAGGAGATCTCGCGCGCCTCGCGCGAGAGGCTGCAGGCCACCGCGCGGCTCGCCACGATCGGCGAGATGGCGTCGCTGCTGAGCCACGAGTTGAACCAGCCGCTGGCGGCCATTGCCAGTTATGCCAATGGCTCGATCAACATGCTGCACAACGCTATGCCCGGGTCGGTATCGGGCGGTTCAGGCGCCAGCCTGGCACTGCCACCGGAGGAGACCCGGCTGGTCGAGGAGGGCCTGCGTCATATTGCCGACCAGGCGCAACGCGCCGGCAAGATCATCAGGAGCGTGCATGATTTCGTGCGCCGGCGCGAGCGCGTGCGTGAAGTCGTGCGTGTGCGCGACCTGTTCGGCGCCATCTTGCCGCTGATCGAGTTGCAGGCGCGCAAGCTGGGTGTGCGTTGCCATGTGCGAGCCGACGACGATCTGCCCGGCCTGCTGTGCGATCGCACCATGGTCGAGCAGGTGCTGCTGAACCTGGCCCGCAATGCGATGCAGGCCATGGACCAGGTCCCGCACCGGCATCGGCAGCTGGTGTTGCAGGCCCGTCGTGCGCCAACCAGTGAGCGTACTGCCCAAGCCCAGGGTTGGCTGGAGTTGTCGGTCACCGACACGGGCACCGGGATCCCGCCCGAGGTGTCCGAAAAGTTGTTCACGCCGTTTTTCACCACCAAGGACGAAGGCATGGGCCTGGGACTGAGCCTGTGCCGAACCGTTGTCGAGCAGCACGGCGGGTTTCTGGCCTACGGGCCGAACCAGCCCCAAGGCATGGTGTTTCGCTTCACACTGCCGCTGGCGCCACTGGCCGACCCCGCCGACGCAGCTGCTGCGGCGCAGGAGTCTGATGCTGCGCTTGCGCCGTCATAAGACAATACCGCGATGCAACCGACCCACGACGCGACGGTCTTCATCGTCGACGACGACGCCAGTGTGCGTTCCGGCCTGGCCTGGCTGCTGCGCTCGCGTGGCCTGCCCAGCCAGGCCTTCGAAGGTGCGGTCGCCTTCAATGCCATGCTGGAGGCGGGCTTCCGACAGGCGCATGCCTGCTGCCTGCTGCTCGACGTTCGCATGCCGGTCATGAGCGGGCTGGCGTTGTTCGAACGCATGATCGAGCGCGGGCTGTGCCAGGCGATCCCGGTCATCTTTCTGACCGGTCACGCCGATCTGCCGACGGCGGTCGATGCAGTCAAGCGCGGTGCCTTCGACTTCTGCGAAAAACCGGTGTCCGACAACGCACTGGTCGACCGCGTCGAACTCGCGCTGGCGCAATCGGCCCGGCAGCTGCACCTGCAGGCCCAACGCGAGGCGATGGACCGCATGCTGGCCGGGTTGACCGAACGCGAATATGCCGTGATGCGGCTGATGCTCGACGGGTTGCCCAACAAACTGATTGCCGACCAGCTCCAGATCAGCGTGCGTACGGTCGAAGTTCACCGGGCTCGGATATTCGACAAGATGAAGGTCAAGTCCGCGCTCGACCTGTCCAATGCGCTGCAGCCGCGGTGAGCCGCCTGTCTGGACAGCGGGGCGCGCTGGTCCGCTCAGCGGGGCGGTGCAGACGGCGGCGAGTCGCCGCGGTCAGCCGATGGCGGCGGCAGGGCCGGGTCTTTGGCCGCGTCAGGCCTTGCCTCGTCTGGCAGCTCGCCGCCCCGGCGCCCTGAGAACATGGTCCACCAGACGATCAGGATCAGCAACAGCAAGGCCAGCAAGGCTTCAAGCAAAATAAGCACCATGTTTCAACTCCTGCGCCGCGCTGTTGTCGCACTGGCCTGTGTCGGCATTGTAGAAATGCTGGTGGGCTGTGCGAGCCCGGTCCCCGTTTCAGCGTCGCCGCAGGCCGTGCCAGCCGCGGCGCCGGCACCCGTGCCCGGGCCGGCAGCGCCGACGCTGCCGTCATGGCAGGACGCGCCACCCGATGACGACATTGCGGACCTGCCGCCCGTGCGGCTACAAACCAAGAGCCGCTGGGTGCCCGTGCGCTGGGCTGAGTTGCCAGGTTTCTCCGACGATGCACTGCACGAGGCCTGGAACGCGTGGCTCAAGAGTTGCGAGCGGCCCGGCCTTGCGTTTGCCGCTTTGTGTCAGGACGTGCGCGTGCTGAGCCTGGCATCGCCGCAGCAGCAACGGCGCTGGATGATGCAGCGTTTGCAGCCGTACCGGGTCGAACCGCTGGTCGGTGGCGCCCGCGACGGGCTGCTGACCGCCTATTACGAGCCGGTGCTGCTGGCCTCGCGCACGCAGCAGGGCGAATACGCCGTTCCGCTTTACCGTCCGCCGGAGCGCCTGGCCGCGCGCAAGCCGTGGTTCACGCGCAAGGAGATGGAGACCCTGCCCGAGGCCAAGGCGGCCTTGCGCGGACAGGAGATCGCCTGGCTGACCAACCCCGTCGATGCCTTGCTGCTGCAGATCCAGGGCTCGGGTCGGCTGCAACTGCGCGAATCCGACGGCCAGCTGCGTCTGGTGCGTCTGGCGTATGCCGCCACCAACGACCAGCCCTATGGCAGCGTCGGACGCTGGTTGCTCGACCAGCAGCAGGTACGTGAAGCCTCCTGGCCTTCGATCCGCAACTGGGTGGCGCTCAATCCGCAGCGGGTCAATGAAATGTTGTGGAGCAACCCGCGGACCGTGTTTTTTCGCGAGGAGCCGTTGTCGGAGTTTGATGCAGCGTTCGGTCCGCGGGGTGCGCAGGGTGTGCCGCTGACACCGGGGCGGTCGATTGCGGTTGATCCCGGCAGTATTCCCTATGGAACACCGGTGTGGCTGGCCTCGAGCGGTCCGATACTGAAACTGCAGCGGCTGGTGGTGGCGCAAGATACCGGCAGCGCCATCGTCGGCGCGGTGCGCGCCGACTATTTCGTCGGCTGGGGAGACCAGGCCGGAGAGATTGCGGGACGGCTCAAGCAGCCCTTGCAATTGTGGGCTTTCTGGCCCAAACCGTGACCCGATCGGCTGCGCGGTCTGACCCAGGCGCCGGCGTTGTGAAAGAAAACACATATCCGCGCATCGGTCCTACACTTTGCCGAACCCGTGAACCATCCCCATCCCAGGAGTCCCGCCTGCCATGAACGCACCGCTACCCGAACATATTCGCAAGGCACTGGAGACCGTCACGCTGGACGACAAGTATTCGCTTGACTACGGACGCGCCTTCATGAGCGGGGTGCAGGCGCTGGTCAAGCTGCCGATGCTGCAGCGCCAGCGTGATGCGCTGGCGGGCAAGAACACGGCGGGCTTCATCAGCGGTTACCGGGGCTCGCCGTTGGGGGGGTACGACCAGGCGCTGGTCAAGGCATCCCAATACCTGAAGGCGCAGCACATCGTGTTTCAGCCGGGCGTCAACGAAGAGCTGGCAGCCACCGCGTTGTGGGGTACCCAGCAACTGGGTTTTGCGCCACCGGGCACGAACCGCTTCGATGGCGTGTTCGGCATCTGGTATGGCAAGGGTCCGGGTGTGGACCGGACTTCAGACGTCTTCAAGCATGCCAACATGGCCGGCACGACGCCCTGGGGAGGCGTGATCGCCGTGGCCGGTGACGATCATGTGTCCAAAAGTTCGACCTCCGCGCACCAGAGCGACCATATCTTCAAGGCCTGCGGTTTGCCGGTTTTCTTCCCGGCCAATGTACAGGAGATCCTGGATCTGGGCATCCACGCCTTCGCGATGAGCCGCTTCTCGGGTGTCTGGGCGGGCATGAAGACGATCCAGGAAATTGTCGAATCCAGTGCCACCGCGATGATCGACCCGCAGCGGGTGCAGATCGTGGTTCCGACCGATTTCGAGATGCCCCCGGGTGGCGTGCATATCCGCTGGCCTGACCATGCGCTGGAACAGGAGGCGCGGCTGTTCAGCACCAAATGGTACGCGGCACTGGCCTATATCCGGGCCAACCGACTGAACTACAACGCGATCGAAGGACCGAACGACCGTTTCGGCATCATTGCCAGCGGCAAGGCTTACAACGACACCCGACAGGCGCTGATGGACCTGGGGCTCGATGACGCGACCTGCCGCCAGCTCGGCATCCGGCTGCACAAGGTCGGTGTGGTCTGGCCACTGGAGGCACAACTCACGCGTGACTTCGCCACCGGTTTGCAGGAGATCCTGGTGGTGGAGGAAAAGCGCCAGGTCATCGAATACCAGATCAAGGAAGAGCTGTACAACTGGCGAGCGGATGTGCGGCCCAATGTGTATGGCAAGTTCAACGAGGGCGATGGCGACTTCTCCGGCGGCGAGTGGTCGATGCCCAATCCGAGCGCCAACACGCTGCTGCGCGCGAACGCCGACCTGTCGCCGGCACTCATCGCGCGGGCGATCGCGCAGCGCGTGAAAAAGATGGGGGTGGGTTCCGACATGGCCGCGCGCATCGACGCGCAGATGGCGATTCTGCGGGCCAAGGAGCAGGCCATGCAGGTGCTCGAACTCGGCGGCGGCGTCCAGGGCGCCGAGCGCCAGCCCTGGTTCTGCTCGGGTTGCCCTCACAACACCAGCACCAAGGTGCCCGAGGGTTCCCGCGCGATGGCAGGTATTGGCTGCCACTTCATGGCCACCTGGATGGACCGCAGCACGATCGGCTTCACCCAGATGGGCGGCGAAGGTGTGCCCTGGGTCGGCCAGCAGCCGTTTTCCACCGACACCCACATGTTCGCCAACCTGGGCGACGGCACCTATTTCCACAGTGGCCTGCTGGCGGTGCGCCAGAGTATCGCCGCGGGGGTCAACATCACCTACAAGATCCTGTACAACGATGCGGTCGCGATGACTGGCGGGCAGCAGATCGGCGAGCGTGCCGAGGGGCACTCGGTGTCGCAGATCGCGCAGTCGATGCGCGCCGAAGGTGCCGTGAAGATCGTCGTCGTCACCGACGAGCCGGAGAAATACGAAGGCGTCAAGCTGGTGGAAGGCGTCGCCGTATTGCACCGCGACAGGTTGGATGCGGTGCAACGCGAATTCCGCGAGATCAAGGGTACGACGGTCATCATCTACGACCAGACCTGTGCCACCGAGAAGCGGCGCCGGCGCAAGCGCGGCAGCATGGTCGATCCGGCCAAGCGCGTTGTTATCAACGAGCTGGTCTGCGAAGGTTGCGGCGACTGCGGCGTGCAGTCCAATTGCATGAGCGTCGAGCCGCTGGAGACCGAATTCGGTCGCAAGCGCCAGATCAACCAGTCGACCTGCAACAAGGACATGTCCTGCCTCAAGGGTTTCTGCCCGAGTTTCATCACCGTCGAGGGCGGACAGCTGAAGAAAAAGTCCAAGGACAAGGCCTTGTCACCGTTCGAACTCGGCGCGTTACCCGAGCCGCAGCCGTTGACGCTCGACGCCGCCAACGGCCAGGTCTGGGGCATCATCGTGGCCGGTGTCGGTGGCACCGGTGTCATCACGATCGGCCAGTTGCTGGGCATGGCGGCGCATATCGAGGGCAAGGGTATCGTCACGCAGGATGCGGCCGGGCTGGCGCAAAAAGGCGGCGCGACCTGGAGCCATGTGCTGATCGCCGCGCGTCAGCAGGACATCCGCACCACGCGCGTGAGCATGGCTGCGGCCGATCTGATCATCGGCTGCGACCCGCTGGTGGCCGCGGGCAAGGAAACCCTGCTGCGCATGCGCGAAGGCCGCACCCACGTGGCGCTCAATTCGCACAGCACGCCGACCGCCGCGTTCGTGCGCGACGGCAGCTGGCAGAACCCGGCCGACGCATGCGCCAGCGAGATCGCCAGGACCGTGGGTGTCGCTGGCCTGGGCGCTTTCAATGCCGATGCCGCTGCCACCAAGCTGATGGGCGACAGCATCTATACCAACCCGATGATGCTCGGCTACGCCTGGCAGCGCGGCTGGATTCCGCTGCGCCGGGCATCGCTGGTCCGCGCAATCGAACTCAATGCGGTGCAGGTGGACAACAACAAGGCGGCTTTCGAGTGGGGTCGCCGCGCCGCGCACGATTGGCCCGATGTCGAAAAGCTGCTGACCCCGGCACAGGTGCTGCAGTTCACGAAACGCGAGACGCTCGACACCATCGTCGCGCGGCGGGTTGAATTTCTGACCGGATACCAGGACGCGGCGTACGCCAACCAGTACCAGGCCTATGTGCACAAGATACGTGATGCGGAAAGCGTGCTCGGCAAGACGCTACTGGCCGAAAGCGTGGCGCGTTACCTGTTCAAGCTGATGGCGTACAAGGACGAATACGAGGTCGCTCGTCTGCATACCGACACCGCGTTCCTGGACAAGGTCAACGCGATGTTCGAAGGCGATTTCAAGCTGAACTACCACCTGGCGCCGCCGCTGCTGGCCAAGCGCAACGAAAAGGGTGAATTGCAAAAGCAGAAGTTCGGCCCGGCGATGCTGACCGGATTCCGCTGGCTGGCCAGGCTCAAGGGCCTGCGTGGTTCTGCATTGGACATCTTCGGTCGCAGCGCGGAGCGTCAGTCCGAGCGGGCTTTGATCGGCGAATACCGTGCCAGCATCGACGAGCTGCTGCCACGGCTGACGGCTGGCAACCATGCATTGGCGGTGGAGATCGCCCGTATCCCGGAAAAGATCAAGGGTTACGGCCACGTGAAGGAGCGCAACCTGGTGGCCGCGCGTGGCCATTGGCAGGAGCTGATGCAGCAGTGGCGCGCGCCGGTGGCGGCTGCGCCGACGGCGCCGTCTGCCCAGCGCTCGATTGGCGGCTGACACGGGTGGGCCGCCGGACGGCGGTTCAACTTGTTGCGCGGTGCATACCGCGCGCAGGCAATTTCGATCGGGGCCGGGGGTGCAACCGGGTTTCAAAGCCGGTAGATCTGCCCGAACTTGGCCTCCAGGTAGTCCAGCAGCGGCTCCGGCGTCGGGGCCTGGCCACAGGCCTGTTCGATCAGATCGGCCGGGCGAAACAACGCGCCGTGCTGGTGAAGTCGCTCGCGCAGCCATTCGGTGGCGGGCTTGGCCACTCCGCGCGCCAGGCTGGAGTCGAGCTCCGGCACATCCTTGCGCAGCGCCTGGTGCAGGCAGCCGGCATAGACGTTACCCAGCGTGTAGGTCGGGAAGTATCCGAACAGACCGACCGACCAGTGCACGTCCTGCAGCATGCCGTTCGACGGCCGATCGACCGCAAGGCCGAAGTCCTTTTCAAAGCGCTGGTTCCACGCCTGTTCCAGGTCGCCTGCGGCAAGCGAGCCGTCGACCAGCGCGCGTTCCAGGTCGAAGCGCATCATGACATGCAGGTTGTACTGGATCTCATCGGCCTCGGTACGGATGAAGCCTGGCTGCACCCGGTTGACCGTGGCATAAAAGTCGTCTGCCGATGCCGGGGTGAACCCATCGGCGTGGGCTCGCATGCGACCGAACAACCAGTGCGTGAACGCGCGCGAACGCCCGAGCTGGTTCTCGTAGATGCGGCTCTGGCTTTCGTGTACCCCCATCGACACGCCCTGACCCAGCGGCGTCAGCCGGTGCGCGGGGGCTATGCCTTGTTCGTAACACGCATGACCGGTCTCGTGGAGGGTCGAATACAGGCAGTTGAACGGGTCGTTCTCGACCACCCGCGTCGTGATACGCACGTCGTCGCCCGATCCGGACGAGAACGGATGCACCGCCAGGTCGAGCCGGCCGCGATTCCAGTCGTAACCGAAGGCGTCTGCCATCTCGCGCGCCAGCGCCAGTTGGGCGGCGTGCGGAAATCGGCCGTGCAGCGCGGCGGGCTGGATTCTCGCGCCCAGCACGCGTTCCCGCAGTGCCATCAGACGTGGCCGCATCCGGTCGAACATCGCGGCGATGCTGGATGCAGTGGCACCGGGCTCGTAGTCGTCGAGCAGCGCGTCGTAGGCGTCGGCCCCGAAGCCACCTGCCGACAAGGCCTGCCCGGCTTCGCGCTTGAGTGACAGTACCTTTTGCAGCGTCGGCAGGAACAGCGCCACATCGTCCTGGGCCCTGGCCTGGGCCCAAAGGCCTTGCGCGACCGAGGTGGTGCGAGCGATCTCGCAGGCCAGTGGGGCCGCAATGCAGGCGTTCCTGCGATAGCTGCGGTTGATCAGTTCCAGCGCGCGGCGACCGGCCGCATCGCCTGGCCGGGCCTGGTCCAGCCAGTCGGCGATGCGCGCATCGGTGCGGCGTGCATGCAGCACCGCTTCGATCGCCGCCATCTCGTCGCCGCGCTGGGCCGTAGCGCCCCGCGGCATC
>JBBRVD010000023.1:0-30706 GCA_038247175.1 Burkholderiales bacterium | reverse complement strand
CTGCTGCGTCCGCTCAAGGGCGTGGGCTCCATGTGGCAGCGCCATGTGGGCATCACCACGCGGCGCGACGCGGCACTGCCGGCGCAGGCGCAGCGGTTGGTGCAGCTGCTGCGCGAGACCGCACAGAAATTCAGTCGCCGCTAGACTGGGTCGCGCGGGCGGTGGGTTTCGTACATCGTCACCCGTCCTTCAGAATCTCGCTTTGAAAAAAATCCGCTTTTGTTTTTTGGCCTGCTGAGCGCTCGGACGCGGTTACTGTGATCGGTGGCAATTCCCGCCCGGAGTTGTGTCTGGACCCTAACAGCACTTGCTGGCCGACATCTTATCGACCTGTTTTCAACGCGGGTATGACGGGTGCCAGTTTTGGCTAGCAAGCATCCTTTGCAATGCACGCAGTCGGAACCACGGCCTCGCGACTGCTGCAAGGCGTTGATTTCCTCGACTTCGTCCGGCGCAAAGAGGCATCGCCCGCGAGTGGAGCCGGAGATTCGGTTGCAAGCGCCGACAAGCGTCGCCTGTATGTTCCTGGACTGCATCCCAGGGATTTCGACCACGATGCGCAACGCGCAAAGGACTACCTGACCGCCCTGTTTTCGCTCTCTACGCTCAACGATGCCACTTACACAGTCGTCACGCAACGCAATCCCAACACGTCCACCCGCACGCCCAGCGGCTTCAACCCAGCCAATGACTATCTCGACATCATTTGAACCGAGCGCCAGCATGTGCTCTTTGCGCAGAAGAACCGTGAACTTGCGAGTCGCCTGCGGTTTCCTTGGAGGCGGCATCAAAGCGGTCGGCCGGCGCGACATCGGCAAACTCGCCGAGCGTCTTGTACGTCTCCTTGCCCGCGTTGCCGTCCATCGACCTGATGATCCACTGGCCCTGGCTTGTCGGCGTCATCTTGCGAAACCCAAAGTAGAAGCCCTTGTTCAGTCGATGCCAGTAGGGCTCGCGGCGGGCCTTGAGTTTTGCTCGGACACGGTACTGATCGGGTGTGACATGGTGTTTTCTCGATGTACGGAAAAGTACGGAAAGGCGTATCGCATATTGTTGGACGCTAACGGACATAATTTCCCTTTGTACAGAGTGAAAACGACGTCCGGCAAACTCCAACAAAGTGCCAATTTCCTACCTTGACATGGTGGGGGTCGTTGGTTCGAGTCCAATCGCGCCCACCATGGAATCCTGAACATCGGCATCTTCGGATGCCTTTTTTTATGGCTGTTTCGGTCATTTCTGCGTCGACGGGATGCGCCATTACAATGGCGGCGGGGTAAACCCGTGCTTGCGCGGTCCGCCGCCAGCGAGGGTCCTGTCCTGGACCCTTGGAGCATCCGGGGTTTCGCGCGCAGCCCCGCTGTCCAGATGTTTCGCCAGCATGTTCCGGTTACGCGAGCCGCAGTCAGGTCCGAAGGAACCCCGCAATGAGCAGCAAAGACGCGCAGACCCCCGGCAAGGACAAACGGGTCATCAAGAAGTATCCCAATCGGCGTTTGTACGACACCGATAGTTCGGCCTACATCACGCTGGCCGAGGTCAGGCAACTGGTCATGGACTGTGAACCGTTCGCTGTAGTCGATGCAAAGACGGGTCAAGACCTGACGCGCAGCATTCTGCTGCAGATCATCCTGGAGCAGGAGGCAAACGGTTCGCCGATGTTCACGGCGCCGGTGTTGTCGAACGTGATTCGCTTCTACGGTCACACCATGCAAGGTTTCATGGGTGGTTACCTGGAAAAGAATATGCAGACGCTGGTGGACGTGCAGTCGCGCATGAGCGAGCAGTCGCAGGCGTTGACGCCGGATATGTGGAAGCAGTTCATGAACATGCAGATGCCGATGGTGCAAGGCATGCTGGCATCCAACCTGGACCCATCCAAGGCCTTGCTGACGCAGTTGCAGGAGCAGATGCAGAAGCAGACCGAGCAGGTCCTGGCCAGTTTTGGTCTCAAGAGCTGAAGAACGGGCGGGGAACGACAATAGCGACATGCAAGATGTGATCACCCCTGAAGAGTCTTCGAAGACCAAGATACCGACTGTCGGCTTCGTCAGCCTGGGTTGCCCCAAGGCACTGACCGATTCCGAGCTCATCCTGACGCAACTCAGCGCAGAGGGTTACCGGACCTCCAGATCCCTTGCCGGAGCCGACCTGGTTATCGTCAACACCTGTGGTTTCATCGACGATGCTGTGCGCGAAAGCCTCGACTCGATCGGCGAGGCGTTGAGCGAGAACGGCAGGGTGATCGTGACAGGTTGCCTGGGGGCCAAATCGGCAGCCGACGGTGGCAATCTGGTGCGTCAGGTCCATCCGAAGGTGCTGGCGGTGACAGGGCCGCATGCGACACAGGAGGTCATGGATGCCGTGCACCAGAATCTGCCCAAGCCGCATGACCCGTTCATCGACCTGATTCCGAACGCGTTCGGCGTGGCCGGGATCAAGCTCACGCCGCGTCACTATGCCTACCTGAAGATCAGCGAAGGTTGCAACCACCGCTGCACCTTCTGCATCATTCCCTCGATGCGGGGTGATCTGGTCTCGCGCCCGGTCGGCGATGTGCTGACCGAGGCTCGTGCCTTGTTCGAGGGTGGCGTCAAGGAGTTGCTGATCGTCAGCCAGGACACGTCGGCCTATGGTGTCGATGTCAAATACCGCACCGGTTTCTGGGATGGCAAGCCGGTCAAGACGCGCATGCTCGATCTGGTGCAGGCCTTGGGTGAGCTTGCCGAGCCTCATGGCGCCTGGGTACGGCTGCATTATGTGTATCCCTATCCCAGCGTCGACGACGTGATTCCGTTGATGGCCACCGGCAAGGTTCTCCCATACCTGGACGTTCCTCTTCAACACAGCCATCCGGATGTGCTCAAACGCATGAAGCGGCCCGCCAGCGGTGAGAGAAATCTCGATCGGATCCAGCAGTGGCGTGCGCAATGTCCGCAACTGGTGGTGCGCAGCACCTTCATCGCCGGCTTTCCGGGAGAAACAGAGGCCGAATTCCGGCATCTGCTGGCATTCGTGCGAGAAGCCCAGATCGACCGCGCCGGCTGTTTTGCCTACAGTGCGGTCGAGGGTGCCGCGGCCAATCAGCTGGACGGCATGCTGCCGGCGGAGCTGCGCGAGGAGCGACGCGCCCGCTTCATGGAAGTGGCGGAACAGGTATCGATCGAGCGGCTCAAGCGCCGCGTCGGCGCGACAATGCAGGTGCTGGTGGACTCCGCGCCCGCTCTGGGGCGCAAGGGCGGCATCGGACGCAGTTATGCCGATGCGCCGGAAATCGATGGCATTGTTCGCCTGCTGCCTCCGGAGAAGGCCAGCAAGACGCTCAAGGTGGGCGATTTCACACGCGCCCGTGTAGTCGCAACGCAGGGCCATGACCTGCTTGCCATTCCGATATGACGCTGCGGTGCTGCAAGGCCCGTTTCGGCGCTGGCGGGCCGGCAACCGACAGGGCCGCTGCACACGCGCCGGCCGGACAAAAAAAAGCCGCTGCGGTTGCAACGGCTGTCATTGATCAACAATTTGGTGCCCAGGAAGGGACTCGAACCCCCACGATGTTACTCGCTAGTACCTGAAACTAGTGCGTCTACCAATTCCGCCACCTGGGCATTTCAGGAAAAAGGAGATTCTATCAAGAATTTGAACACTTCCAGCGCCGTGCTGGACGAAATTGAAGGGACCATTCAGGGGCACCGGGATGGACATGGTTTTGTCGCACGCGATGACGGCGAGGCCGATATTTATCTGCCGCCCAACGAGATGCGTGCGGTGCTGCACAAGGACCGGGTCAAGGCCCGGATCGTGCGCAACGACCGCAAGGGACGGCCGGAGGGTCGGGTGGTCGAGATCGTCGAGCGCCCGCCCCAGCCGATCATCGGACGCCTGCTGCAGGAGGGCGGGGTCTGGCTGGTGGCGCCGGAGGACAAGCGTTACGGTCAGGACGTGTTGATTCCCAAGGGCGCGACCGGCACAGCCAAGACCGGGCAGGTTGTTGTGGTTGACCTGGTCGAACCTCCGGCGCTGTATGGCCAGCCGGTGGGGCGTATCAAGGAGGTGCTCGGAGAAATCGACGATCCGGGCATGGAGATCGAGATCGCGGTGCGCAAGTACAGCGTGCCGCATGAATTTTCCGACGCCTGCATCGCACAGGCCCGCACCCTTCCGGACAAGGTGCGGCCGCAGGACAAGAAGCACCGCATCGACCTGACCGATATTGCGCTGGTCACGATCGATGGCGAAGATGCGCGCGACTTCGATGACGCCGTGTATTGCGAACCCGTGACGATGGGGCGTGGCAAGTCGGCCACCAAGGGCTGGCGACTGCTGGTCGCGATCGCTGACGTGAGCCATTATGTGGAGACCGGCGCGGCGATCGACATCGACGCCTACGACCGCGCCACCAGCGTGTATTTCCCGCGTCGGGTCATACCCATGCTGCCGGAGAAACTCTCCAACGGACTATGCTCGCTGAACCCGGAAGTCGAACGCCTGTGCATGGTCTGCGACATGTTCGTCGATCCCACCGGCGAGGTGACGGCCTACCAGTTCTATCCGGCTGTGATGTGGAGCCATGCACGCTTTACCTACACCGAGGTCGCTGCCATTCTTGCCAATACCCGGGGCCCCGAGGCGGCCCGCCGCAAGGAGCGTATCGGCGACCTGATGAACCTGCACGATGTGTATCGGGCGCTGTCGGCTGCACGCAACCGGCGTGGCGCGGTGGACTTCGAGACAGTCGAGACGCAGATCGTCTGCGACGAGAGTGGTCGCATCGAGAAGATCATGCCGCGCACGCGCAACGATGCGCACAAGCTGATCGAGGAGGCGATGCTGGCGGCCAATGTCTGCAGCGCCGATTTCATCTTGCAGAGCAAGCATCCGGGCCTGTATAGGGTGCACGAAGGCCCGACGCCGGAGAAGCGGGAAATCCTGTCCGGTTATCTCAAGGCCCTGGGAGTGGGCATGTCGATTGGGGATGATCCCAAGCCGGGGGATTTCCAGGCTATTGCACTGGCGACCAAGGACCGGCCGGATGCCCAGCAGATCCATTCCATGCTGTTGCGTTCCATGCAGCAGGCGATCTACACGCCGAGCAACAGCGGCCACTTCGGTCTGGCGTTCGAGGCCTACACCCACTTCACGAGCCCGATCCGGCGTTATCCCGACCTGTTGGTGCACCGGGTGATCAAGGCCATTCTGGGCAAGCGCCGCTATGCGCTGCCCGAGCTGCCGACCCCGGGCGAGGCCCACGCCAAGTTGTCGCGCCGCCTGGAGAAAAGCGCGGTGCTACGTGCCAAGACGGCGGGCGACAAACCACGCAAGTTGTCGGCCGATGGCCTGGCCTGGCAAGCGGCGGGGCTGCACTGCAGCGCCAATGAGCGCCGCGCCGACGAAGCCAGCCGCGATGTGGAGGCCTGGCTCAAATGCAAGTACATGCGCGAACACCTTGGCGAGGAATATGGCGGCATGGTGTCGTCGGCGACCAGCTTTGGCATCTTCGTCACGCTCGATGCGATGTATGTCGAGGGCCTGGTGCACATCACCGAACTCGGTGGCGAATATTTCCGCTTTGACGAGTTGCGCCAGGAACTGCGTGGAGAACGCACCGGTATCCGGTATGCGATCGGCACCCGGGTGCGTGTGCAAGTGAGCCGGGTCGATCTCGATGGACGTCGCATCGACTTTCGCCTGGTGCGTGAAGGCGAGGAAATACCGCCGCGAACGTCCAAGGACAAGGCCGCAGCAGGCGAGAATCACACCCGTGCGGGAAGGGACGACTCGGGTGTCGACAGCCTGCCCCGGCGCAAGACGCGTAGCAGCTCCGACCCGACGGCACGCGGACGCAAGTCAGCCGCGGCCTCGGGCAAGGCAGCGCCCCGCAGCACGACGGCCGGCAAACGCGGCCGATCGCCGCGGCGTGGCTAAGATCGGGCTTTTCGGTTTTCGGAACATCCCACAAGATAACGGAGCGTGAACCCTATGTCATCAGAATCCAAAGTCGCCATCGTGACCGGTGCCGGAAGCGGTGTGGGCAAGGCCGCCTCGCTCGCCATGCTCGTAGCTGGCTATCGGGTCGTGCTGGCTGGCCGCCGAACGGAACCTCTGCAAGCCGTTGCACAGGAAAGTGGCAAGTCCGAACACGCGCTGGTTGTGTCCACGGACGTCGCGAATCCGGATTCGGTACGCGCGTTGTTCGACGCTGCCGTGAGTGCGCATGGCCGGGTCGATGTATTGTTCAACAATGCCGGCGTCAACGCGCCAGGTGTCCCGTTGGAGGACCTCACGGTGGAGCAATGGCGTCATGTCGTCGACATCAACCTGACCGGCATGTTCCTGTGTATCCAGCAGGCGTTCCGGGTCATGAAGACCCAGACTCCCCGTGGCGGGCGCATCATCAACAACGGGTCCATCTCCGCGCATACGCCGCGGCCGAACTCGATCGCCTACACCGCGACCAAGCATGGTGTCATGGGGCTGACCAAGACCGCTTCGCTGGACGGCCGCAAATACGACATCGCAGTCGGGCAGATCGACATCGGCAATGCCGCGACCGAAATGGCTCAACGCATGGCGACCGGCGTGCCGCAGGCGAACGGGGAGATCGCGATCGAGCCACTGATGGACGTCAACATCGTCGGCCAATCGGTACTGTACATGGCCAGCCTGCCACTGGCGGCCAACGTGATGTTCCACACCGTCATGGCCACCAAGATGCCGTTCGCCGGCCGCGGCTGATCCAGGTTCAACCGCTGGCGTGCCGCCATGCCGCGGCGCCAGCCCGACGCGCCAGTTCCGATGCGCTCAAGGTCACGCCAGCGGGCCACAGGTCTGCCGCAGTGCCATGGAGGTAGACCGCCTGGCAGGCTGCGTCGAATGGCTTGGAGCCCGCAGCCAGCGCGGCCCCGATCATGCCCGCCAGCACGTCACCGCTGCCGGGCACAGCCAATCGCGCATTGCCAGTGGGGTTGATGCTGGCAATGTGGCCCGGGGCGACGACGATGCTGCCGGACCCCTTCAAGACCACCGTGCACTGGTGATCCGTGGCCAGCTGACGTGCCGCATTCAGGCGGTCCGATTGCACCTGCGCAACGGTCTTCTCCAACAGCCGCGCAGCCTCCAGAGGATGGGGCGTGAGCACGGTGCTGAGCTCCCGTGCGGCGCGAGCGTGCAGTTGCCGGCGCAGCCCGGTGTCGCCGGCCACCGCGTTGAGCGCGTCGGCGTCAAGTACCAACCGCGCGGCATTGAGCAACAGGCGCGGCAGGACCGCTCGCACCCGATCCCCGCCACCACAGCCGCACACGACGGTCATGCGGCCCGGGTCGAGCGCATCAATGTCGCGTTGCATCAGTTCGGGCATCGCGACGGCGCTCGCGCAGCTGGTGGCCTCTGGTGCGAGCGTGCAAAGGAAAACCCGCCCGGCGCCTGCATGCAAGGCGGCGCTCGCCGCCAGAAGCGCAGCGCCGGTCATGCCTGGCGCGCCGCCGACGACGGCGACATCGCCGAAGCTTCCCTTATGGGATGCGTGCCGGCGCACCGGGACGGGTGCTGACCCGATCAGTCTGGCGGTCGGCCCGAGGGGCGGCAACCAGGCCTTGGTATCGAGCTGCAGTTCGTCCAGCCAGACCTGCTGCGATGCATCGCGCCCATCGCCGGTGAACAGGCCGGGCTTGAGTGTCAGCAGGCACAACGTGGCGTGGGCCTGCACACGGTGGTTTGCAGCCACGCCGGTGTCGGCGTGCAGCCCGGTCGGGATGTCGATGGACAGGACGGGCGCCTGCGACCGGCGGATATGGGCTATCCATTGCGCCATCGCGCCGTCGGGCTCGCGGCTGGCTCCGATCCCGAGCAGGGCGTCGATGCACAGGTCCCACTGATCCGGCAGCGTGCTGGCGAATGGCACACCGGCGGCGCGAGCCCGATCGTGGGCTGCAGCGGCATCTGTAGGTGTCGAGGTTCGGGTGCCCAGCCATGTCACCAGAACCCGCTTGCCCGCGGCATGCAGGTGCAGGGCCGCCTCCATGCCATCGCCTCCGTTGTTGCCAGGACCGGCGGCAACCCAGATCGTGTCCGCATGGGGGTGTAAAGCCAGTGCCAGTCGCGCTGTCGCCAGCCCGGCCCGGCGCATCAGCGCATGTTCCGGTGTCGCTGCCAGGGCGGCACGTTCAAGCGCGCGGGTCGCACCGATGTCGCAGAGCGGCCACGCACGGCCAGCCATGACACGCAGCGGCGCTCGACCCGTGGTGTCCATGGCGCTCAGAACTCGAAGCTGTCGCCTTCGCGAGCGAGCCGGATCTCCGGACCGTCCGTGACTCCCGGGTTGTCCTGCAAAGCCTGGGCGAACGCCGCTTCCAGTGCGTCGTCACTGCGCGTGGGTTCATGGTGGGTGCAAAACAGCAGCCCTGCCTTGGCCTGCCGCGCATAGGCGAAGCTGGTGTCAAAGCTGCCATGCCCCCAACCACGTTTGGCGGGAAACTCCTGGCGTGTGTACGAGGTGTCGCAGACCAGCACGTCGACACCTTGCATGCCGCGCAGGATGGCATCCGCTTTCTCGTCGACAAACTGCTGGTATTCGGCGTGTTCGGCATCGGCCGGATCGTAGATGTTGAAGGGTGGTTCATGGTCGCCGGTGAAAAACATCGACTTGCCGCCGCTCTCGATCCGGTAGCCCAGGTTGATGACCGGGTGGTTGAGCAGGTGGGGGGTCACCGTCGCACTGCCGATCTGGATGGATTCCCCCGGCATCAGCGTCACATACTCCATGCGCGCCTTGAGTTCGGCCTCGCGCACCGGGAAATAGCTGTACTGCAACTGCACCGCCATGACCTGCTCCACACCATTGCCGGAGACCGGATCGAACGCACCGTGCAGGCGCAGCGTGTTGCCGGGAATGAAGTTGGGCACGAACAGCGGCAATCCCTGGATGTGGTCCCAGTGTGAGTGCGTGATCAGGACGTTGGCCGTCAGGGGCATCTCGGCCAGCAGCGCATGCGACAACGGAAAAATGCCAGTGCCCGCATCGATGATGATCAGCTCGTTCGTATCGGTGCGCACCTCGATGCAGGTGGTGTTGCCGCCGTAGCGCACCGTCTTGGGACCGGGTGAGGCGATGGAGCCCCGGACACCCCAGAATCGGATTTTCATGGTTGCCTTCCTGCTACGAAATCGTGCCGCGATGGTTACCAACCGATGCGGTCCTATCAACGACGATAGCATTTTGGACGGTTGACGTGCACCGGCGCGTGCCCGCAGCCCACTAACGGACCAGGCGAGCCAGATCGAATCCCTGCATGTCGATCTCCGGCGCGTTGCCGGCGATCGTGTCGGCGAGCACGCGGGCCGAGCCGCAGGACAGCGCCCAGCCGCTGGATCCATGCCCGATGTTGAGCCAGACACCAGAGCGGCCACTGCTGCCCACGACCGGGGGGCCATCGGGAAGCATGGGGCGCGCGCCTTTCCACTCCTGGACTCCATGGTTCGCGCTGGTAGCTCCCGGGAACCAGTCCTGCAGCACCTTGTACAGGGTGCGAAGCGAGCCTGCACCTTTGCGGGCGGCATGCCCGCCGATTTCCGCCCCTCCAGCGACTCGCACCCGATTGCCCAGGCGCGTGATGGCCACCTTGTAGTGTTCGTCCATGATCGCGCTGCGCGGCGCGTTGAGCGGCTCCTTGATGGTTGCACTGATCGAATAGCCGTGTACCGCGACCAACGGCAGCCGCACGCCGATGGCACGCAGCAAGGACACCGAGTCAACGCCGGCACACACGACAACGGCGTCGAAGACCGTGGGCGTCGCTTCGCCATGAACGTTCAGGGCTGGCGTGCCATGCGCGTCGATGGCGTCGACGAGGCAATTGAACCGAAACTTCACGCCGATGCGTTGCGCCTCGTTCTTGAGCAGCAACGCGAACTGGCGGCAGTTTCCCACCTCATCGTCGGGAAGCTGAATGGCGGCACAGAACGGCGTGTCGGCATTGAGCGCCGGCTCGACCATGCGGGCCTGCTCCGGCTCGAGCAGCCGGAACGCGACGCCCGCCTCGCGTAAAACCTGCAGACCGGGTTGCACCAGCGCGCGGTCGTGGTCGGTGCGCAGCAGCACCATGTAGCCATCGCTGCGGTCGTATTCGAGCCGCAGTTGGCTGCGGATCGCATGCAGGCGTGCGCGGCTGTAAAAAGCCAACCGTCGCATGTGGGTGCGGCTGGCCAGGTATTGCTCCAGAGTGCAGGCGCGGTACCAGCGCCAGATCCATGCCAATTCGTCCCGGGTCAGTGGCCAGCTGACGCGGATGCCCGCGTGCCGTTGCAGCAGCTGCCCCAGAACCTTGCGCGGCATGCCGGGTGCAGCCCATGGCGTGACATATCCGGGTGCGATGATGCCGGCATTGGCGAAACTGGTCTCCTCCGCGGCCGCGCTGCGGCGCTCGAATACCGTGACCGCATGGCCGTCCTGGCCCAGTTCGTACGCGGTGGTGACGCCGATGATGCCAGCGCCAATGACAGCAATTTTCATGAATCCCTTTTGTGCAGTCGACCGGGCCGGCGTGATGCCGCGCGCAGTCTGTGAGCCGGGATTATCCGGCCCGCAACAATTGCTCGATCTGCAGGCCGAGGTTGAGTACTGTGTCGTCGCGCATCGCACCGTGCCAGATCATCAGTCCGACTGGCAGTTCGTCGCCGGCCTGGCAGGGCAGGCTGAGCGCGCAGCCATCGAACATGTTGACGACATTGGTATTGCGCAGCAACAGCCCGTTGACCTTGAAGAAGGCATCGTCACGCTCGGAGCCGGGCGCGACCGATGCGATCGTCGGCGCCACCAGTGGCACGGTCGGGGAGACGACAGCGTCGAATTGATGCAACCGTTGCTGCATGCGGCTGATCCAGTTGCGTCGGGCGTGTACCAGGTCGATATAGTCGGCGGCGCCCATCGCTGCACCCCGCTGCACACGGGTGACGACGCGCGGATCCATCTGGTCGGCAGCGTTCGCCAGGGCAGCGCGATGCAGCGCGTAACTCTCGGCTGCCGAGAACCCGCCTTGCGCCATCAGGCCTGCCAGCTCGAGCAACTCGGGCAGGTCGATTTCGGTCACGCTGGCACCCGCTGCATGCAATTGCCCGAGCGTACGCTGGTAAGCGCTGGAGACCGTGGCGTCGAGGTCGTCGAGCACCAGCGTGCGCACCATGGCCAGCCGATAACCGGTCAACGGCGCCAGGCTGCGGGTCACGCTGCGTGCCGCAAGGATCTCGTGGGCCACGATCGCGTCGCGCACCGAGCGCGTCATTGCGCACACGGTGTCGAGCGTGGTCGACAGCGGTAGCGCGCCCTCGGTTGGCACCAGACGCGCCGTATTCTTGAAGCCGACGATGCCGTTGAGTGCCGCCGGTATGCGGATCGACCCCGCGGTGTCGGAGCCCAGGCCGAGGAATGCCGTGCCCGTGGCAACCGACACGGCCGCGCCGGACGAGGATCCACCAGGTATCAGCGCCGCACCGCGGCTGGCCGCGTTGGCCGGGGTGCCGAAATGCGGGTTGATGCCCACGCCGGAAAAGGCGAACTCGGTCATGTTGGTGCGGCCGATGATCGCAGCGCCGGCTGAGCGCAACCGTGCAACAGCAGGGCAATCTTGGGCGGCGGCTGCATCGCCGGCGCGGCTGCGTGAGCCGGCCCCTGTCACCTGGCCCTGGATATCGAACAAGTCCTTGACCGACACCGCCAGGCCCGCCAGCGGCCTGCGCAGCTGGGACGGATCGTCGGCGGCGGTCTGGGCCTGTTCGAACATCGTGCGCAGGAACACTCTGTCGCACGCACTCGAGCGGGCGATGTCGATGCAGGTGCGCATCGTGTCGGAGGCGCTCGACTGGCCGCGGCGGATCCGATCACGGGTCTGGGACAGGTCGGGAAGGGTGGTAATGGGCATCAAGAGGACAGTTGGCCTATGTTATAGTCCGGGGGTTTTGCCGGGAGTCGCCAACGGGCGCCTTGCGGCACGACCCACCACGAATCCGGACCCATCAAGGTGTTCAATGCAGGCGAAGCGGTAGCTCTCATCAGGATCGCGCCGACAGCCCACATTGGATGAATGTCCGGATTTTAGACCTAACCTTTGGAGAAACCCATGTCAATCACCATGCGTGAAATGCTGGAAGCCGGCGTTCATTTCGGACACCAGACCCGCTTCTGGAACCCTAAGATGGCCCCGTTCATCTTCGGCCATCGCAACAAGATCCACATCATCAATCTGGAAAAGTCGCTTCCGATGTTTCAGGAAGCCGCCAAGTTCGTGCGCCAGTTGACCGCGCGTCGCGGCACCGTCCTGATGGTCGGCACCAAGCGCCAGGCGCGTGACACCGTTGCCGCCGAGGCGCAGCGTGCCGGCGTGCCGTATGTCGACCAACGCTGGTTGGGCGGTATGCTGACGAACTTCAAGACTGTCAAGACCTCGATCAAGCGCCTCAAGGAGATGAAGGTGCAGCAGGAGGCTGGCCTGGACAGCATGAGCAAGAAAGAGCAACTCATGTTCGCCCGCGAGATCGCCAAGCTCGAGAAAGACATCGGCGGTATCCAGGACATGGGTGCCTTGCCCGATGCGATCTTCGTGATCGACGTCGGTTACCACAAGATCGCAATTGCCGAGGCGAAGAAGCTCGGTATTCCGCTGATCGGCGTCGTGGACTCCAACCACTCGCCCGAAGGCATTGATTACGTGATCCCTGGCAACGACGATTCGGCCAAGGCAGTGACCTTGTATGCCCGTGGCATCGCCGATGCCGTGCTCGAAGGCCGCGCCAATGCGGTCGACGATGTGGTGAAAGCGGTTGCCGGCGAAGGCGGTGATGAATTCGTCGAAGTGAGCGAGACCGTGGCCTGATTGTTTTCGGCCCAATGAAAGGGGCCGCGGCCCCTTTTTTTTAGTCTCGAATGAATGAACGTCGTAACCTATACGGAGAAGAATGATGGCAGCAATTACCGCAAGCATGGTCGCTGAACTGCGCGGAAAAACCGATGCGCCCATGATGGAGTGCAAGCGCGCGCTGACGGAGGCCGAAGGGGACATGGTCAAGGCCGAAGAACTCCTGCGCGTCAAGCTGGGTACCAAGGCTGGCAAGGCCGCTGGCCGTATCACCGCCGAGGGTGTGGTGGCGACCGCGCGCGCGGGTGACGCCGGGGCCATGATCGAGGTCAACTGCGAAACCGATTTCGTGACCAAGAATGACAGCTTCCTGGGCCTGGCCAATGCCGCAGCTGCGCTGGTGGCCCAGCACGACCCGGCCGATGTCGCTGCGTTGGGCGCGTTGTCGTACGAACAGGACGGTTTCGGTCCGACGCTCGAAGATGTTCGCAAGGGCCTGGTCGGCAAGATCGGCGAGAACATGAGTTTTCGCCGGTTCAGCCGTTTTGGCTCGGGCGCTCAACTGGCCTCCTACCTGCACGGTACCCGTATCGGGGTTGTGATCGAATTCGACGGCGACGAGACGGCCGCCAAGGATGTTGCCATGCACGTGGCTGCGATGAAACCGGTGGCCCTGTCCAGCGCGGATGTACCAGCCGAACTGGTGGAGCGCGAGCGCTCCGTCGCTGCCGCCAAGGCGGCTGAGGATGCGGCCGCTGCGGTAGCTGCCGGCAAGCCGGTCCAGTCGGCAGAAATCGTGGCCAAGCGTATCGAAGGCGGTGTCCAGAAGTACCTCAAGGAGGTCTCGCTGTTCGACCAGTCGTTCGTCAAGAACGACAAGCAGACGGTCGGGCAGATGCTCAAGGCCGCCAGCACCACGGTCAGGACGTTCACCCTGTACGTGGTGGGCGAAGGTATCGAGAAGAAGGTGGACGACTTCGCGGCCGAAGTTGCGGCGCAGGTTGCGTCGGCCAAGCACGGCGCTTGAGCACGGCAATGGCGTTGCGTGTCATCCCGGCCCTGGTGGCTGGATCGTTCATCGACTGACGAGCAGGAGATTTCCATGTCGCAAGCCACACCCGCGTACAAACGCGTCCTGCTCAAGTTGTCGGGTGAGGCCTTGATGGGCGACGACCCCTTTGGCATCAACCGCGACACCATCGTGCGCATGGTGGACGAGATTGCCGAAGTCACCCGCATGGGCGTGCAGGTTGCCGTGGTCATCGGGGGTGGCAATATTTTCCGGGGTGTTGCGGGCGGGTCGGTCGGCATGGACCGTGCCACGGCGGACTACATGGGCATGCTGGCGACAGTCATGAACTCACTGGCGCTGGGAGACACCATGAACAAGGCCGGGTTGACCGCTCGGGTGATGTCGGCGATCTCGATCGAGCAGGTCGTGGAGCCCTATGTGCGTCCCAAGGCGCTGCAATATCTGGAAGAGGGCAAGGTCGTGATCTTCGCGGCCGGCACCGGGAACCCGTTTTTCACCACTGACACGGCCGCCGCGCTGCGCGGGGCCGAGATCGGGGCCGAGGTGGTGCTCAAGGCCACCAAGGTCGATGGCGTCTACACTGCGGACCCGCAGAAAGATCCCACGGCGACGCGCTACAACCGGATATCGTTCGACGAGGCCATGGCCAGGAACCTCGGCATCATGGACGCAACCGCGTTCGCGTTGTGCCGGGACCAGAAGCTGCCGATCAAGGTGTTCTCCATCGTCAAGCATGGTGCGCTTCGCAGCGTGATTCTGGGCGAGGATGAAGGCACCCTCGTCTATGCCTGACAATCGGCAGCTGGCATCAATGGCCGGGAATGATGCGCGCGGCGCTTGCAGGAGTTGAAGATGGAGCTTTCTGAAATCAAACAAACGGCGGAAGGCCGGATGGATCAGTCGATCGAGGTCTTCAAGGCCAACCTGACCAAGATCCGTACCGGTCGCGCAAATCCGGCCTTGCTGGATTCGGTGCATGTGGACTACTACGGCTCGCTCGTGCCGCTCGGCCAGGTCGCGAACGTGTCCTTGCTCGACGCGCGCACGATCGGCATCCAGCCCTGGGAGAAGGGTATGGGTGCCAAGATCGAAAAAGCGATCCGCGAAAGCGACCTGGGCTTGAATCCGGCCTCGATGGGGGACCTGATCCGCGTGCCCATGCCTCCGATGACGGAGGAACGCCGCAAGGAACTGACCAAGGTCGTGCGTGGCGAGGGCGAGACCGCCAAGATCGCGGTGCGAAACCTGCGCCGAGACGCGAACGAGGCGGTCAAGAAGCTGGTCAAGGACAAACTGGCGACTGAAGACGATCTCAAACGCTCCGAGGCCGATATCCAGAAGGTCACTGACCGACATGTCGCGGCCATCGATCAACTGGTGGCGTCCAAGGAACAGGACATCATGGCGGTCTGACCGCCACACCATGAACCGACCGGTCGTGACCGTAGAACATGCATAGTGCTGGACCGATTCCCCATCATGTTGCCATCGTGATGGACGGAAACGGTCGCTGGGCGACGCGGCGCCTGCTGCCTCGGGCAGCGGGCCACAAGGTCGGCGTCGACTCGCTGCGGCGTTGTGTGCGGGCCTGCGCTGCCCGAGGCGTTGGGGTGTTGACGGTGTTTGCGTTTTCCTCGGAGAACTGGAACCGGCCGCAGGACGAAGTCTCCGGATTGATGGAATTGCTGGCCCTGGCGCTGGCGCGCGAGGTGCCGCAACTGGTCAAGGACGGTGTGCAATTGCATTTCGTCGGCGAACGCGAGCGCCTGTCGCCGACGGTGCGCGGCGGCCTCGAGCAAGGTGAACGCGCGACGGCACTCAACGCCGGACTGATTCTCAACGTCTGCTTCAACTACGGTGGACGCTGGGATATTGCGCAGGCAGCCCGGCGTCTCGCGGCGGCGGGGCTGGACATCGACGACAAGAGCCTGTCGGCGGCAATGGCGCTGGGCCATGTCCCCGATCCCGACCTGATCATCCGCACCGGCGGCGAGCAACGGATCAGCAACTTCATGCTGTGGCAGTGCGCCTACTCTGAGCTCTATTTCACCGAGACCCTGTGGCCCGATTTCGACGAAGCCAGCCTCGACGATGCGATTGCTGCATTCGCCGGCCGTGAGCGCCGTTTTGGCCAGACCTCGGCTCAGTTGGCTATTGGCGCGAAGCGCCAGCAAGCCGCCTGAGCGCCAAGTTCATGCTCTGGCAGCGCGTCGCCACCGCCCTGGTGCTACTGCTGGTCCTGTTGCCGGCCATGTTCTATCCGTCCGCAACCCCTCTTACCGCATTGGCACTGGTGTTCATTGCTGCAGCTGCCTGGGAGTGGGCGCGGTTGGTTGGATATGGCCCGGTCATTGCTCTGGGCAGCGCGGCATGCACGGTGCTGGCCTGTGCGCTGACCTGGCAGGCGGGTTTCCTGCAAACCCCGGTAACGGCCTGGTGGGCTGGGATCGGGCTGCTCTGGGTCGTCGGGGGGGCCATCCTGCTGCGCGGTGGCGCCGGCCTGTGGTTGCGGCTGCCAGCCGGTATGAAACTGGCCCTCGGTTTTCTGGTGCTGGTGGCCGCGTGGCTGGCGGTAGCGCAGGCGCGCAATGTCGGTATCAACTTCCTGCTGTCCATCCTGGCTCTGGTCTGGGTTGCGGATATCTGCGCCTACTTCGCGGGACGGGCCTGGGGCGGCCGTGTGGTGCCAGGCAAACTCGCGCCGAGCATCAGCCCGGGCAAGACCTGGGAGGGCGTCTTTGGTGGCATGGCCGGCGTATTGCTGCTGGCCGTTGGCTGGGCCTGGCTGGACGGCCGGCTGGCTGTGACGACACCGAGCCTTTACAGCCAGTTGTTGTCCGACGGCCGGTGGTATATGTTGCTGGCGATTGCAGGATTGGCGGGAATGAGTGTGGTGGGAGACCTGATCGAGTCGCTGCTCAAGCGCGCAGCGCAAGTCAAGGACAGCAGCCGCCTGTTGCCCGGTCACGGCGGTGTGCTCGATCGCATCGATGCGCTGCTGCCCACGCTGCCGCTGGCCATGTTGCTGCACGCTGCCGTACCGGGACCGTAATCACGATGCGCCAGGCCGTTGCCATTCTCGGCTCCACCGGATCGGTCGGGGCCAACACGCTGGATGTGCTGGCGCGCCATCCGGAGCGTTTCGAGGTGTTCGCGCTGACCGCGTCCACGCGGGTGGACGAGATGCTGGCCCAATGTGTCTCGTTCAGGCCGAATTTTGCGGTGATGGCAGACAGCGGCAGCGCTGCCGAGCTGGCGCGGCGCTGTCGCGACCTCGACCTGCCGACGCGGGTCCTGGCCGGAGCGCAGGCTATTGCCGACGTGGCAGCCGACGAGCGAGTGCATATCGTGATGGCGGCCATCGTCGGTGCGGCCGGACTGGATGCCTGCATCCGTGCCGCGCACGCGGGCAAGCGCCTGTTGCTGGCCAACAAGGAGGCACTGGTGGTCGGCGGTGCGGTCTTCATGGAGGCGGTGCGCCAGGGTGGCGCCCGGCTGCTGCCGATCGACAGCGAACATTCCGCGATCTTCCAGGCGCTTCCGGCGGATCCGGCCAGCTGGCCCGGGCAGGTTGACAAGCTGATCCTCACCGCATCGGGTGGCCCGTTTCGCAGTCGGGAGCCGTCGTCATTGCGCACGGTGACACCCGACCAGGCCTGTGCCCATCCGAACTGGGTCATGGGGCGCAAGATCTCGGTCGACTCGGCCACGATGATGAACAAGGTGCTCGAGGTGATCGAGGCGCGGCACCTGTTCGACATGCCGGCCCAGCGCATCGAGGTCGTGATCCATCCGCAAAGCATCATCCATTCGATGGTGCAGTTCCACGACAACTCGATCGTGGCCCAACTGGGCACTCCGGACATGCGGGTTCCGATCGCCTACGGTCTGTGCTGGCCCGATCGGATGGTGTCCGGCGCAGCCGCTCTGGATTTTCACGCGATGTCGGCCATGACCTTCGAAGCGGTCGACAGCGCAGAGCACCAGGCCCGCTTTCCAGGGCTGAAACTGGCCTGGCAGGTGCTGGACGGGCCGGGCGGCACGCCGGCTGTGCTCAACGCGGCCAACGAGGTGGCGGTGGCCGCATTCCTGGACCGCAGGATCCGCTTCGACCAGATTCACGCGGTCAATGACCATACGCTGGGCGCGATCGATACACTTGCGGCAGACTCATTGGAAGCGCTACTGGCCGTCGACCAGGCTGCGCGCGAATGCGCGGCCCGGATGGTGCAGACCTTGAGCCGCTGAACTTCAGGGCGGAAAACAGCATGTTGACGATCGTTGCTTTTGTCGTGGCGCTGGCGGTGCTGATCGCAGTGCATGAGTATGGTCACTACCGGGTCGCGGTGGCCTGCGGTGTGCGGGTTCTGCGGTTTTCGGTCGGTTTCGGCAAGACCTTGTGGCGCTGGCAGCCCAAGGGTTCGCCGACCGAGTTCGTCCTCGCGGCTTTTCCGCTCGGCGGCTATGTGCGCATGCTCGACGAGCGTGAGGCGCCAGTGCCGCCGGAGCTGCGCCATCTGGCGTTCAACAACCAGCCGCTGGCGGCGCGCGCGGCCATCGTGGCTGCCGGGCCGCTGGTCAACCTTCTGCTGGCCGTGCTGCTGTATGCGTTGGTGAACTGGACCGGCGTGCAGCAGGCCAGTGCGATTCTGGCCAGTCCGGTGCCAGGGTCGATCGCCGAGAAGGCGGGCATCCAGGGAGGCGAACGCGTGCTGCGCATGGCCATCGGCTCTCAAGAGCTGGGCGATGTGGCCTCGTTTGACGACCTGCGCTGGCAACTGGCGCAAGGCGCTTTACAGGGAAACGACGTCCGGCTGGTGCTCGGCACCGGCTCTGGCGTGGTGACCCGGGATGTCACACTGGGATTCGCTCGGCAACGCGCGAACGACGTGGATGCGGAGTTGTTCCGGCGCATCGGTATCGTGGGGCCGATGACCCAGCCGGAGATGGGCGAGGTTCTTGACGGCGGGGCAGCGCAGGCCGCCGGTCTGCGCAAGGGTGACCGGGTGCTCAAGGTTGGCTCGACGCCTGTCCTCGATGGCCAGCAATTGCGCGATCTGATTCGCGCGTCCGGCAATGGTGGCACTGCGCGTGCCGAGACCTGGCTGGTCGGACGGGATGGTCAGGAGCTTGCGCTGACGGTGACGCCGCAGCAGGTGTCGGATGGCGATCGCATGGTTGGCCGGGTTGGAGCCTATGTGGGCGGGGCGCCGGAACTGGTGACGGTGCGCTACGGTCCGATCGACGGCCTGGTGCAGGCGGTGGATCGCACCTGGGAGGTGTCGACGCTGACCTTGCGCATGATCGGGCGCATGATCACCGGCGAGGCATCGCTGAAGAACCTCAGTGGCCCTCTGACGATTGCCGACTACGCCGGCAAATCTGCCAGCCTGGGGTTGACCCAGTACCTGCTGTTTCTGGCCTTGATCAGCGTCAGCCTCGGCGTGCTCAATTTGCTCCCTTTGCCGGTCCTCGACGGCGGGCACCTGATGTATTATCTTTGGGAGGCCGTCACGGGACGTGGCGTGTCGGATGCCTGGCTCGAGCGCCTGCAGCGCGGCGGTGTTGCAGTGTTGCTGATGATGATGGGCATCGCCTTGTACAACGATCTGGCCCGCATCCTGGGATAGTTTTCTTTCGCTATGGGCTGCCAGCCCCTGGCAGACACATACAGACACCATGCAATTCAATCGATTTCGAAGGCGGGCCACCGCCGTCGCCATTGCGGCCAGCGTGTTCGCCAGTTGCGCCTGGGCGGTGGATCCCTTTACCGTGCGCGACATTCGGATCGAAGGACTGCAGCGGGTAGAGGCCGGCACCATCTTCGCATCCCTTCCGGTGCGGGTCGGAGACACCTACGACGACCAGAAGGGTGCAGCGGCGATCCAGGCAATCTTTGCGCTGGGCCTGTTCAAGGACGTGCGTATCGAGGCCAGCGGCGACGTACTGGTGGTAATCGTCGAGGAGCGTCCGACCGTCGCGGACGTCGATTTCAGTGGCAACAAGGAGTTCGACAAGGATGTGCTGCGCCGGATGATGCGTGACATCGGCCTGGCGGATGGCCGACCGTTCGACCGGGCCTTGCTGGATCGGGCCGAACAGGAGATCAAGCGGCAGTACATCAACCGCAGCTTGTACGCCTCCGAGGTCGTGACCACGGTCACGCCGATCGAGCGCAACCGTGTCAACCTGTCGTTCATCGTCGTGGAGGGCGATCGCTCCAAGATCAAGGAAATCCGCATTGTCGGGAACAAGGCCTTCGGTGAGTCGACCCTGCGTAACCTGTTCGACCTCGATACCGGTGGCTGGCTCAGCTGGTATACCAAGTCCGACCAGTACTCCCGCGCCAAGCTCAACGCCGACATCGAGACCTTGCGCTCGTATTACCTGACTCGTGGCTACCTGGAGTTCCGAATCGACTCGACGCAGGTCGTGATCTCGCCCGACAAGCAGGAAATCGACATCGTCATCAATGTCACCGAGGGTGACCGCTATGTGGTGTCCGGCGTCACGCTCGAGGGCAATTACCTGGGCAAGGACGACGAATTCAAGAGCCTGGTGGCGATCCGCCCGGGCCAGGCCTACAACGCGGATGACGTGGTGCTGACGACGAAGGCCTTCACCGATTATTTCGGCAACTTCGGTTATGCATTCGCCCGGGTCGAGGCCAGGCCGGAGGTCGACCGGGTGAACAACCGGGTCGCCCTGGTGATCCAGGCCGAGCCATCGCGCCGGGCCTATGTGCGTCGCATCAACGTGGCGGGCAACAACCGTACCCGTGACGAAGTCGTGCGACGCGAATTCCGCCAGTTCGAATCGGCCTGGTACGACGCCGACAAGATCCGCCGTTCGCGCGATCGCGTCGACCGCCTCGGATTCTTTCGTGAAGTCTCGATCGAGACACAGGAGGTGGCCGGAGCGCCGGACCAGGTCGACCTGACCATCGCGGTCGTGGAGCGATCCACCGGCAACCTCTCGTTGGGCGCTGGCTACTCCACTGGAGATGGACTGGGCCTGACCGCTGGCATCAAACAGGAAAACGCGTTCGGTTCCGGCAATTCGCTGGGGGTGCAGGTCGACACCAGCAAGGTCAACCGGACAATCGTATTCAACACCACCGATCCGTATTTCACGGTCGATGGCGTTTCGCGCTCGATCGACATCTACCATCGTACGACCAAGCCCTACACCGTCACCGACAGCTACAGTCTGAAGACGACCGGTGCCAGCCTGCGATTCGGCGTGCCATTCACCGAGACCGATACCGTGTATTTTGGCGCGGGCTTCGAGCGCACCGAGATCGTTCCTGGAACCCAGTTGCCTGCCGCCTATGTGGCCTATGGCAACCAATTCGGATTCACCAGCGACAGCGTTCCGCTGACACTGGGCTGGGCGCGTGATACCCGTGACAGCTCACTGGTTCCCAATTCGGGTCGTTACCAGCGTGTCAACGGCGAATGGGGTATCGGTGGCGACACCCGGTACGTCAGCGGCAATTACCAGTTCCAGCAGTACTGGCCGCTGAACAAGCAATACACGCTGGCCTTCAATGGTGATGTGGCCTATGGCAAAGGTCTGTCCGGCAAACCCTTCCCGTTGTTCAAGAACTACTTCGGAGGCGGTCTGGGTTCGGTGCGTGGATTCGAACAGGGCAGCCTGGGCGAACGCGAGATCACCAATGGCGGCAGCCTGGGTGGCAACAAGAAGATCAACCTGAACTTCGAGGTGATCACGCCATTCCCGGGCGCGGGCAACGACCGCACGCTGCGCATGTTCGGATTCTTCGACGTTGGCAACGTCTTCGCAGAGTCCCAGCCAATCCGTCTGAACGAACTGCGCGCGTCCGTAGGCGTCGGCTTGAGCTGGATCTCGCCGGTCGGCCCACTGCGACTGGCCATTGCGTATCCGGTTCGGAAATTCACGGGCGATAGAATCCAGCGAGTGCAATTTCAAATCGGAACCTCTTTCTAATGAAGACACTGACCAGTCGCTTGTGCGCTGCCGTCGTATTGGCGGCCCTGACGGTGGGTGCGCAATTGCATGCGCAGGAGTTCCGGATCGGGTTCGTCAATACCGACCGCATCTTCAAGGAGGCTGCCTCCGCGAAGGCTGCGCAGACCAAGCTGGAGCAGGAATTCTCCAAGCGCGAAAAAGATCTCATCGACCTGGGTGCCAGCATCAAGGCAATCGCGGACAAGCTCGAACGGGATGCCCCGACCCTGTCGGAAACCCAACGCAACACCCGCCAGCGTCAACTGGTGGACCAGGACCGGGAATTTCAGCGCAAGCGCCGCGAATTTCAGGAAGACCTCAACGCGCGCAAGAACGAGGAACTGCAAATGGTGCTCGAACGTGCCAACAAGGTGGTCAAACAGGTGGCCGAGGCGGAAAGGTACGACCTCGTACTGCAGGATGCGGTCTACATCAACCCCAAACACGACATCACCGACAAGGTGCTCAAGGCGCTGAACGCCGCAGCCAAGTAGCCCTGTCGAGGCAGTGTTCGCGTGGCGCTGACCCTCGGAAATATTGTCGATGCGCTGGGCGGCGTGCTTCACGGTGATCGCGCTGCGGTCCTGAGCGGTCTTGGCTCCCTGGGTTCGGCGCAGCCTGACCAGTTGAGTTTTGTCAGCAATCCGCGGTATCGGCAACAGCTGTCCGCGACGCGGGCATTGTGCGTCGTTGTTGCACCTGAACTCGAGGCGCCGGCGCGCTCGCGCGGCGCCTGTATCGTCACGGAGAATCCCTACCTCTACTTCGCCCGGGTGACACAGATCTGGCGACGCCAGGTCCGTGGCGCCGAGCCGCCGGCGATTCATGCCAGCGCGATCATCGACCCGCAAGCCATCATCGATGAGTCCGTGTCGATCGGCCCGCTGTGCGTGGTCGAACGGGGTGTCCGAATCGGCGCGGGCACGGTGCTCAAGTCGCGGGTGACCGTCGGCGAGGACTGTCGCATCGGCGCGCGCTGTCTGTTGCACAGCGGCGTCGTCATCGGTGCCGATGGTTTCGGCTTTGCGCCAGATGAGGGTCGCTGGGAAAAGATCGAGCAACTCGGTGCCGTCCTGATCGGCGACGATGTCGAGATCGGCGCCAACACCTGTATCGACCGTGGGGCGCTGGATGACACCGTCATCGAGGACGGCGTGAAACTCGACAACCTGATCCAGATCGGGCACAACGTCCGCGTCGGGCGCCATACCGCCATGGCCGCCTGCGTCGGTGTCGCCGGGTCTGCCACCATCGGCGCGTTCTGCACCATCGGAGGCGCCGCCGTGGTGCTCGGCCATCTCGTCGTTGCGGACCATGTGAACATCTCCGCGGCGTCGGTGGTGACCCGCTCGATCCACAAGGCTGGCCACTACACCGGGCTGTTCCCGATCGACGACAATGCGCAGTGGGAGAAGAACGCAGCCGTACTCAAGCGGTTGCACCAGCTGCGCGAGCGCATGCGCGCGCTTGAAAAGGGCCTTCAGAACCATTCGACGCCATGATGGACATCCACCAGATACTCAAGCAACTACCGCACCGATATCCGTTCCTGCTGGTCGATCGGGTGGTCGAACTCGACAAGGGCAAGAGCATCGTTGCCTTGAAGAACGTGTCGATGAATGAGCCATTTTTCACCGGTCATTTTCCGCATCGACCGGTCATGCCCGGTGTGCTGATGCTCGAAGCCCTCGCGCAGGCTGCCGCCTTGCTGGCGTTCGACACCTTGGGCGTGACGCCCGACGACAAGACCGTGTATTACTTCGCCGGTATCGATGGGGCCAGATTCAAGCGCCCGGTCGAGCCCGGGGATCAACTGATGCTGCATGTGCAACTCGACCGCATGAAGGCCGGCATTTTCAAGTTCAAGTCGCGCGCCATGGTGGGCGGGGAATTGGCCGTGGAGGCCGACCTGCTCTGCACGATGCGCACCATTGCCTAGGCACGCCTGCCCGACCTTCGCGTGCAGAATATCCATTCCACGGCCATCGTCGATCCGCGCGCACAGATCGACTCCTCGGTCGTCATCGGACCCTATGCCGTCATCGGCCCCCATGTGCGTGTCGGTGCTGGAACCACGGTGGGCGCCCATTGCGTCATCGAGGGCCACACCACCATCGGGTGCGACAACCGTGTGTTCCAGTTCAACTCGCTGGGTGCCATTCCGCAAGACAAGAAGTACGCCGGTGAGCCCTGCGAGCTGCGCATCGGCGATCGCAACACGATCCGCGAGTTCTGCACCTTCAACATCGGATCTCCCGGCGATGCCGGCGTGACCCGGGTCGGCGACGACAACTGGATCATGGCCTACGTGCATCTGGCGCACGATTGCCAGGTCGGCAGCAACACCATCTTCGCCAACAACGCCCAGCTCGCGGGTCATGTGCAGGTGGACGACTGGGCCATTTTGGGCGGCTTCACCGTCGTGCACCAGTTCGTGCGCGTTGGCGCGCACAGCATGACGGCGATGTGTTCGTTGCTGTTTGCCGACCTTCCGCCGTTCGTGATGTGCCAGGGGCAGCCAGCTGCCGCCCGTTCGATGAATTACGAGGGCTTGCGCCGGCGCGGCTTCTCGGCCGAACGGCTGGCCGCCGTCAAGGCCATGCACAAGCTCCTGTACCGCGACGATCTGACGCTGGAGCAAGCGCGCCGCGCGATCAACGACCTGGCTGGCGACTATCCGTCGGCACGGCCCGATGTGGCCGAGATGGGCACGTTCCTGGCTGGCGTGGCACCGCGACGCGGCATTGTTCGATAGCAGCGGATGACAGCAATGGTGCCGCCAGGGCGCATCGAGCCGGTCGTAGCCTGGCCGCGGGTGGCGATGGTGGCGGGCGAGACGTCCGGCGACCTGCTGGCCGGCCTGCTGCTGGGGGGCATGCGGCATCGTTGGCCGCATCTCGTCTGCATGGGTATTGGCGGCGCGCAAATGGCATCGCATGGCTTCAGCGCCTGGTGGCCGAGCGATGCGCTGGCGGTGCGGGGTTATGTCGAGGTGCTGCGCCACTACCGACACATCGTTGCCATCCGCGCTCGGTTGCGCGAGCGCTTGCTGAGGCAGCCGCCAGACCTGTTCGTGGGCGTCGATGCGCCGGATTTCAACCTCGCCCTTGAATACGACCTGCGGCGTCGCGGCGTTCGCACGGTGCATTTTGTCTGCCCCTCGGTGTGGGCCTGGCGCGCGCGTCGGATCGACAAGATCCGCTCCAGCGCAGACCATGTGCTATGCCTTTTTCCGTTCGAGCCCGCGCTGCTGCATGCGCATGGCATCGCCGCGACCTATGTCGGGCATCCTCTGGCCGACGTCATCCCGATGCGGGCCGACCGGGCGGCGGCCCGCGCGGCGCTGGGCTTGCGGCCGGATGCGCCCGTGCTGGCCATCCTGCCGGGTAGTCGCCGATCGGAAATCGAATCTCTTGCCGGGCGTTTTTTTGCCGCAGCGGCCCTGTTGCAACTTGAGCGCCCGCAACTGCAATGCGTCGTACCGACGGTGCCCTCGCTGGTGCCGATGGTCGAGCGGATCGCCGGTGCCGCTGGCTTGTCCGGTCGGCTGAGAATCCTCGCAGGGCAGTCCCATGCAGCGCTGGCGGCCTGCGACGTGACACTGATCGCCAGTGGCACGGCGACGCTGGAGGCAGCGCTGTTCAAGAGGCCCATGGTGATCGCCTATCACATGCACTGGTTGTCCTGGCAGATCATGCGGCGCAAGCGGCTGCAGCCCTGGGTCGGTCTGCCCAACATTCTTTGTCGTGATTTCGTGGTGCCGGAACTGCTGCAGGAGAAGGCCACCCCCCAGGCGTTGGCCGCTGCAGTGGGCCAATGGATGGACACGCCCCAGCGGGTCCTCGCGCTGCAGACCCGGTTCGATGCGTTGCATCTGCAACTGCAATGTGATACTTCCCGGCGTGCCACCGATGCCATCGAAAAAATCCTTCAGTCCTGAGCAAGTCGCTTTACCCTGGGAAGGGTCCGGGCTTGTCGCCGGTGTCGACGAAGCCGGGCGCGGGCCCCTTGCCGGTCTGGTCGTGGCCGCGGCCGTCATCCTGGACGAGCGCAATCCGATCGCCGGCCTGGCCGACTCCAAGAAACTCAGCGCGGCCCAGCGCGAGCGCCTGTTCGACCTGATCTGCGCCCGCGCCTTGTGTTGCGCGGTCGGCTCGGCGTCGGTGCAGGAGATCGATCGGCTCAACATCCTGCAGGCCACGATGCTGGCGATGCGCCGGGCGATCGAGGGCTTGCGGCTGACACCGGCCCGGGTACTGATTGACGGAAACCGGATACCTGTGCTCAGGGTGCACGCCGAGGCGGTGATCGATGGCGACGCGCGGGTGCCCGCGATCTCGGCCGCTTCCATCGTGGCCAAGGTACACCGCGACCGCTGGTGTGCGCAGTTACATGCCCAGTATCCGGGCTACGGGTTTGCTGAACACAAGGGATACGGCACGGTCCAGCACCTGGCGGCATTGCGCCGGCTGGGTGCCTGTCCGGAGCACCGGCGCAGCTTCTCTCCGGTGGCGCAGGTGCTGTTGTGACCGAGCCCCCCGGCCCGCGCGTCAGCCATGTCGCTTCGCGCGACAACGCCGTGGTCAAGACGGTGCGCCGCCTGGCGCGCGACAATCTGGCGTACCGCAAGCTCGGCCAGGTCTGGCTCGAGGGCGATCACCTGTGCCGTGCTGCGTGCGATCATGGTGTGGTACCCGCATTGGCCGTCTTCGCCGAGTCGGTCTGGAGTGGGGCGGCCAGCGCGTGGGACCTGGAGCGGACCCGCGTGTTGGTCGTGCCCGACGGCTTGTTCGACGAGGTCAGCGCACTGGAGTCCCCAGCCCGCATGGGTTTCGTCATCGATCTGTCCCAGGCTGCGCATCTGCAGTCGGGCGTGGCCTCGGTAGTACTCGATCGGGTGCAGGACGCGGGCAATGTCGGCTCCATCCTGCGCAGCGCCGCGGCACTCGGCTTCAGTCAGGTGATCGCGCTCAAGGGCAGTGCCGCCCTGTGGTCGCCCAAGGTGCTGCGCGCTGGCATGGGCGCCCATTTCGGACTGCATCTGGTGGAGTCGCTGGAGCCGGCGGCGCTGGACGGCCTGGACCTTCCGGTGATTGCGACCAGTTCGCACCGGGGCGAACCGGTCCACACCTGCGTGTTGCCATGGCCTTGCGCCTGGGTTTTCGGCCATGAAGGGCAGGGTCTGAGCGATGCGCTGTCCAGGCAGGCCCGGCTGTGGTGCCGGATCGGACAGCCCGGAGGCCAGGAGTCCCTCAATGTCGCCGCGGCAGCCGCCATATGCCTGCATGCGAGTGCCGTGGCCTGCCGGCGCTGAGGCGCTTGGAAGCCGTTTCGCCTCGGTTCACCCGGGGGGCTGGGCTATAATGCAGGGCTTTTGCGAAAGCGATCGCCCCAAGCGGATCCCGCACCAAATCCCCCTTTAGAGAGCAGCCACCTGGCAGCATCCAGAGCCCAGCCGCGGGGATGCTTGGGAGTACCCGAAATCAATCCGGAGATCCCCGTGCTTTTGTCTCTCAAGGGAAACAAACCTCCCGCCATACTGGCGCTCGCTGACGGCACGATTTACCTGGGCGATTCGATCGGCGTCACCGGCGAGTGTGTCGGAGAAGTCGTGTTCAATACCTCGATGACGGGGTACCAGGAAATATTGACCGATCCGAGCTACTGTCAGCAAATCGTCACCCTGACGTATCCGCACATCGGCAACTATGGCGTCAATACCGACGACATGGAATCGAGCAAGGTGCAGGCCGCGGGGCTGGTCATCCGCGACCTGCCGGCCGTCGTGTCCAACTTCCGAGCGATGGGCTCGTTGCAGACCTACCTGGCAGCCGAGAACACGGTCGCCATTGCCAATATCGACACCCGCAAGCTCACACGCCAGATCCGCAGCCAGGGAGCCCAGAACGGCTGCATCCTGGCGCTGGCGGCGGGGCATGCCTTGACCGACGCGCTGATCGCCCAGGCGGTCGACAAGGCCCGGTCGGCGCCGTCGATGGGCGGGTTGGACCTGGCCCGCGTTGTGACGACTCGCCAACCGTATGAATGGACCCAGACCGAGTGGTCGCTGGGCGCCAAGCCAGGCCAGGGCGGCCCGGGTTTCGGTGTCCTGTCCGATCCGCGATTTCATGTCGTCGCCTACGACTTCGGCGTCAAGCGCAACATCCTGCGCATGCTGGCGGCGCGGGGTTGCAAGGTCTCGGTTGTACCGGCGAGCACCAGCGCGCGGCAGGCACTGGCGCTCAAACCCGACGGCATTTTCCTGTCCAACGGACCCGGTGACCCCGAGCCTTGCGACTACGCGATCACGGCGGTCCGCGAGCTACTCGATGCGCAGATACCCATCTTTGGTATCTGCCTGGGCCACCAGATCATGGCGCTGGCCTCCGGTGCCCGAACCTTCAAGATGAAGTTCGGCCACCACGGAGCCAACCACCCGGTGAAGGACGTCGACACCGGTCGCGTCAGCATCACCAGCCAGAACCACGGCTTCGCGGTCGATGCAGACAGCCTGCCGCCGAATCTGGTGGCCACCCATGTGAGTCTGTTCGATGGCACGCTGCAGGGCCTGCGGCGTACGGACCGCCCGGCGCTGTGTTTCCAGGGGCATCCGGAGGCGTCTCCGGGTCCACACGACATTGCCTACCTGTTCGAGCGCTTTATCGCGCTCATGGAGTCGCCCAGCCGGAGCCACAATGCCTAAGCGTACCGATATCAAGAGCATCCTCATCATTGGCGCAGGGCCGATCGTCATCGGCCAGGCCTGCGAATTCGACTACTCCGGTGTGCAGGCCTGCAAGGCCTTGCGGGAAGAGGGTTTCAAGGTCATCCTGATCAACAGCAACCCGGCCACGATCATGACCGATCCGGCCACGGCCGACGTGACCTATATCGAGCCGATCACCTGGCAGACGGTCGAGAAGATCATTGCAAAGGAGCGGCCCGATGCGATCCTGCCGACCATGGGCGGCCAGACCGCGCTCAACTGCGCGCTGGACCTGTGGCACAACGGCGTGCTCAACCAGTACCAGGTCGAGCTGATCGGCGCCAGTCCGGATGCGATCGAGAAGGCCGAAGACCGGCTGAAGTTCAAGCAGGCCATGACCCGCATCGGCCTGGGTTCGGCGCGCTCGGGCATCGCGCACGGCATGGACGAGGCCTGGGCCGTACAGAAGACGGTGGGATTTCCAACCGTGATTCGTCCCAGCTTCACGCTGGGCGGCACCGGCGGTGGCATAGCCTACAACGCCGAGGAATTCGACACCATCTGTAAACGCGGGCTGGAAGCTTCCCCGACCAAAGAACTGCTGATCGAGGAGTCGCTGCTGGGCTGGAAAGAGTACGAGATGGAGGTGGTACGGGACAAGGCCGACAACTGCATCATCGTGTGTTCGATCGAGAATCTGGATCCGATGGGTGTGCATACCGGTGACTCGATCACCGTGGCACCGGCGCAGACTTTGACCGACCGTGAGTACCAGATCCTGCGCAATGCCTCGCTGGCCGTGCTGCGCGAGATCGGTGTCGATACCGGTGGCTCCAACGTGCAGTTCGCGATCAATCCGGACGACGGCCGCATGGTGGTGATCGAGATGAATCCGCGCGTGAGCCGTTCTTCCGCGCTGGCTTCGAAGGCGACGGGGTTTCCGATCGCCAAGATCGCGGCCAAGCTGGCGGTGGGTTACACGCTCGACGAGTTGCGCAACGAGATCACCGGTGGCGCAACGCCGGCGAGTTTCGAGCCCAGCATCGACTATGTCGTGACCAAGATTCCCCGGTTTGCGTTCGAGAAGTTCCCGACCGCGGATGCGCGTCTGACAACGCAGATGAAGTCGGTGGGCGAGGTGATGGCGATCGGCCGCACCTTTCAGGAGTCGTTCCAGAAGGCTTTGCGTGGCCTGGAGGTCGGCGTCGACGGCATGAACGAGAAGACGCAGGACCGCGAGGTGCTGGAAAAGGAACTCGGCGAACCCGGACCCGAGCGCATCTGGTATGTCGGCGATGCGTTCGCGCTCGGCATGAGTGTCGAGGAAGTGTTTGCATTGACGAAGATCGACCGCTGGTTCCTGACCCAGATCGAGGAGATCGTCAAGATCGAGCTCGAGCTCGAAACCCGGTCGCTCGACGATATCGACGCGACCACGCTGCGTGCGCTCAAGCGCAAGGGCTTCTCCGACCGCCGCCTGGCGCGCCAGCTCAAGACCACCGATACCGTGATCCGCAAGCTGCGCCGCGCGCTGGGGGTACGACCGGTCTACAAACGCGTCGATACCTGCGCGGCGGAGTTTCCGACCAACACCGCGTACCTGTATTCGACCTATGAGGACGAGTGCGAGGCCGCACCGACCGACCGCAAGAAGATCATGGCGCTGGGCGGCGGGCCGAACCGGATCGGGCAGGGAATCGAGTTCGATTACTGCTGCGTGCATGCGGCGCTGGCCTTGCGCGACGACGGTTACGAGACCATCATGGTCAACTGCAATCCCGAGACCGTGTCCACCGATTACGACACCAGCGACCGACTGTATTTCGAGCCTTTGACGCTGGAAGACGTGCTGGAGATCGTCGACAAGGAAAAGCCGCTGGGCGTCATCGTCCAGTACGGCGGCCAGACCCCGCTCAAGCTCGCACTGGACCTGGAGGCCAATGGCGTGCCCATCATCGGTACCAGCCCCGACATGATCGACGCAGCAGAAGACCGCGAGCGTTTTCAGCAGTTGCTGCACACCCTGGGCCTGCGCCAGCCGCCCAATGCCACCGCGCGCACCGAGGCTGATGCGCTCGACAAGGCCGCCAAGCTGGGTTATCCGCTGGTCGTGCGGCCCAGCTATGTGTTGGG
>JBBRVD010000022.1:0-30764 GCA_038247175.1 Burkholderiales bacterium | reverse complement strand
CACTACGCCGAGCAGTTCGGCCTGTTCAACGTGGTGCAGGCAATGCAGCGTTTTGCACGCAACCCGATGGATGACGCCGCATTCTGGACGCCCGCGCCGCTGATCCAGCGCCTGGTGGCGTCCGGCAAGGGTTGGAGCTGATGCGCGCGCCGCTATCGCCCTTGCGGGATTGACGCAATGATCAGGCGTTTGGGGTTGGGCATGCTGGCAGCCGTGTTGTTGCTGCTGGTCGTATTGGCCCTCAACACGGTGAGCCAGGGATCGCGCCAGCTCGTCGTGCAACCGGTGCCTGCACTGGCTGTCGACAAGACCGGAGCCGGCGAGCGGCTGGGCGAGGCAGTGCGCGCGCGCACCATTGCGTCGCGTTCGGACCCGGCGCAGAACGCCGACCAGTTCCTGCAACTGCACGCGATGCTGCAGAGGCGGTATCCGAAAGCCCATGCGGTGCTCCAGCGCGAGGTGGTGAATGAGCTGAGCCTGCTCTACACCTGGCAAGGCAGCGATGCCAGCCTGCAACCCATCTTGCTGATGGCACACCAGGACGTGGTGCCGGTGTCAACGGGCAGCGAGTCGCAGTGGAGCGTGGATGCGTTTTCCGGCACGGTCAAGGACGGATTCGTCTGGGGCCGCGGCGCCTGGGATAACAAGGGCAACTTGATTGCGCAGATGGAAGCCATCGAGATGCTGGCCGCCAGCAGGTTCCAGCCCCGGCGCACCATCATGCTGGCCTTTGGCGCGGACGAGGAGGTCGCGGGTGAACGCGGTGCGGCGCGTATTGCAGCCATGCTCCAGGAGCGTGGCGTGCGGCTGCAGTTCGTCATCGACGAAGGGCTGCTGATCACCGAAGGCATCATGCCGGGCATTGACCGGCCGGTGGCACTGATCGGCATCGCCGAAAAAGGCTACCTGTCGGTCAACGTGACGCTGCAGGCCACGCCCGGTCACTCGTCGATGCCGCCTGCACCAGGCACCGGCGCGATCGCAATGATGAGCGCGGCGCTGCAAGCGGTCGACAATGACCAGATGCCCGCCGCGATCCGCGGCATCGCTGGCGACATGTTGTCGACGGTCGCGCCCGAGATGAAGCTGCCATTTCGCGTGGCAATGTCCAACCTGTGGCTGCTCGGCCCCATCGTCCAGAAGCAGCTAGAGGCCGGCGCCAGCACGAATGCCTTGCTGCGCACGACGACCGCGCTCACCGTGATCCGTGGCGGCGGCGCCGACAACGTGCTGCCTGCACAGGTCGAGGCCACCGTCAACTACCGGATGTTGCCCGGCGACAGTTCGGCCAGCATCATCGAGCGACTGCAGGACCAGATCCGCCATGCGATCGGCCATGACCGGTTCGAACTGCGCGCGCTGCCCGGCTCCTCCGAGGCGTCCAGGGTCTCGCCGACCGATGCCGCACCGTATCGGCTGATCAACCGCACGGTACGCGAGGTGTTCCCCGGCACCGTGGTGGCGCCAGGCCTGATGATCGGGGGCACCGATTCGCGTCACTTCGAGGGCGTCAGCGACCATATCTTCCGTTTCTCGCCGGTACGCGCCAAGGCCGAGGACCTGCCGCGTTTTCACGGCACGAATGAGCGCATCTCGGTCGACAACCTGGCCGAGCTGATTCGTTTTTACCATCGCCTTTTGACCATGGGTGCGCAGGCATCCTGACACTTATTGCAAACAGGAGTTCATCATGAGCAACGCCGTCATCGTTTCCACCGCCCGTACGCCGCTGGCCAAGAGCTGGAAAGGCTCCTTCAACATGACGCACGGCGCCACGCTGGGTGGTCATGCGGTGCAGCATGCGATCGAGCGTGCCGGTATCGAGGCAGGTGAGGTCGAGGACGTGATCATGGGCTGCGCCAACCCCGAGGGAGCGACCGGTGCCAACATCGCGCGCCAGATCGCGCTGCGCGCCGGCTGCCCGATCACCGTCTCGGGCATGACGGTGAACCGGTTCTGCTCGTCCGGTCTGCAGACGATCGCGATGGCGGCGCAGCGGGTCATCGCCGGCGAGGGCGACGTGTTTGTTGCCGGCGGCGTGGAGAGCATCTCGTGTGTGCAGCAGGAGATGAACAAGCACATGCTGGTCGATCCCTGGCTGGTCAAGAACAAGCCGGAGATCTACTGGAACATGTTGCAGACGGCCGAGCAGGTCGCCAAACGGTATGGCATCGGCCGCGACGCAATGGACGAATACGGTGCGGCCAGCCAGCAAAGGGCGACGGCCGCACAGGCAGCCGGCAAGTTCGAGTCCGAGATCGCCCCGATCACCGTCACCGCAGGCGTGGCCGACAAGGTCATGGGCCTGATGACGAAACAGGTCACCGTCAGCCGCGACGAAGGCATCCGCGAAGGCACGACCATGGAAGGCATCGGCGGCATCAAGCCGGCCATCCCGGGGGGCCTGATATCGGCCGGCAATGCCAGCCAGTTCTCGGACGGGGCGGGCGCCTGTGTCGTGATGAGCGAATCGCTGGCCGAAAAAAAGGGCTTGCAGCCACTGGGCCGCTTCCTCGGTTTCGCGGTCGCCGGTTGCGAACCCGACGAGATGGGTATCGGTCCGGTGTTCGCCGTCCCCAAGGTACTGGCCCGTCTGGGCCTGTCGGTCGGCGACATCGACCTGTGGGAACTCAACGAGGCGTTCGCAGTGCAGGTGCTGTATTGCCGCGACAAGCTGGGCATTCCGGCCGACCGGCTCAATGTGAATGGTGGCGCCATCGCGGTCGGCCACCCTTATGGTGTCAGCGGCCAGCGCCTGACCGGCCATGCACTGATCGAAGGCAAGCGCCGCGGCGCCAGGCGCGTGCTCGTGACCATGTGTATCGGTGGCGGCATGGGCGCGGCCGGCGTGTTCGAGGTCTTGTGAGCCGACTGTGAAACTGCGTCAGACCCTGCAGTTCCTGCTCTATGAGTGGCTCGATACCGAGTCCTTGTGCCGGCGGCCGCGTTTTGCCGACCACGCGCGCGAAACCTTCGACGCGGTATTCGACACCTGTGAACGCATCGCGCGCGAGAAATACGCGCCATTCAATCGCCTGGTCGATACCCAGGAGCCCTACCTCGATGGCGACACGGTGGTGCTGCCACAGGCCACCCACGACGCCCACAAAGCCTTCGTCGCGTCCGGCATGCTCGGTGCTGCACAGGACTACGAGATCGGCGGCATGCAGCTGCCCTACACCGTCAATGCCAGTGCCAACGCCTTTTTCGCGCTCGCCTCGGTCAGCATCGGCAGCAACCTGCTGACGGTGGCAAACGCCAATCTGCTGCTGATTCACGGCACAAACACGCAGAAGCGGGTGTTTGCCGCCAACGAGTTCTCCGGCCGCTGGGCCGGCACGATGTGCCTGAGCGAACCCCAGGCCGGCTCCAGCCTGTCGGACATCACAAGCCGCGCCGAACCCGACGGCGACGGTGCGCAGGACGACCCGCTCGGCCCGCGGTACCGCCTGCGCGGCAACAAGATGTGGATCTCGTCGGGTGAGCATGAACTGACCGAGAACATCGTGCACCTGGTACTGGCCAAGATCCCGGGGCCGGACGGAAAATTGATACCCGGCACCCGCGGCATCTCGTTGTTCATCGTGCCCAAGAAGCTGGTCGACATCGACGGGCAGCTGACTGGCGTGCGCAACGATGTGGCGCTGGCGGGCCTGAACCACAAGCTGGGCTGGCGCGGCACGACCAATACGCTGCTGAACTTCGGCGAAGGGAAATTTCCGGTGGACGGCCGTGCCGGCGCCATTGGTTACCTGGTCGGCCAGCCGCACGAGGGCTTGCGCTGCATGTTCCACATGATGAACGAGGCGCGTATCGGTGTCGGTACCGCGGCCGTGATGCTGGGCCTGGCAGGTTATTACGCCTCGCTCGACTATGCGCGCAACCGGCCGCAGGGGCGGCCTGTGGGTATCGGCGGCAAGGATGCAGCCAGCCCGCCGGTACGCATCATCGAACATGCCGATGTCAAACGCATGTTGCTGGCGCAGAAGTCCTATTGCGAAGGTGCGCTGGCGCTGGAACTGTATTGCGCCCGGCTGGTGGACGAGGACCATACCGGCGAGCCGCAGGCAGCCGCCGAGGCGCGACTGCTGCTGGAGCTGCTCACCCCGATCGCCAAAAGCTGGCCCAGCGAATGGTGTCTGGAGGCCAATTCGCTGGCGATCCAGATCCATGGCGGCTACGGGTACACGCGTGACTTCCCGGTCGAGCAATACTGGCGCGACAACCGGCTCAACATGATCCACGAGGGAACACACGGTATCCACGGCATGGACTTGCTCGGGCGCAAGGTGCGCATGGGCGGCGGCCGCGCCATGGATTTGCTGAGGCAGCGTATCGTCGACACCGCGCAGCGTGCCCGTGCGCAGCCCGAACTTGCCGGATACGCCGCGGCGCTGCAGTCCGCCTGGGAGCGTATTGCCTCGGCGACCCGCGCCGCGTGGTCCGACGGCGATCCCGGCTCCGCCCTGGCCAATGCAGTACCGTATATGCAGGCGTTCGGCCATGGCGTACTGGCCTGGATCTGGCTCGATGTCGCCACGGCCGCCGGGTCCCGGGACTTGGCGGCGCAGGGAGAAACGGCCAGGGTCGGTACCATTGCAGCGATGCGCTATTTCTATCACTATGAACTGGGCAAGATCGATGCCTGGCTGGCACCGGTCCAGCAGCGGGACATGACCTGTGCAGACTTGCCGGAAGAGGCCTTTTGATGTCGTTTTTCAAGAAGTACAACGGGACCATGAACAAGCGGCTTGCCCAGATGGAAAAACTGATCTGGGCGCTGATCTACGGCGGCCTGTTGTCGGTCGTCGTGGGTTATTTCATGCAACGCGACGGCGAGGCCAGCGGGCAGTGGCTGATGGGCGTTGGCACCGTGGTGGCGGTGGTCGGGGTGATCCTGATCGTGGTGCGTTCGCGGCTGCACGAGGGGCCGGACGCAGCGCAAACCAAGATTCGTGAACGTTAGCGGATACGACAGGGAGACAGGACGATGGCACGTACCATACAGCAATTGTTCGACCTCAAGGGCAAGAACGCGCTGGTCACCGGAGGCTCGCGCGGCCTGGGGTTGCAGATGGCGCATGCACTGGGGGAGGCCGGCGCACGGATCATGCTCAGTTCGCGCAAGGCGGCTGACCTCGAAGAGGCCTGCGCCGAGTTGCAGGCGGTGGGCATCGACGCCCGCTGGACCGCAGCGGATTGCGCCAACGAAGCCGATATCCGGCGCCTGGCGGGCGAAACCCTCGAGCGCATGGGCGCGGTCGACATCCTGGTCAACAATGCTGGCGCCACCTGGGGCGCACCGGCACAGGACCATCCGGTTTCGGCCTGGGACAAGGTGATGAACCTCAATATCCGCGGCTATTTCATCCTGTGCCAGGAGATCGGCCGTCAATGCATGATCGAGCGCAGGAGTGGGCACATCATCAACGTGGCGTCCATCGCCGGCCTGGGCGGCAATCCGCCCGAGATGCAGATGATCGCCTACAACACGTCCAAGGGCGCGGTGATCAACTTCACCCGTGCACTGGCTGCGGAATGGGGACGGTACAACATCAACGTGAATGCGGTATGCCCCGGCTTTTTTCCCAGCAAGATGACGGCCGGCACCTTGGCCGACGGCGGAGACACGATCCTGGCCTCGCATGCGCCGCTGCAGCGGCTCGGTGATGACGAAGACCTCAAGGGCATCACGCTGCTGTATGCATCCGATGCCGGCAAACATATCACGGGCCAGTGGCTGGCCATCGACGGGGGCGTGTCGATCGTGACTGGCGGCTGACACGACCAGGCCCCCGACCTTCGTCCCGCGGCCCGCGCAACGCAACACCTTCGATGTCGTGCATGGCGGCTTGTCCGATGGACTTGCACCTGGCCTGCGGCCCGGTTCACAATTTACACCACAGGAGTTCCTTGCCATGCCTATCAATCAACAGATTCTTCTCGCCAGCCGTCCCCAGGGCGAGGCGCTCGAGAGCAACTTCCAGCTGGTCAGCGCGCAGACCCCATCCTTGCAGGACGGCCAGGTACTGGTGCGCCACCATTTCCTGAGCCTGGATCCCTACATGCGCGGCCGCATGAACGACGCCAAGAGTTATACCCAGCCTCAGGCGCTGGGCCAGGTCATGGGCGGTGGAACGGCCGGTGAAGTCGTCGAGTCCTGCTCGTCCAGGTTCGCTGTCGGCGACACCGTGGTTGGCATGGGCGGCTGGCAGGAGTATTCGGTGGTGCAGGCTGATCAGAGCGGCGCCCTGCGCAAGGTCGACACGAGCCGGGTGCCGCTGAGCCACTACCTGGGCGCAGTCGGTATGCCCGGCGTCACCGCCTGGTACGGTCTGACCCAGATATGTGCGCCCCGGCAGAGTGAAACAGTGGTCTGCAGTGCCGCCACGGGTGCTGTCGGTAGCGCGGTTGCCGCGCTGGCCAAAGCGCGGGGATGCCGTGTCGTCGGCGTCGCGGGAGGTGCGGAAAAATGCCATTACGCGACCGAGGATCTCGGATACGACGCCTGCATCGACTACCAGCAGCACACCGACGTGGCGTCCTTGTCCAAGGCGGTCAAGGTCGCCTGCCCGGATGGTGTCGACAGCTACTTTGAGAATGTCGGCGGCATGGTCCTTAATGCGGTTTTGCCGCGCATGAACGCGTTTGGCCGCATCGCCCTGTGCGGCATGATCGCCGGCTACAACGGTGCACCGGTGCCGATGGACTATCCGCAGCTGTTGCTCACCAACCGCATCCGGTTGCAGGGATTCATCGTCGGCGAACATATGGAGCACTGGCCGGCTGCGCTGAAGGAGCTGGGCGAACTCGTGGGATCCGGCAAATTTCGCCCACGCGAGAGTCTTGCGCTGGGCATCGCTGCCGCACCGCAAGCCTTCCTGGGTCTGCTCAAAGGCCGCAATGTCGGCAAGCAACTGGTCCGGCTGACGTAACCGAACCAGCGACTTCGAACCAGCGGCCGTTCTTTTACAACGATGCGGTATTCAACCAACCCGACGCACTGGTGGACGACGACCTGGGACCGGGTCGATCCGTATCCCGGCACGGTGCACGTGCGTTTCCCGCGGATCGGCTGCGTGTTGCGGCCGTCGGATCCCCCATGACCGGTGAGGCGATCGTGCTCTGGACGAGCGCGCGCTTCGACGAACTGCGTACCGCCGAGATGTATGCAGTGTTGCAGCTGCGCAGCGCAGTGTTTGTGGTCGAGCAGAACTGTCTGTTCCACGACATGGATGGCGCTGACCCGCAGGCGCTCCACCTGATGGGCCGCCGGGGTGGCGAACTGCTGGCATACGCCCGTTGTTTCCCGCCAGGCATCCAGTTTGCCGAAGTCAGCATCGGGCGCATCGCGACCCGGCTCGATGCCCGGGGTGCCGGGCTCGGTCACCAACTGGTGGAGCAGGCACTGGAGCTGGTGCTGAAAACATGGGGCCCGCAACCGATTCGGATCGGCGCGCAGTCCCGATTGAAGGACTTTTACCGCCAGCATGGTTTTGTCGACACCGGCATCAACTATGTCGACGATGACATCGACCACGTGCAGATGCTGCGGACACCGTAAGCCCAGGACAATCCAATGATCCATGATTTCATTAACAAGACCGCGGTATTGACCGGCGCGGGTTCCGGTTTCGGACTGGAATGCGCCCGCATCGGTGCAAGGCTTGGCATGAACCTGGTGCTGGCCGATGTGCAGCAGGATGCGCTCGAGCGCGCCCGCGACGAGATGCTGGCAGCCGGGGCTCAGGTGCTGGCCTTGCGGGTCGATGTGTCCAAGGCGGGCGAAGTCGAGGCACTCGGCCGCGCAACCGCAAAGCGGTTTGGTGCCCCGCACCTGGTGTTCAACAATGCCGGTGTCGGCGCCGGCGGCCTGGTCTGGGAGACCAGCGTCAAGGACTGGGAGTGGGTGCTGGGCGTGAACCTGATGGGCGTCATCCACGGAGTGCGGGTATTCACCCCGATGATGCTCGAGGCGGCACGGGCAGATCCGGCCTGGCGCGGTCATATGGTCAACACCGCCAGCATGGCGGGTCTGCTGGCGCCACCCAACATGGGCGTGTACAACGTCAGCAAACACGCGGTCGTGGCCCTGACCGAAACCCTGTACCAGGACTTGTCGCTGGTGACCGATCAGGTCGGGGCCAGCGTGTTGTGCCCGTTCTTTGTGCCCACCGGAATCAGCCAGAGCCAGCGCAACCGGCCGGCAGCACTGTCGGACACGTCCACCCCACCGACACGCAGCCAGCTGATAGGGCAGGCCATGAGTGACAAGGCCGTGGGATCTGGCAAGGTGTCGGCGGCAGACGTGGCGCAGCTCTTGTTCGACGCTGTCGCGGCCAACCGCTTTTACATCTTCAGCCATCCGAGGGCGATCAAGTCGGTGCAGACCCGCATGGAGGACATCCTGCAGGCGCGCAACCCGACCGATCCGTTCGCGGACAAGCCCGAACTGGGTACGGGTCTGCGCATGGCCCTGCGCAGCTGAGCGCGGGCTGCGCCGGTAGCGCGCCTGGGCCGCGCGCGGCGAGGCCTCAATGCACCTGGCGCGAGCCCATCGGGTCGAACAGGTCGACCTGGGCACGGATATCCTCGGACTTGCCCAGGATGCTGGTGAAACGCAGCAACTGTTCATCCTGGATGAAGCTGGCAGACGATTCCGCAGTGAGCAACATGCTGGGTTGCTGCGGCCGGGCCACGATGTAACCCTGGACATAGTTGACGCCGATCTCGGCCAGCGTCTGAACCGTGGCGGTGTCTTCCGCCCATTCGGCGATGGTCTGCATGCCCAGATTGCGTGCCAGATTGACAATGGCTTCGACGATCGCGACGTTGGCCGGATGGCGGTTCATGTTCACGATGAAGCTGCCATCGATCTTGAGCAGGTCGGCGGGTAGTTCCTTCAGGTATGAGAACGAGGTATATCCGGCACCAAAATCATCCAGCGCCACCTTGGCGCCGAAACCGCGTACCCGGTCTATGAAGTGGCGGGTGTTGTTGAGATCGTGCAATGCCACGCTTTCGGTGATCTCGATGCACAGGTGACTGGCGATGCTGACATTGGCGGCAAGCATGGCGTACACGTCTTGCATGAACTTCTCATCGTTGAGCGATGCGCCGCTCAGGTTCATGCAGACGAACCGGGTGTTCGTCAGGTGGTGCTGGTGCTCGCTGAGCCAGGCCAGGGTAGTCGACATCACCCAGCGGTCGATCACGCCCATGCGGCCACAGTTCTCGGCGGCCGCAATCAGACGGTCGGTGCGTACCGGCAATCCGTCGCTGTCGCGCATGCGCAGCAGCACCTCGAAGTTCAGCGACTCGTTGGGCGCCTTCAGCGACATGATCGGTTGCATATCCAGGTACAGGCCGTCGGTGGCCGCACTCGAAGACAACACCTCGACCAGCCGCAGCTCAGCCTCGTGTTGGCGGAACGCTTCGGCATGGCGGTCGTACACCACCAATCCGTCATGGTGGCCGCGCTTGGCGTCCCGGCAGGCTCGGTCGGCGGTCGACAAGGCATCCTTGATCGAGGTACCCGACATGACCTCGATCAGGCCGATGGAGCCTCGAACCGTGAACGCCTTGTCGCCGACGCGAAATGGCGTGCTGCCGATGCTGCGCACGATACCCTGACACACCAGGGAGGCGAGGGCCATCTTGGTGTCAGGCAGCACGATGACGAATTCGTCGCCGCCCACACGCCCGACGCGGATCGACCCGGACACCACGTCGGTGATGCGTTTGCACACTTGTTGCAACACCTCGTCGCCAGCACTGTGACCATACAGGTCATTGATAAGCTTGAAGCGGTCCAGGTCGAGGTAAGCCAACGCAAACGGACGGGACTTCGGTGTGCTCGCACTGGCTTCGTGGAATGCGTTCTCGATGCCGCGGCGGTTGAGCACCTTGGTCAGCGGGTCGTTGTAGGCCAGGAAATTGAGGTCCTCGGAGGCGCGGGCCTTCTCGGTGATGTCCTGCAGCGAGCCCTCGATCCGTTCGTTGGCCTGAGTCGCCTTGACCAGGTACTTGCGCTGCTCACCGTTGTCCGACGGCTTTCTGCCCTTGATTTCGAGTTCGCCATCGATGCGGCTGTACACGAAATGGTGCAGCTGCGTCCAGCCACCCTGCTCGAAATAGAGCTGCCAGGTGTTGCGCCCCGGCGCCAGCACCTGCTCGCCCAGCATGGACCGCAAGGCGGGATTGGCACTGATGAAGCGGCCCTGCAAGTCCAGGCTGAAGAGGCCGATCGGCATGGCATTGAAATTGTGTTCCAGTTCCGCCTGCACCTTCAGGCGCTGATGATGCTCCATGCGCATCTGCTCGGCGATCGCCAGCGCCGCCAGCAGGCTCGACGACAAGGCCACCGTGACGAAATTCGTGGCGACCACAAACTCCTTGATGCCCGACACCGCCGCAAGAATCTCGGTCAAGCCCGACAGGAAAGTGACGCCCAGTGAGGCGCCGTACCACATCGCAACCCGGGACTGGGTCCGGGTCAGGATGTTGATCAGGCTCACCGCCATCAGCGACAGGCCGAAACCGGTCACCGCCCACATCATCGGCAGCCACACCTTGTAGCTCAGCAGCAGCGATGCTCCGATGAATGGCAGGCAGACCCACTGCACGATCTGCAGCGGCTTGTCGTAGCGGGTCTTTGCCAGATCGTCCTGGAACAAGGTGCGGTACAGCGTCAGCGTCAGCAGCCCGTAGATCGATACCGTCACCGCGCGGCTGGTCTGCAACCATTCGGCCGGCACGCTGTGTCCCAGCCACTGAATGTCCCATCCCGCCGATATCGCGCTCATGCGCAAGGTGAGCACCAGCCAGGCGGCGAACAACACATACAGGATCTGCCGATTGATCCAGGCAGTCATCAGGACAAACACGGCCAGCACGATCAGGCCACCATCGAGCAATCCCGAGTTGCGGTGAAACTCGTTGATTGATTGCCGCCAGTCCTCGGTGCTCCAGAAGGCTGCGCTGAGCGTGGCGGGACCTATGAACACGGCCCGGCATACCGCGACTGCCGACGCGCCCTGGTCCAGTTGCAGCGCAAAACCGGCCTTGGCCAGCGATAGCCGCCCGTTGGAGGCACTGCGGCTTGCCTGGCCCAGGGTCGTCAACCCATTGCGATCCCAGCAAGCGATCGTGGACGCATGGCGAGACGGAAACTCGACCGTGGCACTGCGGCTCGAGATATCGGGGGGGATCGCAAAAGTGAACCAGACCGGGTTTTCCGAGCGCCTGGTGTCGAACCGCGACACGGGCGGCTGCGTCTGCAGCCGCTCCACGACTTGCGCGGCGCTCAGGCGGCCGGATTCATCGAGCAGCACCTGCAGCAGCATGGGTTGGGAGCCTTTGCCAGAGTACTGGTCGTCCCACAGGAGAAGTGCCGCGATGGACGCCATGCCGATCGCGACCGGCACGATATAGATCGCAATCGCGCGCAAAAGCGCATCCATGCTCGCACCGAAGCGAAGCCAGAGCGATGCGTTTCTAGAGCCGATGCGCGCAGCCATGCGTCCTTGTGGAACCTGGAACCGCTCCAAGCTGGAGCAAGTCTACGCGGACACGGTGTCAACGCAAAACGCTATCACGTCCTTTGGCCGCCGACAACGGCCTGAATGAACGGTTTGTTGTGTGAATCAGACAGGATGGCGTCCCAGCGGCGGCGTCACCCGCAACATGGGCGCGTCGGGAAAAAGGCTGCCAAAACTCATCTCACGCTCCACACGCACGTCGATGTCGCTGTGGTGGGTGTGAACGAAGAACTTCAGCAGCGGGTGCTGGGCTTCGGCCCAGCGTTGCGCGCCGGTCTCGATCTCGAACCCCAGTACCCGATGCGGTATGTTGTTGCCGTGCCGCATCGGGATGAAGCCCTGCTCCGGGTACAGGTCCTCGAACATCAGCTGATCGTATTGGCGATCGAGCGGCGCACGCGCGGCCACGATGGCCCAGTCGATGCCGTCCTGCTCGCAGTATTGAAACGCAGCCTTGATCAGCACGATCTTGACCAGGCGCCCGATGGTTCCGCCCACGATACCCAGCCGGCTCACTTCAGCCAGTGGCCGATCGCGCAGCCAGGGCGCCAGGGTGACCGACTGCTCGACCTTCAGCGGCCTGTAGGCGTTGTTCTGGATGCGCAGCGTGCCCATCGGTGTTCCGTCGAGCTTGGACTCGGCCAGCAGGACGGCGACCCCGGGCTCGCTGTCGATGACCTCCGGTGTGCGCAGCTTGTCGCCGAACTCCGGCATGTGGCGGCCGTAAGCGTCGGCCCGGACACGGACCGCCTTGGACAAGTCGTCATCGTTGCGCACCACCCGCACGGTGAATGGCAGCCGTTCCTGAACCAGCTGGGTATCCCGCTGGGGTCGGACCGCTGGTGGCAGGTCGGCAACCGGGATGTGACGTGGAGGCGCGGAATGGTGAGATGTTGAGATCATGATGACGTCCTCTGGGCAAAGCGGGGGTTGATACGCAGGAAAGGCAAGAGCGCCTTTGTAAACAAATGTAGGCCTCCCAGTCATATCTGCGAAGTCGCCTTTTTTCTAGACCGCTTGTAGGAAGTCCACTGACAAGACCGTCCCCCGCGCAGACCGTGTTCGCCGCGCCCGCATCATTTTTGCCGGGGAGAGTTACTTTTGGAGACAGGCCAGCGACAGGGCCTGGATCGTGTGTCCGTTGCGTGGATCGAACACCACCAGGTTGATACGCCGTTCGCGACCGGTTGGCGCCCCAACCGCATGCAGCACCAGGGCCTGAGGCGAATCGGGCCGGCTGGGGTACTGCCCGGCAAGTGTGTATTGCCGCACCACATGGTCGTTGCGCAATGTCTCGCCTGCGTTTTCTCCAGCTGCCACGTCAGTCCGGTGCGAGTTTTCGGTAACCGTCCAGTAGGCGGCCCACGATTTCGGGCCTTCGGCCTTGATCGTGACCGTGGCCTCGAAATGGTCCGTTGCGCGCCGGGACAGCTGAATCACGGCGCCGGCAGGGGCAGACGTTGACGGCAGTTGCACGTTCACGCCGCGCCATTGGCGCCAGTCCCGCCCATCGAGCACGACCTGGGGGGTGTAGATGCTGCGCAGCCCGTTCCAGGCCGCGATCTGGCGCTGGCGCGTGGTGTGCGTCGGCGCGGCAAACGGGTCGGGCCAGCCGATATAGTCCCAGTACGCGACGTGGAAGGCCTGGACAACGGCCTCGCCTGGCGCCCCGGCACCGGGGCGCAGCTGCGACAACCATCGATCCGCCGGTGGACACGAACTACAGCCTTGCGATGTATAAAGCTCGACCACTGGCGTCACGCTGGCGCCCGATTGGGCCTGGCAACTTGCGGCCGCTGCCGTGCTGCAAACCCAGGCGCATGTCACCAGCCAGCAAGCGGCGCGCAGCGGCGCCTTGGCTCGAAAACCGTTCATTTTTGTTACCTCCTGAGACAACTCGGAACCAGTGGCAGCCCAAACTGGTTATGGCACACTCGCCGCCTTTACACCCGCTGGCCCTGGGTCGACTGCCGGCGGGCAGAACTTACCCAGGAAGGAACACCATGTCAGCCATCGTCTGCCGCATTGCCCAGGAACTGGGTGTGCGAGAAGCCCAGGTTCAGGCCGCCGTGGATCTGCTGGACGGCGGTGCCACGGTTCCGTTCGTGGCCCGGTACCGCAAGGAGGCCACTGGCGGCCTGGACGACGTGGCCCTGCGCGAGATCGACACCCGGTTGACGTACTTGCGCGAGATGCAGGATCGTTGCGCCCGCATCCTGGCGGCGATCGATGAGCAGGGCAGGCTGACGGACGATTTGCAGCGGGCGCTGCTGGCGGCTGCGACCAAACAGGAACTGGAAGATCTGTACCTGCCTTTCAAGCAGAAGCGCCGCACCAGGGGCGAGTTGGCGCGTGAAGCAGGTCTAGAGCCGCTGGCGGACCGGCTGCTGCAGGACCCGACCCTGGTACCACTGGAGCAAGCCCGGGCCTTCATGGTGATATTCGAGGCGCCGGTCGACGCGGCAGACAAACGCCCCGACTTCTCCACCGTGCATGCAGTACTCGACGGCGTGCGCGACATCCTGAGCGAGCGCTGGGCCGAACAGCCGGCGCTGGTGCAGGCGCTGCGCGAGTGGTTGTGGGATAGCGGTCAATTCGCCAGCCAGCTGCGCAGCGGCAAGGATGAGCAGAACCCGGACGTGGCCAAGTTCCGCGACTATTTCGACTACCGCGAGCCGATCTCGCGCGTGCCTTCGCACCGCGCACTGGCCGTGTTTCGTGGCCGGGCACTGGAAGTACTGGATGTACAGTTGCAGTTACCGCAACCTGAGCCTGCACCGAGCGCGAGCACCGCTGCGTCCAGCGTTCTGGCAGAGATCCGCGTCGGCCAGCATGTCGGCTGGCGCCATCAGGGTCGGGCAGCAGATGACTTCATTGCCAAGTGCGTGACCTGGACCTGGCGCGTCAAGCTCAGCCTGTCAACCGAGCGCGACCTGTTTTCGCGGCTGCGCGAATCGGCCGAGGCCACTGCGATCAAGATCTTCGCCGACAACCTGCGTGACCTGCTGCTGGCTGCGCCCGCCGGACAGCGGGTGGTGCTGGGGCTGGACCCGGGCATCCGCACCGGCTGCAAGGTGGCGGTGGTCGACTGCAATGGCAAACTGGTGGACACCGCGACGATTTATCCGCATGAACCGCGCAAGGACCGGGAGGGTTCCCTGCACCAGCTGCGCCAGTTGTGCCTGCGCCATGGCGTGACCTTGATCGCCATCGGCAACGGCACGGCCAGCCGCGAGACCGACCGCCTGGCAGCCGAGCTGATCGGCCAGCTCTCGCGCGCGGTCCAGGCCGTCAATCCGGACAGCCGGCCGGCAGTGCCGGAGAAGGTCGTCGTCAGCGAGGCCGGCGCCTCGGTCTATTCGGCCAGCGCATTCGCGTCGCAGGAAATGCCCGATGTCGACGTCACCCTGCGCGGCGCGGCCAGCATCGCGCGGCGGCTGCAGGATCCGCTGGCCGAGCTGGTCAAGATCGATCCCAAATCGATCGGTGTCGGCCAGTACCAGCACGACGTGAACCAGGGCGACCTGGCGCGTAGCCTGGACGCGGTGGTCGAGGATTGCGTGAATGCGGTCGGCGTCGACCTCAACACCGCCAGCGTGCCGCTGCTGCGCCGGGTCTCGGGCCTGTCGCCCAGCGTGGCCGCCTCCGTGGTGCGCTGGCGCGACGCGAACGGCAGCTTCCGCAACCGGGCACAGTTGATGCAGGTCACCGGCCTGGGCGCCAAGACCTTCGAGCAAAGCGCCGGCTTCCTGCGTATCCGCGGGGGTGACAACCCGCTGGACATGACCGGTGTCCATCCGGAGACCTATCCAGTGGTCGAGAAAATCCTGCAGCACACCGGGTTGCCCGTAGGCGAGCTGATGGGCCGAGGCGCAATCGTGGCCGGCCTGCGCCCCGAGATGTTCGCCGACGGCATCATCGGCGTGCCAACGGTGCGCGACATCCTGGTCGAGCTGGAAAAACCAGGACGTGACCCGCGTCCGGAGTTTCGCGCCGCCAAGCTCAACGACAACGTTCTTGAAATTGCCGACCTGCGCGAGGGCATGGTCCTCGAGGGTACGGTCAGCAACGTGGCGGCGTTTGGCGCTTTTGTCGACTTGGGTGTGCACCAGGACGGACTGATCCACGTCAGCCAGCTCAGCGAGCGTTTCGTCAGCGACGCGCGGGAGGTGGTCAAGACTGGCGCCATCGTCAAGGTCAAGGTGCTGGAGGTCGACCTGGCACGCAAGCGCATTTCCCTGACCATGAAACTGGGTGCGCCGCAGCCGGTCCGGCGTGCCGACTCGGAGCCGGTCCGCCGCGGCACGGGCGCAACCCGTGGGGCGCCAACGGCGCCAGCCAGCACGGCGATGGCCTCGGCGTTTGCGCGGCTCAAGGGCTGAAGAGGTGACGGCGTACCGGGGCTTTTCGGCAGCCACGGCCGTCGGCCCATAATCCGGGTTGTATCGACTGCCCTGCCCGGAGCCCCAGCCCCATGTTGTTGCGTGACTTGTTGGCGTCACCGTTCATCCTGCCCAGCATTCCCAAGGTCGTGGCCTTGCTGCTGAGCGAACTCGAGCGCGATCAGCCCGACCTGAAGAAGGTCTCCCAGCTGATCAGCACCGACCCGGCACTCGCCACGCGCCTGCTGCAGGTCTCCAACTCGGGTTTCTTCCGCCTGGCGGGGCAGGTGCGCAGCGTGCCTGAATCGTTGGCCGTGGTCGGGCTGAGCCACGTGCGTACCATGGCCGCGGCGGCAGCCGGCAAGGCTTCGGTCAGAGCGATTCCCGGGATCAACCTGCAGGCCTACTGGGACTTCAGCCTGGACGTGGCCAAGGTCTCGCGGTCGCTCGCTGGCGTAGTGCGGCAGAACCAGCAGGCCGCCTTCACGGCCGGCCTGATCCATTTCATCGGCGAGCTGGCCATGCGCATGGCGATGCCGGCCGGGATGGCGGCTTTGGATCGCGAGGTGGCCGCACTCGACGCACGGCGGGCACGTGCCGAACGCAAGCAGTTCGGTTTCGACCATGCGCAGGTCGGGTCCGGTTACGCACGGCAATGGTTGTTTCCCGAGCCCATCGTGGACGCCATCGCGCACCAGGACACGCCATTCACCGACGACGCCTACGAGCCGCTGGCCGGTGTGCTGCACCTGGCGGTCTGGCGAGCGCGCTGCAAACTCGGTGGCTTGAACCAGCGCGAGATGGCGGTCACATTTCCCGGTCCGGTAGGCGAGGTGCTGGCATTGGACATCGACATGGTGCTGCAGCAGGATCCGATCGACTGGACCAGCCAGCATCTGCCCTGATGCGCGAGAGGCCGCATGAAAGCGCTGTGCCTGTATGCCGGACCAGCCGCGATGCGACGCATCCGCGAACAGGCCTTGCAGCCGGGTTACATCCGCACTGTTGCCGGTGCGGCAGGTGCGCCCAAGGGGTAGGCCGGATCCGGGACTGGAGCGCGGCCGCCAGTGCCAGCGTGCAGCTGGCCGAGGAGTTCGCAGGTTGGGTGCGAACACCAGATCTGCATGCGCTGCAGCCGCTATGACTGGCGCAGGCGCGGCGGCGACAATACGGGATGCCCCGCTGGAGCGCAGCTTCGTCTGCCACTGAGCCATGTCCCGATACCTGACCGCCGCCCTGTACAAGTTTGTCGAACTGCCGGACCATGCCCTCTGGCAGGCGCCATTGCTGGCTTTGTGCCGCGACCAGGAGGTCAAGGGCACACTGCTGCTGGCTGCCGAAGGTATCAACGGCACGATCGCCGGCAGGCCAGATGGCGTGCAGGCAGTACTGGCCTGGCTGCGCAGCGATCCGCGCCTGGCCGATCTCGAGCACAAGGAATCCTGGGCCGACAAGCCACCATTTCACCGAATGAAGGTCAGGCTCAAAGCCGAAATCGTGACCATGCATGTGCCCGGTCTGCGCCCGGCAGTCATGGCCGGCCTTTATGTCGCGCCGCAGCAATGGAATGCGTTGATCCGCCAACGCGACGTGGTGGTCATCGACACACGCAATGACTACGAGGTTGACCTGGGCAGTTTCGAGGGTGCCGTCGATCCGCGCACCCGCAGCTTCTCGGCGCTGCCGCAATGGATCGACGAACAATCCCGCCAGGGCGGGTTGCTGGCTGAGCGTGACGGCAAAAGGCCACGTGTGGCGATGTTCTGCACCGGCGGCATCCGCTGCGAAAAATCGACCGCTTTGCTGCGCATGCGGGGCTTCGACGAGGTATACCACCTGCAAGGTGGCATCCTGAAGTACCTGGAATCCGTGCCGCACGACGCCAGCTTGTGGCGTGGCCAGTGCTTCGTGTTCGACGAGCGGGTATCGGTCGGCCATGGCCTGTCCCCGGGCACGCTGCAGTTATGCCGATCTTGCCGCCGCCCCCTGGACGCCCGCGACATGGCCTCCCGGCTGTACCAGGAGGGTGTCTCCTGCCCGCATTGCCATGCCTCGCTCGATGCCGCGCGTCGCAGCGCACGCGCCGAGCGCCAGCGCCAGGTGACTCTGGCGCGCCAGCGCGGCACCGCACACATTGCCGCAGAAATGCCAGTGCGACCGGACAAGACAGCCACGCTGTCCTGAGCGTGGCCCATCATCCCGTGCCCAGTTTGCGCGCGCAGGGGCCCTCCCCGTGGAGGCGTCCCGCCATCGGGCGGATCGACAGCAGCCGCCAGTTTGCGCCGGCTTTGGAATGCCGCGGGCGCCCTGGTGCGGTAGCGCGAATGGGGCGGTTACATCGACTGCTGCAACAGGGCCCGGTAATCGTCGCACGTAGCGATACGAGGGTTGGTCTTGTGGCAGTGGTCGGCCATGGCGCCGTCGATGACAGCCTCGAATTGGTCCTCTCGCACGCCCATCGCGGCCAGGCCGTCAGGTAAACCGAGGCGCCGGTTCATGTCCTTGATTGCCTGGTCGATCGGTTCGACCGGCGACAGTCCCATCGCACGCGCCATCCGCTCCAGGCGCTTTTCCTTGCGGATCGACTCGGCGCTGGCGTTGAACTGCACGACTGCCGGCAGGAAAACGGCATTGAGCGTGCCATGGTGCAGGCGCGGATCGATCCCGCCCAGGCTGTGACTGAGCGAGTGCACGCAGCCCAGGCCTTTCTGGAATGCCATGGCGCCCTGCATCGACGCGCTCATCATGTTGAGCCGTGCTTCGCGGTCGCTGCCGTCACGGGTTGCGCGCTCGATATGGGTCCAGGCCCGCTCCAGTCCGTCGAGTGCGATCCCGTCCGCAGGCGGGTTGAAGGCCGGCGCCATGAAGGTCTCCATGCAATGCGCTACCGCGTCCATGCCGGTGGCCGCGGTCAAGTGAGGCGGTAGTCCCAGCGTCAGGTCCGGGTCGCAGATTGCCGCGCGCGGCACCAGGTGCCAGGAGTGGAAGCCGAGCTTGCGCCCGTCGTCCAGGATCAGGATGGTGCCACGCGCGACCTCGCTGCCGGTGCCGCTGGTGGTCGCAATGGCGATCAGCGGCACACAACGGTCGGTGATACGCGGCGATCCGCCTTCGATGGTGGCGTAGTTCTTGAGCGGCCCTTCATGACGGGCGGCGATTGCGACGCCCTTGGCGCAATCGATGGCCGATCCGCCACCCAGTGCGATCAAACCGTCGCAGGCGCCGTCATGGAACACAAGGGTGGCCTCGCGCACTGCCGCTTCGGTCGGATTGGACGGCGTCTGGTCATAGACAGCCAAGTCCATCCCGGGCAGGACATCGAGTGCCTGTTGCAGGAGGCCGGCAGCCTTGATGCCGGGGTCGGTCACGATCAGGGGGTGGCGGATACCGATGCGTTCGCACTCCTGGCGCAGCAGTCTCAGCGCACCCGGTTCGAACTGGATCTGTGTCACATAGTTGATGAAAGCCATGATGAATGCCGGTGTAGGATCAAGTCGTCACTGTAGCAAGAACACAGATGCGCGGCATGCGTACCCCGGTCGCGGCTGTCGCCCAGGCGCCATGACCGAACTCGCCCGAAACTAATTCCGACTGACCGCATGGGTCATCCGCTGACCACGGTGCGGCTGGCGCAGGAGGATCCGCAACTGGCCCGCATCGCGCGCGTGGCAGTCACCCGGAGCGGGCGATCCAACGGCTTCGGTCGGGTTGTGATGCAGGCGCTGATGCAACTGGCAGCCGAACGGGGTGACACGCGGGTGCTGTTGCAGTCACAGTGCAGCGCGGAGCGCTTTTATGCCCACCTCGGCTTCATGCCCATCGGCGAGCCATGCGACGAGGCGGGTGTACCTCATATCGACATGGCCCGGCGCATCGACACCGACTGACCGGCACGGCATCGATCCGGCTGCGCAGCTCAGACGTCTTCAAGCAGGGGGTAGGGCATGGCGCGTACCTGCACGGCAGGGCCACTGGCCGAGCCCAGTTGCAGCGAACCCGATTGCAGCGCGCCGACCTGGCCCGACACGATCGCATCCCAGCCGCCATCGGGGCAGGGCGCCGCCTGCACCACGGTCGCGCAGGGTTGGTCGGCGTCCTGCAAGCTGAAGACCTGCTGCCCGGCGACCATTTCCTCGTCGCCATGCGCCAGCATGGCACGGCGCTTGAGCACGCCGCGGAATTGGCTTCGGGCGACAACTTCCTGGCCCGGGTAACAGCCCTTCTTGAAATTGACGCCGCCCACCGACTCGTAGTTGAGCATCTGCGGTACGAAGGCCTCGGCAACCGCGGCACTGACGGTGGCCACCCCGGCCTGCACTTCACCGAGCATCCAGCGCTGCAGGGCCAAGGAATCGCCAGTGGGGGGCGCAGTGTCGATGGGCGCCACCCACAGCGCACGGGCGTCGCCTTGCGCCGGGTACAGGTGGATCAGGCTGGCGTCACCGAGGTCCTGCCGGGTCCATGGCTGGACAGACTCCGGCGCCAGTGCATCGAGCGCCGCTCCGGCGACGCCCAGCACGCGGAACGCGTTGCTGGCATCGGATAGACGGGCCTTGGCCCTGAGCACGAACATCGACAGGCGCTTGAGCACCGGCGGCAGCAGGTCGCGGCTGCACACCAGCAGGATGTCTTCCTTGTTGCGCTTGAAACCGATGAAGCTGGCCTGGACACGGCCCTTGGCGTTGCAAAAAGCCGCCAGGCGGGCTTCGGACTGGCCCAGCAGCGCGAAGTCCTGCGTCAGCTGGCTGTGCAGGAAAGAGGCTGCGTCCGGACCTTCGGCACGGATCACGCCCAGATGGGATAACGGGACAAGCCCGGTGAGTTGCGTTTGCATGGGGTCAATTATCATCGTCGATCAATGACCCGTGACCGAAAACCCCTGTGCGACGTTTTTTATTGATACTGGTCTTGCTCGCATCCGGCCTGGCCGCAGTGGCCCTGTGGTGGCTGGAGCGACCACTGCCGATGACCAGCGACTCGGTCGACCTGTCGATCGATCCGCGCACCAGTGCCCGCGGCGTGGCCGATGTCGTGGCCCGCTCGGGCGTCGAAGTGTCGCCGCTGCTGCTGCACCTGTGGTTCCGCCTGTCGGGTGATGCACGCCAGATCCGTGCCGGCAGTTACGAGATCGAGCGCGGCACGACGCCACGCACCCTGTTGCGCAAGCTGGTGCGGGGCGAGGAGTCCTTGCGTTCGCTGACCCTGGTCGAGGGCTGGACCTTCCGCCAATTGCGCGAGGCCCTGGCCAGAGCGCCGGACCTGCGCGGGGACACCGCCACTTTGACTGACGCCGCCATCATGGAGCAACTCGGACGCATGGGCCAGCATCCGGAAGGGCGGTTTTTCCCCGACACCTACAGCTATGCCAAGGGCTCCAGCGATCTGAAACTGCTGGCGCTGGCCTTGCGCACCATGGATCGCCACCTGCAGTCGGCCTGGGAGCGCCGCGCGCCCGACAGCCCGCTGCGCGCGCCGGAAGAAGTCCTGATCCTGGCCAGCATCATCGAGAAGGAGACCGGTACCGATGCCGACCGAACCTTGATTGCGGGTGTGTTCGTCAACCGCCTTCGTCTGGGAATGATGCTGCAGACCGACCCGACGGTCATCTACGGCATGGGCCAGCAGTTCGACGGGAACCTGCGAAAGAAGGACCTTCAGACCGATACGCCATGGAATACCTATACCCGCGGCGGCCTGCCACCGACGCCGATCGCCATGCCGGGGCGCCAGTCCCTGGTTGCCGCAGTCGCGCCCGCGGCGACCAAGGCACTGTACTTTGTTGCCCGCGGCGACGGCAGCAGTGTGTTCAGTAACAACCTGGACGAGCACAACCGCGCTGTCAACCAGTACCAGCGCAAGCGATGAGCGCATGAGCATGCAGCGGCAGGGCGTCTTCATCAGTTTCGAAGGTATCGACGGAGCCGGCAAATCCAGCCATATCGAGACCCTCGCCGAGCGCCTGCGCAGTGCTGGCCGACGTGTCACCGTGACCCGTGAACCCGGCGGCACGCCGCTGGCGGAGCAGTTGCGCGAACTGGTTTTGCAGCAACCCATGGACGGCCTGACCGAAGCGATGCTGGTGTTTGCCGCCCGGCGCGACCACCTGGCACGACTGATCGTGCCAGCCCTGCAACGTGGCGACGCAGTGCTCAGCGACCGCTTCACCGACTCGAGTTTTGCCTATCAGGGCGGCGGGCAGGGATTGGCGCTCGCGGTGCTGCAACAACTCGAGCTCTGGGTGCAGGCCGACAACGCCGCTGCACCGTCCGGGCTGCTGCAGCCGGACTTGACCTTGTGGTTCGACCTGCCGCCCGCTCAGGCCGCGCAGCGGCTCGCGCAAGCCCGTTCGCCCGACCGGTTCGAGGCGCGGGGAGAAGATTTTTTCGTCCGGGTGCGGGACGCCTATGCGGCGCGGGCCCAAACGGCCCCCGGGCGCTTCGTGCGCATCGACGCAGCCGCCGAACGCGACACGGTCTGGCAGGCGGTGGCAGCGGCGGTCCGGGCGCGGGGGTGGATGGCATGAGCGCTGCCGGGCCGCTCCCAAGGCGCTCATCGCCGCAGTCCGCAGGACGGAGGCTTTCCTGCCTCGCTGCCGGGCCGCTCCCAAGGCGCTCATCGCCGCAGTCCGCAGGACGGAGGAAAGTCCTGTGAGCGCCGCAACAGTATCCCCCTGGCTGAACCGGCAACTGACCGCACTGCTGGCCCAGCGCGGCCATGCCTGGTTGCTGCAAGGGCCCTCCGGGTTGGGCCAATACACTTTGGCGCTGGAACTTGCGCGTGCCTGGCTCTGTGCGCAACCGACGCCGCACGGCGCCTGCGGCCAGTGCAACAGCTGCCATGCGATCGCGGTCCGTACCCATGCCGACCTGTGCGTATTGATGCCCGAGACCGTGATGCTGCAAAGGCAATGGCCCTTGGGCGAGAAGGCCCAGGCCGAGCTGGACGACAAGAAGCGCAAGCCAAGCCGTGAGATCCGGGTCGATGCGATGCGGGACGCGATCGAATTCTCGCAGCGCACCAGCGCCTGGGGTCGCGGCAAGGTGGTGCTGGTTTTTCCGGCGGAACGCATGAATGCGGTGACGGCCAACGCCTTGCTCAAGACGCTGGAGGAGCCGGCTGGCGACGTCAGGTTCGTTCTTGCCAGCGAGGCAGCACAACAACTGCTGCCGACCATCCGCAGCCGCTGCCTGATGCACGCCATGGCGTGGCCGAGCGAGCAGGAACTGGCACCGTGGCTGGCCCGGCAGGGCATGGATCCCGCTGCCGCCGCCGTCTGGCTGCGGGCTGCGGGCGGGCGGCCCGATGACGCTCTGGCGCTGGGGGCCAGTGGCACGGATGCAGACTATTGGTCCGCCCTGCCACAAGCCGTGCAACGGGGCGACATGGGCGTGATGCAAGGGTGGTCGCCGTCCGAAATCGTACTGACGCTGCACAAGATCTGCCATGACATGCAGCTGCGTCATTACGGCGCGCAGCCGCGGTTTTTCCGCGAGCAGGATCTGCCCAGGCCAGTGTCGTTCGGGGCCCTGAGCGAGTGGGGCCGCGCGCTGGCGCGCACGATCCGCACGATGGAACACCCGTTCAATCCGGGCCTGATGCAGGAGGCGCTGCTGAGCCAGGCAAAAAACGTCCTAAACTCGCGGCATTGACCCGCCGTTCATGAGCACATCATCCACATCCCCACGTCCGAGCGTCATACAGCTGGCCATCAAGGAAAAAGCTGCCCTTTACGCGGCCTATATCCCGTTGTTCGCGGAGGGCGGGATCTTCATACCGACAGCCCGTGAATACAAATTGGGCGATGATATTTACGTGCTGCTGTCCTTGCCGGACGATCCGCAGCGGTATCCCGTGGCCGGCAAGGTGGCCTGGGTCACACCGGCGAAGGCGTCCGGCAACCGGACCCAGGGTGTGGGCATCCAGTTTCCCAAGGACGAAAAGTCCCGGCTCCTGAAAATCAAGATCGAGGAGCTCCTGGGAGCTGCCGTCGGTTCGGACCGGCCAACCCAGACCATTTGACGTCGGCCAGGCGGCCGGCGCTTATGGATGCGGCCAATCATGGCCGTTTCCGATTCGAGCCTGTTGCATGTTTACCGATTCCCACTGTCATCTGAGCTTTCCCGAACTGGCGCAGGACTTGCCGCGGATTCGCCAGGCCATGGCCAATGCCGGCGTCGGCAGGGCCTTGTGTATCTGCACCACGCTGGAGGAATTCACCCAGGTGCACGCACTGGCCACGGATCACGCCAATTTCTGGGCCACGGTAGGTGTGCATCCTGACAACGAGGGCGTCGCCGAACCGAGTCTGGACGACCTGCTGGCACGCGGGCGCCTGCCGCGGGTGGTCGGTATCGGCGAGACCGGGCTGGACTACTACCGCCTGAACGGTCGTTCGGTTGCCGACATGCAGTGGCAGCGAGACCGTTACCAGATCCACATCCAGGCTGCGCGGCAGTTGGACCTGCCGCTGGTGATTCATACCCGCAGCGCCTCGCAGGACACCTTGGCGATCCTGCGCGAGCAGGGGCAGGGCGGGCAGGGGCCGGACGCGCGAGGCGTCTTCCACTGTTTCACTGAAACCATGGACGTAGCGCGCGCGGCGCTGGATCTGGGTTTTTTCATTTCGTTTTCCGGCATCGTCACGTTCAAGAATGCGCAGGACCTGCGCGATGTCGCCGCGTTCGTGCCAATGGACCGTTTACTGATCGAAACCGACAGCCCGTACCTGGCACCGGTGCCGTACCGAGGCAAGACCAATGATCCGTCCCTGGTGCCGCACGTGGCCGCCATGATCGGGCAGGTCAAGCAGTGCACTGCAGCGGAGGTCGGCCGCATCACCAACGCCAATTTCGATCAACTGTTTACGGGAGTACTGGTATGAAAGCCGTGCCATCCACCGCCGAAAGTTCATCCGATTTCTATGGAATCAGCTTTAAATATTTGGTTTATGTAATTGTTTTTATTGCATTTTCATCAGTACGAGCAGGCTCCTATGAAGACTTCTTTCTGGCCGTGCGGAACGACGACGGCAACAGCATCGATTCGCTGATCCGCCGGGGTTTCGACGCCAATGTGCGGGATCCGAAGGGCGAGCACGCCTTGCATCTGGCGACGCGCGACAACACCACGAAAGTCATTGCCGCGTTGCTGCGTTGGTCCAAGATCGACGTGGAGCCGCGCAACAAGGCGGATGAGAGTCCTCTCATGCTGGCAGCGCTGGGTGGGCATCTGGACACCGTGAAACAGCTGGTCGAGCGCGGCGCCGATGTGAACAAACCGGGCTGGGCGCCCTTGCATTACGCGGCGACACATGGACATGTTGCCGTGATGTACCTGTTGCTGGAGCGAAGCGCCTATATCGACGCGGTCTCGCCCAACGGCACGACACCGCTCATGATGGCGGCGTTTTATGGAACGCCTTCGGCCGTCAAGCTGCTGCTCGAGGCGGGAGCCGATCCGCTGCTCAAGAACCAGCAGGAGTTGAGTGCGATCGATTTTGCGCAGCGCGCCAACCGGGCTGACTCGGCCGAGATCATTGCGGCCTTTGTCCGCGCCAGGCAGCCCCGAGGCAAATGGTGACCGTTTCCGGCACCGGCATGGTTTGGTAGGGTTACGGCACCGGGCCCGGACCAGACCGGATGTTCGTGATCGTAGAGGTGCGATGAAACAGTTGCTGGTGTGGGTGGTGCTGCCGGCGCGGCCTCGGCTTGTGGCCAAGTTTTCGACTGGTTTTGCAGTTGATACGATGTGCATTATGTTAATTAGTATGCCGACATCACGGCATCGCCAATGACAGGCATCAGGAAACACAGATCAGGAGATCGAGAATTTGACCGTGGGCACGGTTTGATCGGTAAATGGCGCGCCCAGCGCGATTTCGCCAGTCCCGTGCAGCACGCACTCTTCGCGTCGAAGCAAAAGGTCCGAGCCGCCACCGACGAAACGAACCCAGCTGCCATAAGTGCTGACATCGACCAGCAGGATGCTGCCGTTGCGCCAATCGATGCGGGCATGGGCCCGGGACACGCGTGGATCATTGACGACGAATTCGGCCTGCGAGACGCGGCCGATATGGATTGGTAGCTGGGATGAGCGAAACTTCCTGTGCAAGCTCGGCGAGCTCAGTTCGATCTCGCCGCCGAGCACGACCTTGTCCAGTTTGTCCTGCTGCGAGTCGATGCTGGCCTGCATGGTCATCAGGTCGCTGTTCAGGTTCTCATGCCACTCGACCTGAAAAGCCTGGCAGGCTTCCGCCCTGCCCCGAATCGCGATCGGCCCCAGAGGACGAAAACGGCGACCATCGGATTCGGTCGAGTCGTCCAGCGATTGCTGGTTGGCCCAGATCTGGTGCGGGCCGGACAAGTCGCTCAAGCGCGACGCCACATTGACGGCGTCTCCGTAGCAGTCATCATCAATGAACTCGACTTCGCCACGAGCCACTCCAATCCGAATCGGCAAGCGCGCGCCGCCGTTGGACTGCGCCAGCCGTTTCTGGTGGTCGCGCTGCATCTCGACCACGGCGTCGATGGCATCAGGGGCGTGCGGGAATACCGCCAACACGCCGTCACCCAGGGTCTTGATGACGCGGCCTCGATGTGTCACGCAGATGCCTGAAATCCACTGGGTCAGCTGGGTCACGACCCGCGATCCGCGCGCGCTTCCAATGGTCTCGAAAACCCCGGTGCTTCCCATCAGGTCTGCAAACACGACGGTTGTCTGAACACTCATGCAATGGAATCCGCTTAGTCGGCGAACGTGGAGTTTAGAGCATCGTTTCCGCCACAACGCGCCAGCACATTCACGCTACCGGCACACTCGATGCACACTGCATGCATACTGCATGCACGCTTATTGGGCGGCAACTCCACAAACTGGGGCGCAGTACTGTTATATTGCACTGCAACATATTAGCAAAAGGCACCTGGACCATGTTGTATCAACTATATGAGACGCAGCGTTCCCTGATGGAGCCGTTTTCCGACTTGGCGAAGGTGGCCTCGAAGTTGTATTCCAATCCGCTGTCAACGTTGGGACAGGCTCCGTTTTCCCAAAGAGCGTCCGCGGGCTTCGACCTGCTGCACCGTCTGATGCGCGATTACGAGAAACCCGAGTTCGGTATCCGCACCGTCGATGTCGCTGGCGTTGCGATCGCGATCGACGAACGCATCGAAGTGGCACGGCCATTCTGCGAATTACGCCGCTTCAAGCGTTTCACTGACGACCTGGCCACACTGGGCGCGCTCAAGGGCCAGCCCGCGGTGCTCATCGTCGCGCCCTTGTCGGGCCACCATTCAACCCTGCTGCGCGACACGGTCAAGACCATGCTGCGGGACCACAAGGTCTACATCACGGACTGGAAGAACGCCCGCAATGTGCCTTTGTCCGACGGTGAGTTCCACCTCGACGACTACGTCAACTACGTACAGGACTTCATCCGCCATCTACAGGGCATCTACGGCAATTGCCATGTGATGAGTGTCTGCCAGCCGACTGTTCCGGTGCTGGCGGCCGTGTCGTTGATGGCGTCGCGCGGCGAAAAGACACCCTTGAGCATGACGATGATGGGGGGGCCGATCGACGCCCGCAAGTCGCCGACCTCGGTCAATGACCTGGCGATGAACAAGAGCCATTCGTGGTTCGAGAGCAACGTGATCTACCGGGTGCCCAGCAACTTCCCGGGCGCGGGCCGCCGGGTTTATCCAGGTTTCCTGCAGCATTCGGGTTTCCTGGCCATGAACCCGGACAACCATGCACGCAGCCACTATGATTATTTTCAGGACCTGATCAAGGGCGACGACGCCGGCACCGAAGCGCACCGCAAGTTCTACGACGAATACAACGCGGTGCTGGACATGGATGCAGACTACTACCTGGAGACGATCAAGGTCGTGTTCCAGGAATTCAGCCTACCCAATGGAAACTGGGACGTACGCTCACCACAAGGCACACCCGAGCGGGTACGCCCACAAGACATCCACAATACCGGCCTGTTCTCGATCGAAGGCGAACTGGACGACATCTCCGGATCGGGCCAGACCGAGGCGGTGCATGCGATCTGCAGTGGCGTGCCCAAGAGCCACCAGAAGCACCTGGAAGTCAAGGGTGCGGGGCACTACGGTATCTTCTCGGGACGACGCTGGCGCGAGGTTGTGTATCCGCAGGTCAAGGCGTTCATCCTGCAACACCACGCCGCACTCAAACCTGCACGGACAGAAGCCGTGGTCGCGTCGGCGCGCCGGCGTGTGGCAGCAGGTGCCCCGTTGGCAGTTGCGGCGCCGACCAGGAAAACGGCCAGCCCAGCCACCAAACGCACTGTAGCCAAGCGCAAGCCACCAGGCACCGCATAGGCCGATGGCAAGCCTGGCAGAGCGGATTCTGGCGGCCCTGCCCCAGACGCAATGTACGCGCTGCGGTTATCCGGACTGCGCCGCGTATGCGAGCGCGATAGCGGCAGACCGCGCGCTGATCAACCAATGTCCGCCGGGTGGTACCCAGGGCATCACGCGACTGGCCACCATCACCGGGCAACCGCAATTGCCGCTGAACCCGGACCACGGCCGGGAAACCAGCCGAATGGTCGCCTTCATCGACGAGGACTGGTGTATCGGTTGCACCCTGTGCATCAAGGCCTGCCCGACCGATGCGATCGTCGGCAGCAACAAGCGCATGCACACCGTGATCGAGGCCTGTTGCACGGGCTGCGAGCTGTGCATCCCGGCCTGCCCCGTGGACTGCATCGTCCTGGAAAATGCGAGCGGCGAGGCCAGCGGATGGGACGCCTGGTCCGAAGTCCTGGCCGCACAGGCCCGTGCACGTTACGAAATCCATAATGCGCGGCGCGAACGCGATCTCGCGCAGGGACTGCCTGCGCCCGCGGACCTCGATCCGGATCGACCGTCGGTTGCCACGCCAGCGTCAAGCGACAGTGCAGCGACGCCAGCCCAGCGCAGGCGCGAGGTGATTGCCCAGGCACAGGCCAGGGCACGCGCGTTGCGCCAACCCGGATGATGGTGTTGTCGATGGCAGGCAGTGCTGCGCGAAAGTGGCCGCGGCGGGTGCCGGGGCCAGCGCCTTTCAACCGCCGGCCAGCGCGGCGAATGCCTTGGTAACCTCGGGCGGTGCCTGCACCAATTCGACCAGGACTCCTTCACCGGCGACCGGAAACGCGTCATTGGCCTTCGGATGCAGAAAACAGATGTCGAAACCGGCCGCCCCTTTGCGAATGCCGCCCGGAGCAAAACGAACGCCCTGTGCCGTCAGCCATGCCACGGCGGCCGGCAGGTCGTCGATCCACAGGCCGACATGGTTGAGCGGCGTGGCATGCACCGCCGGCTTCTTGTCCGGGTCGATGGGCTGCATCAGATCGACTTCGATCTTCATGAAACCGGTGCCGATGGCGCAGATGTCCTCATCGACATTCTCGCGTTCACTGACGAAGTTGCCGGTAACCTCCAGCCCCAGCATATCGACCCACAGACGGCGCAGCCGGTTCTTGTCGGCGCCGCCGATCGCAATCTGCTGAATGCCGAGCACCTTGAACGGGCGTTGCATGGTAGCGGACGTCTTCACGCGAACTCGACGATGGGCTGGTCGACCGTCAGGTTGTCACCCTTGGCCGCCATCACTTTGCCCACGACACCGTCGGCGACAGCAAACAGCACGTTTTCCATCTTCATGGCCTCGATCACCGCCACCCGCTCGCCAGCCTGCACGATCTGACCTACCTGCACCGCCACGTCCACCAGCAGACCTGGCATCGGCGAGAGCACGTATTTGCTCATGTCCGGCGCCGGCTTGAACGGCATCAACTGGTACAACTCGGCCATGCGGGGCGAAACCACCATGGCCTCGATGCGGGTGCCATTGTGCTGCACCACCAGGGCCAGCGGATTGCGCGGCGTGCCGCGTTCGATCTGCGCGGTGAACGGCGCTCCGTTGCACTGGCCGCTGATACCGATGTCGTTCAGCCGGGAATGGCTGGTGATGGCATACCCTTTGCCATTGAGCTGGATCGCCGCCGAACCCAGCTGGCCGACCACCTCGTCCACATGCACCCGGGTGTAGCGGTGCTTGCCTGCCGAGTCCAGCGTGATCACCCGGTAGTCGTGGCCGACCTTGACCCCATAACCGGGCAACTGGCCGGACAACGCACTGGCCCGCTCACGCGACTTGCGCCGCACGAAGGCGGCCAGCGCGAGCAGGAAGTCCGGGTCGTCGTGCGGCACGTCCTCGGCGCGAAAGCCCTGCGCATAGTGGGCTGCGATGAAGCCGGTGTTGAAATTGCCCGAGACAAAATCCGGATGCGACAACAAGGCGGCCTGGAACGGGATGTTGCTGCTGATGCCGCGGATGACGAAGCCGTCCAGCGCCGCGCGCATCTTGGCGATGGCCTCCATCCGATCCTTGCCGTGCACGATCAGCTTGGCGATCATCGAATCGTAGAACATTGGAATCTCGCCTCCTTCCTGCACGCCAGTGTCGACCCGCACGCCCTGCCATTGGCTGGTATCGGCGGCGAACATGGTCTCGGTCGGCGGCGCAAAACGCACCAGGCGACCGGTACTGGGCAGGAAGTTGCGCAGCGGGTCCTCGGCGTTGATGCGGCACTCGATGGCCCAGCCATTGCGTTGCACGTCGGCCTGGGTCAGCGACAGTCTCTCGCCGGCTGCGACGCGGATCATCAGCTCGACCAGGTCGAGCCCGGTGATGCATTCGGTGACAGGGTGCTCGACCTGCAAGCGCGTGTTCATCTCCAGAAAATAGAAGCTCTGGTCCTTGGCAACGACAAACTCGACGGTGCCGGCGCTCTGGTAACGGACCGCCTTGGCCAGCGCCACCGCCT
>JBBRVD010000021.1:0-30861 GCA_038247175.1 Burkholderiales bacterium | reverse complement strand
TGTGCGGGTCACGAGAAATATGAAGGGCTTGCGGGTCGCCCGCGCGCGCTCGAAGGCCTGCGGGATGTGCTGTGCGTCCGCGCGGTGCGTGAGGCGCCCATGCGCGATGCCCATGGCGTCGAGCACGGGCTCCACGACCTTTACGCCATACTTGTCGGACTGCGGCGGGTCGCGGTCGCTCTCCGCCTTGGAAAGGGTGCGGGTGGACAGCCAAGGTCCGCGGCGCCCCTGCAATGCGTCCAGCGTGCCCTCGCCGCCCTGCGCCGCATCAAATTCGTAGTAGGCCTCGTCCATGACGAGCAAAACGTCTTCAGGCACGCCGTGGACCAGTGCATCGAGGTCCGAACGCGTCAGTGGCGCACCACTCGGGTTGTTGGGTGTGCAGGCGAACACCACCTTGGTGCTGGCGTCGATGGCCGCCAGCAATCCTGCCACGTCGTTGCGGCCATCGGGCAGGTTACGCACCAGGAATGGTTGCGCACCCATCATGGTCGTGCCGATACGGTAGCGCGGGAATGACGGAGTCGGCATCACAGCACTGTCACCCGGGCCGAGTGTCATCATCGCGACCAGGGCAAGGACCTCGTCGGAGCCATTGCCAACCACGATGTTGGAAGCATCCACGCCGGTGCGCGCGGACAGCGCTGCGGCGAGATCGCCCGGCCGCGGATCCCCATACCGGTTGACGCCTGCTGCGGCCTTGCACAGGGCATCGACGACGCGCGGCGATGGCGGATACGGGCACTCGTTGAGGTGCAACAGCACGGGCGACACACTTGACGGATCACGCGCCAGTGACGCCGCCGTGGGAACGCCGGAAAACGCGGAAAGTCCGCGTACCCGGGCCGACAGGAATCGCGGACCATCCATCAGGGCCATCTCCTTGTGCTTGTTGTGGCATTGCCGGTAGGCAGTATCGACGGGGCATCGAAGCGCGTCAAGGCGACCTGCCCGTGTGGCAACGCGCCCGTGTCCGAGCCGACCCTGTTCCCGCGCCGCGCAGCAAGGCCCGCACGCCGATTAGCGAAACCCTGGCCGCTTGATTGAATCCGCTTATGTTGCCGTGTAGCCCGTGTTGCGGCGCGCCCGGGCCCCAGGGCAAAACATGTACCAGCGGGTCCAGCAGGTGCGCGCAGACGGCACGACACTTGCAGGCTTACCCAGACCTGGCTTTTGGCTCTGGTCAAGGTTACCTGTTTCAGCCGACCAGCGGCTTGGCGCTGCGTTAGCATGGGCGCTCGACTCACGAAGGACTGATACCGATGGATGAAAAACCGCGTTTCCTGAGAAATTCCTGGTATGTCGCGGCGCTGTCGCCGCAGGTCGAGCGCGCGCTCAGGCCGGTGCGGCTGCTCGGTGAAGCGATCGTTCTGTACCGCACCGAAGACGGCAAGCCCGTCGCGCTGGAGGATGCCTGCCCGCACCGCAAGTTGCCGCTCTCGATGGGCCGCATCAAGGGCGACGCAGTCGAATGCGGCTACCACGGCCTGACCTTCGATTGCACCGGTAGGTGCATCGACGCGGCGACCCAGCAACGCATACCGCCATTTGCCAAGGTGCGCAGTTACCCGGTACGCGATCGCTATGGCCTGCTGTGGATCTGGATGGGCGAGCCGGCCCGCGCTGCCGATCACGCCATCTTCGAGATCGCAACCTACGACAACCCGCAATGGCATGTGACCAAGGGCGACAGCATGCAGATCAAGTGCCACTACCTGTGGCTGGTCGACAACCTGCTCGACCCCTCACATGTGGCCTGGGTGCACCGCAGTTCATTTGCCGGCGCCGGCACCGACAACACGCCGATGCAAATCACAGCCGACGAAACCGGTGTCGTCAACAGCCGCTGGATGCTGAACCAGTCGCCGCCACCGTTCTACGCGCCACTGGTCAAGTTCCAGGGCAATGCCGACCGTCTGCAGCACTATGAAGTGCGCTATCCATCTCTGGCCGTGAACATGGGTATCTACACACCGGCCGGCAAGGGCGGCCCCGACATGGTCGCGCACGCCGACACCTACCGCATGATCTCCTACCATTTTCTGACGCCGATCGACGAGGACCACACGCAGTATTTCTGGCTCCAGCACCGCAACACCGATCCGCATGACGAGGAGATCACGCGTAAGGTCGCCGCCGGCGCGAAGGCCGCCTTCGAGGAAGACCGGGCCATCCTCGAAGCAGTGCATCTGGGCATGCGACACAAGACCACGCCCACGACCGGGCTGTTGCTCGACGCGGCCGCGACCCGGTTCCGCAAAGGGCTGGCCGATCGGATTGCGCAGGAGAACGGGACAGCACGCGCACTGGTCGGTGAAGGGGATGCAGGCGCGCAGGCGCATCAGGCATGCCCATGACCCGAAGTGTCGTCACTCCCACCATCGACCTGTCCGCCGACGGCAGGCAGGTGGGCGACCTGCGGGTGAAATGGTCGGACAATGCGGTCCCGCTGGGCTACCATCCCGTCCCCATCATCAGCCTCAAACGCGGCAAGGGGCCGGTCGTGCTGATGTTCGGCGGCACGCATGGCGACGAGTTCGAAGGCCCTGCTGCGTTGATGCGCCTGGTGGCTGATCTCGATGTGGGCAACATCACCGGACAAATCATCATCGTGCCCGCGCTGAATGCACCCGCGCTGCAAGACGCGTCGAGAGTGTCGCCAATCGACGGCGTCAATCTGAATCGCGCCTTCCCGGGCAATCCGCAAGGCGGGATCACCGAGCAGATCGCATACTACGTCGAGACGCAATTGCTGCCGATGGCCGATGCCGCCATCGACCTGCACTCGGGTGGCAAGGCGTCGGTGTTTGCCCCCTGCTCCTTGCCGACCCGCACCACCGATCCGGACCTCGCCGCTCGCAATCTCGAACTGGCCCGGGTTTTCGGGCTGCCGCTGATCTGGGTGCTGGGCGGACTCAACGACAGCCGTTCGCTCAATTCGGCGGCGGAGCGCGCAGGCGTCCCCATGATCGCCGCTGAACTCGGTGGCGGCGGTGGTGTCGATCCGGCCATCACGGACGCGACCGAGGCCGGACTCTACCGGCTGTTGCGCCATGCCGGCGTGCTGGCAGGCGATGTGCCAGTGTCCGAGCCGCCGCGGCTGGTCACGCTGGTGTCGGCCGACCACAGCCTCTATGCACAATCCGATGGCATCTTTGACCGCACGGTATCCGCCGGCCAATCCGTCAAGGCCGGACATCTGGCCGGCCGCCTGCACCATGCATCGGAACCGAGGCGGCCGTCCGAAGACGTGTTGTTTACCGTCGATGGATTTGTCCTGGCGCACACCAACCGCGGGTACGTCAGGCGTGGCGACATGCTGCTACTCGTGGCGCAGGATATCGATTGAGTGACGGGCCAACCGGCTCAACTTGCGTCCGGCTCCTTGTAATAGCCCACCGTATCGCCTTCGGTGGTCACCCCCAGCCCGTTGAGCAGGCGGTTGGAGTAGTTGAAGTAGGCGCAGACCTGGTTCACCTCCAGGATCTCGCCGTCATCGCAGCCGGCGGCGCGCATCGCATCGTAATCGGCCCTCGCCATCTCGCCGACATGAGCCGTGAGCTTGCGGGCGTAGTTCAGCAACGCCAGTTCCTTGCCCTGGAACGCCAGCTCCGGCTGTGCCTTGGACAACGCGTCCCAGACCCGCGTCGAGCGCTCCTTGTCGTTCATCAGCCGGCGTGCATTCGCCCAATGGTGGGTCAGGCTGTAGTCGCATTGGTTGGTCATGCTGGTGTACGACGCGATGACCTCGAGAAACCAGAACGGCAAGGTGTTGTCCGGGTTGTGCAGCACATTGCGGTACAGCACCAGATGGCCCTGCATCGACAGCGGACGCAGGCTGTGCGCCCGCATCACGTTGTCGACCGTGCCGCTGGGCGTCTTCGCCAGTTCGTACATCTCCTTCAGCTTACCGGTGGCCTCTTCCACTGGCACCATCGTGATCCAGGCTGTCATATGTTGGCCCCCTCGCTTGTCACTCCGTGTACTGCGCTGCCCCTCCAGGGGGCCTTCGCGCCTTGGGGCGGCCCGGCGGCGCTCATTTGCATTCCTTCATGGTGTTGGTTTCCTTCATGGCGTTGGTTTCAAGGGTTGTGGTACGGCGATCGATCGGCTTGCGCGCAAAGATACGCCGAACCATCGGCATGAAAACCTCGATCGGCTCGCACGGATAGTCGGGGTCGGCTGCCGCCTGGTCGTATTTCGCGACAAACTCGGCGGTCCAGTCGTAGTGGGCATGGCCCGTCCAGAAGTCCCGCTCATGTTGCTTGACACCCGGCAGGTGCGGCGAATGGACGTTCTGGAACGTGGCATGGTGCTCCAGCATCCAGTGGTTGCGATCCGAGATGTAGGCGCCCAGCAGCGCTGCGGCGAAATCGCCATGCAGCAACGGGCAGGCGGTGAAACCCACGTCGTGCAACAGCGCCACGACCACGTCCTCCTCGTCGCGCCCGTCACGCAGCACCATGGTCGCCGACTGCAGGCAGTGGCGGTAGTTGTTGACCCTGTAGCCAAAGGACGGGTCGTCCTGCGACGCGGTCAGCAGCCGCAACACCTGGTCGGCCTGCAGATCGGCCAGATACAGGCGACGCTGCTGCTCCAGCAAATGCCAGTCTTCGGGCTGGAGCTCCTCCAGCGCGATCTTGTCGACATGGCGCCAGTCGGGTCGGGCCAGCGGTGAAAGGCGGGAGGGCGCGGTTGTTGTCATAGCTTCATTCTCCAAGAGATGCCGCCAGCCAGGCTTGCGTCGCCGTGCGCCAGGGATCCAGCGCCAGGCGCACCGGCGGGTATTGCTGTGCCTGGTCCAGCCAGTGTTGCAGCACCGCCGGCAGGGCGATAGGCCGGTCGCAGGCAGCCAGCATCATGCCGGCCAGCGGCAGGTTCACCAGCAGCCCGCAGTCGGCCAGGCTGATGGTCGGCGTCAGCAACCAGGGTTGCGGATGCACCCATCGTGCCAGCTGCGCGATGCGGCTGTCGATGTCGGCGCGCAGGGTCGCGACCTGCTGCGGATCGCGGCTGGCGGGTTTCACCTGCGCGAACAACGCCCGCACCCCCGGCTCCAGATAGAGGTCGTGGAAGCGGCACAGGAAACGCACCCGTGCGCGCAGCTGCGGATCGGGCGGCATCATCGCCGGCTCGGGGTATCGCTCTTCCAGGTACTCGTTGATGACCTCGGACTCGGACAACACCCAGTCCTGCAGCCGGATCGCGGGCATGGTGCCCATCGGCACGATCGCGCGGTATTCGGCCGAGCGGTAGCCGCCCGGTGGCGCGACCTCCTCGACCGCAATGCCCTTGACGGCCAGCACGATGCGCACCTTGGCGCTGTAACTGGACAACGCGCTGGCATAGAAGATCATGCGTCCTCCTCGCCCGCGAGAAACGCCGCATAGTCGCGCGCGCCCGCCTGCGCCGCCAGCGCCACCAGTTCGGTGCCGTGCGCGGCCAGGCCGAGTGCGGAATCGGAGCCCACCCGCCCATCGGCAAACCGGTCGCGATGGGCCAGCGCGTCGTCATGGTTGTCGCCACCGTGGCGCTTCATGAAATCGGCGCCGAGCGCAGCGGGCGCGGGCAGGTCGTCCGGCGGACATGCCGCCGGCAACAACGCACGCGTGATCGCCAGCTCGGATGGCGTGGCATGCATGCCTTCGCCTGCGCCATACAGCCGCTGACGCAGCGCATTCGCCTCGGGATAATCCCACCAGCTGCGCAGCCGGAACTGCACAGAGCCGCGCCCGCTGCGTCCCAGGCTGCGCTCGGCATGGATCTCCTGAAATGCGCATTGCGCCGGAGCCAGGTTGCCGCCATGGCCGTTGAGAAAGTAGAAGTGGCGAAAGCCCTGGCTGGCCAGCGAATGCACATAGTCGATGATGACGCGGGTGAGCGTGGTGGGCCGCAACGAGACCGTGCCCGGGAAACCCAGGTTGAACTGCGCCGGACCGAGACTGAGCGTCGGTCCCACCAGCGCGCCACATTGCTCCCCCATGACCCGGGCCACGGTTTCGGCGGTGATGCTGTCGGTGCCGATCAGGCCCGTGGGGCCATGCTGCTCGGTGGAGCCCATCGGAACAATGATGCCGGTGGACTGTTTCAGATAGGCCTCGACCGCGGGCCAGGTGCAGTGCTGAAGAATCATCGCAGACCAGGCCTTGTGCGGGTCAGTGCGCGGTAGCCATCCGGCGCTCCATGCGGCGCACCAAATAGGACACGAACAGGATCAAAACCAGGTATTCCAGCACCAGCACGGTGTAGGTTTCCAGGGGCCGGTATTCGCTGACGTTGAGCTCGTTGGCGCGCCGGGTCAGTTCCTGCAGGCCGATGACCGAGATCAGCGATGACATCTTGAGCACGTAAACGAACTGATTGCCCAGCGCCGGCAGGATCACCTTGATTGCCTGCGGCATCACGACCAGTCGCATCGTCAGCGACCAGCCAAGCCCCAGGCTCCGGGCCGCTTCGACCTGACCCTTGGGCACCGACTGGATGCCGGCTCTGAAAACTTCGGCCTCGAAGGCGCTGTCACTGATGGCAAGCGACACCACGCCGGTGGCGAACACGCCCAACTGCAGTCCGATAATGACCAGCAGACCGTAAAACACCCACAACATCAATACCAGCAAGGGTATCGAACGGAACAGCTCGACATATACGCGGTTGACGCGGTTCAGCGACTTGCGTTTGGACAAGCCGGCCACCGCCACCAGCGCGCCCATGATGACCGACAACACGATGGCGCATAGCGAAACCAGGATCGTCCACCCCATTCCTCCAATCAGGAACTGCAGATTGGAAAGTCCCTTGTCCTGGACCGGATTGAAGATGTACCAGCCCCAGGTGTAACTGGATGCACCGCCGCCGCCGGAGGAACTGGTACACCCGGCCAGCAACAGACCGAGTGCAAGGGGAACAAGCAGACGGCGGGCTATTTCGCCGACAGCCATTTGGCTTCGAGGCCGGCGAAGAATCCTTCTGCAGTCTTGAGTGCAATCCAGTTGTTGACGAAGGTCGTCCACACCTCGTCACCTTGCGGCATCGGATAGGCAAACGGTCGCTTGTTGCGCATGTCGTTGCTGCTGCCCACCATCTGCAGGTCCGGGTAAGTCTTCATCAACGTGGCTGCCTCGACGTTGCTGGTGATCGTGACCTGCGCGCGGCCGGCCAGTACTTCCTGGAAACCGGTGGCAGGCTTCTCGATGGACCGCACCTTGGCCTTGGGGAAGTGGCTCTTGGCCTGCTGCTCGAATACCGTTCCCATCAACACCGCCACGGTGACGTTGGCGTTGTCGATCGCGTTCCAGCTGGTGATCTTGGAGCCGGTTTTCTTGCTCACCAGCGGCACCGTGCCTGCGTAAATGTAGGGGTCGGAAAATGCCACTGTCTTGGCGCGCGCCATGCTCAGCGAAGCGCCGGAGAAAATGTCGTAGCGGTCCGACACGATGCCATTGACCAGGGTTGCCCACTCCGCCGGCACAAACTCGATCTTGACACCCATGTCCTTGGCCAGCTCCGTCATGGCCTCGACGTCGAAACCGGTCAGCGTGTTGGTCGCGGTATCCCTGATCGACATCGGGTTGAAGTCACCCGTGGTGCCCACCCGCAGCGTGCCGCGCTCGAGAATTTGCGTCAGGCGCGACTTGTTCTGGGCAGCGCTGTGCAAGGGCATCAGCATGAGTGCAGCGACGGTCAGCCCCGCGAGCGACTTGATCCACGTATTCATCGGATTTTCCTGGTGAGGTTGTATAGGCAGGCTGCGATGCTACCTGCAATTGCAGGGCGGTGCAATCGGCGATTCTGGCCGCCCGGACGGACTCACTCGTCCTTGCCGCAGGGCCAGTTTTTCGGTGCCTTGAGGCCTTCGGGCAGGTGGGTCGCCGCATCGCCGCAGGCCGACTCCAGCTGGGCTGCCGTGAGCCCGACCACGCCACTGAGATTGACGCCTTCGAACCGGGTGCGAAAGGTGCGCGCCTGGTTCATCCGGGCACCGTCAAGCCGGGTCTTGGTGAAGTTGGCACGCGCCAGGTCAGAGCCGCTCAGGTTGGCGCCTTCGAGGTTGCTGCCCTCTAGATTGGCGCGCTGGAACTCGGCCTTGGTCAGATTGGCCCGCGACAGATTGGCCGACACCAGGATCGAGCGTGCCATCTCTGCCTTGGTGAGGTCAGCGCCCACCAGGATCGCGCCGGTCAGGTTCGCACGGTAGCCATTGAGTTGGGTCAGCTTGCTGCGGCTGAGGTCGGCGCCACTGAGCCGGGCCCGGTCGACGCTGGCATGTGTCAGATCGGCACCGACCAGGTTGGCGCGCTGGAAATCGGTGCCGTTGAAGTCGGCGCCGCCGAGCCGCGCTCCCGCCAGATTGACGCCACGCAGCACCAGCCGCGGCTTCTCGCACTGCGTCCAGTCGACACCCGGACCGGGCGCCTCGCCGCAGCCTGCATGCGCGGCCTGGCCAGAAAGGCCTGCTGCAAGGACGATCAGCACAGCGACGCCGGACAGGGGCATGGGCTGCAGGCATGCCACAAAAGGCCGCGCCCGGTGGCGCGGCGCTCGCATCGCCGACTGGCGCAAGGAGAAGGGCTGATCCGGCATGCGAGCCATCTTAACCGCAGCGTGACCAGCTCATCGCGCAAGCGAAAATGCCGGCCATTGACACGGGTATCGGCGCTTGCGGATACTATCCTGCGCTTGCGGCGGCGACAGGCCGCGTGTCAGTGCCTTCCCATGTCTGTGTCACCCGAACTCTTCATCTGGCGCCGAGCCCGGCGCGCGGCCTTGCTGGAACAGCGCATGGCCACCGATGCCGCGCAGCGCACGGGCTGGAACACACGCATCACCGAAACGTTGCTCGACGCCCTGGCGCTCGACAGCAGCACCGTTGTGGCGGGGACGACCCGGCCGCAAGCGCACGACATACCGATGGACTACGTGGTAACGCAGCAAGGCATGTGGCGCGCTCGGGCCGGCGGCATGACGCCCGTTTCCGGGCCGCTGCCGACGCCATGGTCTGATCAGGGCACACATGCGCAGTCGTCGGACTCGCGGCACCCACCGTGACCGTGACTGTCTCGGCGACTTGCCGGTCGGCATCGCGCTGCGCTGAACGTCAGCCGCGCCGGATCAATCGCCTCGGGCCGAAGCAGTCGCACTGCGGTGGTAGCGGCCGTCTCCCGGGCTCCGCACGCGGTCCGTCGGCAACACGTCGCCAGGCTGCAGTTCAGGCAACGCGCCAACACGCCGGTACACCGGCGCAAAGTCGATGTCGGCCAGCGCGAGCAGGTCTTCGAGCTTGTCCAGCACAAAATAGACCTCCTGGAAGTCATCGATGCGGTAGTTCGTGCGCATGACACGTTCCAGCTCGAAACCGATCCGGTTTGGCGAGGCATCCTCGAGCGCGAACACCGATTCGGTATACGACGACGCGATGCCCGAGCCATAGATGCGCAATCCGTCCGGTTGCCGCACCAGGCCGAACTCAACCGTGTACCAGTAGACCCGCGCCAGTTGCGGCAACACACCCAGTTGCCGCGCGCGCAGGCCGCCCACGCCATAGGCCTGCACGAAATCGGCAATGACCGGGTTCATCAACATCGGCACGTGGCCAAACACGTCGTGGAACACGTCGGGCTCTTCCAGGTAGTCGAGCTCGTCGGCCTTGCGGATGAAACTGCCAGCCGGAAAGCGCCGGTTTGCCAGATGATCGAAGAACACTTCGTCGGGAACCAGGCCCGGCACCGCGACGATCTGCCAGCCCGTGTGGCGCATCAGCACCTCGCTCAGGCGCCGGAAGTCGGGAATCTGGCTGGCGTCGATCGGCAATTGCTGCATGCCGGCGATGAATTCGTCGCAGGCACGCCCCGGCAGCAACCGGGTCTGGCGCTCGAACAGCGTCTTCCAGACCGCGTGTTCCCGCGCGGTGTAGTGGTCCCAGCCCTGCTCGATGGTCCAGTCGGCGCGCTGCGGGCGGATGCCGGCAGCGGCGCCGTGTTTCGGTTTGTCCTGCATCGGCGTGATTCTTCGGGTCTCAAGCCAGTGGATGGGCCGGCAGCACGGTTCCGCGGCATTCACCGAAACCGATGCGCCGGTAGCCCTCGCGCCGGCAATATCCGCGCAGGATGATGCTGTCGCCGTCCTGCAACCAGGTGCGTGACTCGCCATTGGCGAACAGCAGCGGCTTCTTGCCGCCCTGGCTCAGCTCCATCAACGAGCCGGCCTGCTCGGGCCGGGGACCGGACAAGGTGCCCGAGCCAAAAAGGTCGCCGCTGGCCAGGTTGCAGCCATTGACGGTGTGGTGAGCGACCATCTGCGCCACGGTCCAATAGGCGTCCTTGTAGTTCGACGCGGACAAACGTTCGCCAGCATGCCCCGCCTCGCGCATCCTGGCCGTCTGCAGCCAGACCTCGAGTTCGACGTCGATCGCACCCTCGGCACGGTTGGCCGCGCTGTCCAGGTAGGGCAAGGGCTGCGGGTCGCCTTCGGGCCGGCTGAACGGTGCGCGAAACGGCGCCAAGGCCTCCATCGTCACGACCCAGGGCGACAGGCTGCTGGCAAAGTTCTTGGACAGGAACGGGCCCAGCGGCTGGTATTCCCAGCCCTGGATGTCGCGCGCGCTCCAGTCGTTGAACAAGGCCAGGCCGAACACATGGTCCTCGGCCCGTTCGATGCCGATCGGATCGCCCAGCGCATTCGGCTGACCGACGATGATGCCCAGTTCGAGTTCGTAGTCGAGCCGCGCACAGGCTCCCAGCTTCGGGCTGTCGGCATCCGGCGCCTTGAGCTGGCCGCGCGGCCGACGGAACGACGCGCCGCTGGCAACGATCGACGAGGCCCGGCCGTGGTAGCCGATCGGCACCCACTTGTAGTTGGGCAGCAGCGGGTTGTCAGGCCGGAACTGCTTGCCGATCGTGGTCGCGTGATACACGCTGGTGTAGAAATCGGTGTAGTCGCGAATCTCGCACGGCAGTCCGAGCTCGACCTGCGACTGCGCCACCAGCGCGGCCTGCAAGCGCGCCTGCTGCAGGCTGCCGGCACGCAAGCCGTCCGACAAGGCCTTGCGCAAGGCCAGACGCTGATGCGTGCCGGCACCGATCAGCGCGTTGGCATCGGGCGACGGCACCAGGCCGGACTGCTGCAGGTCGACGATCTGGTCGCCAATGGCCACCCCCAGTTGCCAGGGACCGTTCGAATCGCGCCGGAACCGGCCCAGCGGCAGGTTCTGGATCGGGAAATCGGTTGCCGGATCGTTGGCCGAGTCGAGCCAGCTTTGCAGCGCGGCGTCATGGGTGTCGTCGAGCGTCATTTCTGATCCGGGTTGAAGTTCTTCTGGATGCCCTGCCAGCAGCGGTAGTAGTCCTGCTGCAACTGGGGCGACTGCAGGGCATGGCGTGTCGGCCGCAACACGGAGCGCGTCTCGAACATGAAAGCCATGGTCTCGGTGATCACGTCGGGCCTGGACAGGTCGGCGTTGCTGGCCTTCTCGAAGGTCTGAGCGTCTGGCCCATGGCCACTCATGCTGTTGTGCAGGCTGCTTGCGCCGGGCACGAAACCCTCGGCCTTGGCGTCGTAGGCGCCGTGCACCAGGCCCATGAATTCGCTGGCGATGTTGCGGTGAAACCAGGGCGGCCGGAAAGTGTCCTGCATCGCCAGGATTCGCGGCGGAAAGATGACGAAGTCGATGCTGCTCACGCCGGGCGTGTCCGATGCGGCATGCAGCACCAGGAAGATCGACGGATCGGGATGGTCGTAACTGATCGAGCCGATGGCGTTGAAACGGCGCAAATCGTATTTGTACGGCGCGTAGTTGCCGTGCCAGGCGACCACGTCCAGCGGCGAGTGGTTCATGCGGGCCGACCACAGGTGACCCTGAAACTTGGCCAGCAGCTCGGTTGACCGCTCCAGGTCTTCATAGGCGGCCACCGGCGTCAGGAAGTCGCGGGTATTGGCCAGTCCGTTGGAGCCGATCGGGCCCCGATCGGGCAGTCGGAAGTTGGCACCAAAATTCTCGCAGACATATCCCCGTACCGGGCCGTTGGGCAACTCGAGCCGGAACCGCACACCACGCGGCAGCACGACAATCTCCTGCGGCTCGGCCTCGATGATGCCCAACTCGGTCACGAAGCGATGCAGGCCCTGCTGCGGCACGATCAGCATCTCGCCGTCGGCGTTGTAGAACACCTTGTCCAGCATGCTCTGATTGGCCCCATACAGGTGCACAGCGGCACCGGATTGACCCTGCGGATCGCCATGGCCTGCCATGGTCACCAGCCCCTGGACGAAGTCGGTCGGCTGATCCGGCATCGGCAACGGGCTCCAGCGCAGCTGGTTCGGTGTTGCCGGTGTGCTGAAGTCGCCGCTCAGACGGCCGGAGTCGACCTGCACGAACGGCTGGTGCATGCTGCTCGGGCGAATCCGGTACAACCAGCTGCGCCGGTTGTCAGCCCGCGGCGCGGTGAACGACGTACCCGACAGTTGTTCGGCGTAAAGGCCATAAGCACACCGCTGGGGCGAATTGCGCCCGACGGGCAAGGCGCCGGGCAGACACTCGGTCTCGAAAGCGTTGCCGAATCCCGACTGGTAGGACAACTCCGCCATGGCTCAAGCGGCCACAATCACGCCGCGCGCCACCTGGTCGCGCTCGATCGACTCGAACAGGGCCTTGAAATTGCCTTCGCCAAATCCGTCATCGCCCCGCCGCTGGATGAATTCGAAGAACACCGGTCCGAGCAAGGTCTTGGAGAAGATCTGCAGCAGCAGGCGCGGCTTGCCGCCTTCGGTCGTGCCGTCGAGCAGGATGCCGCGGGCCTGAAGGTCCGGCACCGTCTGGCCGTGACCGGGCAGGCGCTCCTCGAGCATCGCGTAATAGATGTCGTTGGGCGCGGTCATCAACGCAATACCGGCCATCTGCAGTTTGTCGACCGTGTCGATCAGGTTGTCGGTGAGCAGCGCGATGTGCTGGATACCCTCGCCATTGAACTGCATCAGGAATTCCTCGATCTGGCCCGAGCCCTTGGCCGACTCCTCGTTCAGCGGAATGCGGATCTTGCCGTCGGGCGCCGTCATCGCCCTGGACGTCAGGCCGGTGTGCTGGCCCTGGATGTCGAAGTACCGGATTTCCTTGAAATTGAACAGCCGTTCGTAGTACTTGGACCAATACGCCATGCGGCCACGGTAGACGTTGTGCGTCATGTGGTCGACCACCTTCAGGCCATGGCCGACCGGATGGCGGTCCACGCCGTCGATGAAATCGAAGTCGATATCGTAGATCGAGCGGCCCTCATCGAAACGGTCGATCAGGTACAGCGGCGCGCCGCCGATGCCCTTGATGGCCGGCAGATTCAACTCCATCGGGCCGGTGCGCATCTCCATCGGCTCAGCGCCGAGTTCGAGCGCCCGTTCCAGCGCAATGCGGGAATTTTTCACCCGGAACGCCAGGCCACAGGCCGACGGCCCGTGTTCGGCCGCGAAATACGAGGCTACGCTGCGCGGCTCCTGGTTGATGATGAAATTGATGTCGCCTTGGCGGTACAGCGCGACGTTCTTGGAGCGGTGATGCGCCACCTTGGTGAAACCCATCATCTCGAACACCGGCTCGAGCACGTTGGGTGTCGGGGAGGCGAACTCGACGAATTCGAAACCCATCAGCCCCATCGGGTTCTCGTACAGATCGGCCATGGTCGACTCTCCTGGTCATGTTGTTGCGCGCGCCATCGGCCAAATGCACATGTCTCGCCGCTGTCCGCCTGACGTATTGCATGCTACAGATTCCGCAGTCACGGAGCAATCGGGGCAATAAGTCACCAACCGCATCGCATCCGGTTCCTGCCGGCCTGCCTGAAAGACCTTGCTCCGGATACCCGCTACGCCATGAGGAAATGGTAACGGCAGGATCGCAGGATAGGTTTGCGAATGTCCTGCTCCCGCCGGGTCTTCATCAAATAAAATTTCATTATCAAGACGACATAGGGGACAAAATTGCAAATCATCGAACTCGACCGCACCGATCTGCGGATGTTGGCCGTGCTGCAACTGCAGGGCCGCGCGTCCAACCTGGAACTGGCCGCGGCAGTCAACCTGTCGACCTCGCAATGCCACCGCCGCCACCGCCGGCTCGAGGACATCGGCGTCATCACCGGCTATGAAACCCGGCTCGACGCGGCCTCGCTCGGACTGGGCGTGACCGCCTTCGTGCATGTGTCGATGGAAAAAGGGCACAGGGCCAACCTGCGCAAGTTCACCGACGCCATCCGCGTGCTGCCCGAGGTGCTCGAATGTTTCTCGGTCACGGGCGACTTCGACTATGTGCTCAAGGTCATGGCGCGCGACCTCAAGGCCTTGTCCCAGTTCCTGATGGACACCTTGATGACGCTACCCAGCGTCGACAACGTGCGCTCCAGCGTGTGCCTGGACCGGATCAAGAGCACCGGGGCCCTGCCGCTGCCGGGATGAGAGTTCAATAGCCCGTCCCGCATGCGTGGACAATCAACGCCCATGCAAGCAGCCTTCCTGACTCGCGGCACGATGCGCCACCTCCAGTTCCGCGGGTTGTGGGCCGGCGGCAGCGTCTATTTCGTCGGCAACGCCATGCAGACCATGGCCGCATCCTGGATGATGGTCGAGCTCAGCGGTTCGTCGTTCCTGGCCGCCCTGGTGCAGACCGCGGTATTCCTGCCGATGTTCATGTTCTCGCTGCCGGCCGGGGTGCTGGCCGACATCACCGACCGCCGGCGCCTGATCCAGCTGGCGCTGGGCATACAGGCCGCATCGGGCACGCTGCTGGCGATTCTGTCTCTGGCAGGCGTGACCGGGGCGGGCGGCGTGTTGTTCCTGATCTTCGTGGCCGGCAGCTGCACGGCCCTGATGTCACCGGCCTGGAACTCGACCGTTGCGCAGTCGGTGCCGCGCGAGGAGTTGCCACAGGCCATCATCGCCACCAGTGTGTCGTACAACGGCGCACGGGCGCTGGGCCCGGCCCTGGCCGGCCTGGTATTTGCCTATGTCGGTGGCGCCTGGAACTTCGCGCTGGCGGTCGTCAGCACGCTGATCATGATGCAGTCGATCCGCCGCTGGCCACCGCCGCCGCATCCGCCCTCACGCCTGCCGGCGGAGCGCCTGTGGGGCGGCATGCTCAGCGCCCTTCGATTTGCGTGGCACTCGCATACCGTGCTGGCCCAGCTGCTGCGTGCGGCCGCCTACAGTGGCGCAGGGTCGGCGTTGTGGGCCTTGCTGCCTGTGATCGGACAACGCCAGCTCGGCCTGGGTGCAAGCGGCTTCGGCTTGATGATGGGATGCCTCGGAGCAGGCGCTGTCATCGCCGGCATGCTGATCGGCCGGGTACGCGCGCGGTTCGGTCTGGAAGCCCTGGTCACAGCCGGCTGCGTGTCATACGCCCTGGTGATGCTGGTCGCGGCGTTCTCGCGCTGGCATGTGCCGGTTTACCTGGCGCTGGTCGTCGGCGGCGCCGCCTGGATGTCAGTGATGTCGACCTTCAACACGGCCACGCAGACCAGCGTTCCGCCCTGGGTGCGGGCCCGTGCGGTTGCCATGCACACGCTGGCGGCCCTGGGCGCATTCGCATTCGGTTCCGCGTTCTGGGGCGCCTTGTCCGATCTCGCCGGCCTGTCCACCGCGCTGGTGGTGGCTGCCGTGTGCATGGGCGCCGGCCCGCTGCTGGCGCGGCGATTTCCGCTGCGCATGGGCGAGGCACGCGACGTGACGCCGGCCACACCGTCGTTGCAGGACCTGTTCCTGGGCAAGGAGCCCGATCCGGGTGACGGCCCGATCGCGGTGGAGATGGCCTACCGCATCGACCCGCAGAACGCCGAGGATTTCCTCAGCGCGATCAGCCAGCTGCGCGCGACGCGACGGCGCGACGGCGCCACGTTCTGGCGCGTCTACCGTGATCTGGCCGACCCGAACCGCTACCTGGAGCGCTTCATCGTCACCTCGTGGGCCGACTACCTGCACCAGCGCGCCCGGGCCACGATGGCCGATCATGAGCTGGAGTCCCATGTGCGCAGCTTCCTGCTGGACGGCGAGTCCGTGACGATGCAGCACTACATCGCGGAGCGCTGAGCCGGACCGCGGCACTCAGCTGAACCGGACCGTGTGACCGTCACGGCCAAACGGAATGAAGGCGGTCAGATTTCCGGTCTTGATCGCCTCGGTCATGCGATCGAGTGCCGTGGCGACATCGTCATCGGCGGGCACCACGCCGTGGCGGCCCGACAGCGCAGCGGCAAATACGACAGCCCAGGGCTTGCCGAACTGCAGCGACTCCTGCAGCAGTGCACCGAAGTCGGCGATTTCGTGGGGCGCCTTGTCGACTGCCATCACCGGCACCAGCGCACCACCCTCGCCGGCCTCGAAACGCCGGCGCTCCTCGTGCGTGCTGTCGTCGGACAACTCGGCCTGCGCAAACACGAACAAAAGCCGCTGGGGATCGTCCTGTGCACGAGCGGCTGACAACAGGTCATCGAAGCTGGAGATGTTCATGGCAGGACAGCGGGATGCAGCCGGGTCTAAATGGGTGTACAAACACGGAAAGACACAGCTGCCATTATCAGCCGCTTGTGGAAGGCCGAACGATGCATCTTTACCGCGCCGCAAGGGTGAGCGCGATGCCCGACCAACGCAAAAGGGCGCACCGCCGCGGCGCCACGGCGCCAGCCCAGAATCACTGTTCCAGAGCCAGCCATGACCAGCACCCGCAACGCCCACAGCACCGGCACCATCGCATCCAGCCCATTGCCGTCACAAGCCATCAGCGAGGAAGTGCTGCTGGAGAAATATGCCAAGGACGACGAACGTGGCATTGCCGATGTCAACCGGCGCGTGGCGCGTGCATTGGCGCAGGCCGAGAAGCCCGAGCATCGCGCCCAATGGGAAACCCGCTTCCTCGGCGCGCTGCAAGGCGGCTTCCTGCCGGCCGGCCGTATCCAGTCGGCGGCGGGCACGGAGCTGTCGGCCACGCTGATCAACTGCTTCGTGCAGCCGGTGGGCGATTCGATCGCGCAGGAGGAAGACGGTCATCCCGGCATCTATGTCGCTCTGACCCAGGCCGCCGAGACCATGCGCAAGGGAGGCGGCGTCGGTTACGACTTCTCGCGCATCCGCCCGCGGGGCGCCTGGGTCGGCAGCACCCGCAGCAGCGCATCGGGCCCGGTGAGCTACATGCAGGTGTTCGACCGCTCATGTGAAACCGTCGAATCCGCCGGCGCCAGGCGCGGTGCGCAGATGGGTGTGCTGCGCTGTGATCATCCGGACATCGAGGAATTCATCCGGGCCAAGGACCAGGGCGAACTGAGCAACTTCAACATCTCGGTCGGTGTCACCGATGCCTTCATGCAGGCAGTGCAGGCCGACACGCTGGTCGAACTGATGCACCGCGCCGAACCGGGAGTCGCGCAGAAACAGGCCGGTGCCTACCAGGTCACGCCGGCCGACGGCAGTGCCTACTGGGTCTACCGCAAGTTGCCTGCGCGCCAGTTGTGGGACCTGATCATGCGCTCCACCTACGATCATGCCGAGCCGGGCGTGTTGTTCCTGGATCGCATCAACAACGACAACAACCTGCGGTATTGCGAGACGATCGCCAGTACCAATCCTTGCGTCACAGCGGACACCTGGGTCATGACCGGCGGCGGCGCACGGCAGGTGTCCGATCTGCTCGGTCAGCCTTTCATGGCCATCGTCGACGCTCGGGCCTATCGTACGGAGTCCGAGGGTTTTTTCCAGACCGGCGTAAAACCGGTCTTTGCGCTGCGCACCGAGGAAGGCCACGCGCTGCGGCTGACGGCGGATCATCCAGTGCGCCGTGTGACGCGCAAGACGCCCTACCTCATCGAAAGCGAGTGGGCCGCAGTGGCACAACTTTGCCGCGGCGACGAACTCCTGTTGCAGGATCACCGCGGCACCCCGGGTTGGGCGGGCCCGCATACCGAGTCCGAGGGTTACCTGATCGGGCTGCTGATCGGCGACGGAACACTGACAAGCGACAAGGCGGTATTGTCGGCCTGGGCTCCGCAATTGCGTGCGGTGAGCGGCGCGCCAGCCGCGTTCGACCACAGCGCCGGGGGCATCATGCGCGCGGCTGAAACGGCGGCGTTGACCCTGCCCCACCGCGCGGACTTCCGCGGCTGGCAAAGGGTGGGGGTCGGTCGCTGCGAATTCAGACTGGTGTGCGGTGCGCTGCGCAAACTGGCTCTGCAGCTGGGTGCGGCGCCGGGCCACAAGACGATCACGCCTGCCATGGAGGCGGCGTCCTGCGACTTCTGCCGCGGCCTGCTGCGCGGACTGTTCGACGCCGACGGCTCGGTGCAGGGCATCGAGGAAGAAGGGGTCAGCGTGCGCCTGACCCTGGTGGACTTGTCGGCGCTGGAAGCCGTGCAACGCATTTTGCTGCGCTTGGGGATTGCCTCGACGATATGCCGCCATCGCAAACCTGCCCAGCTGGCATCGCCGCGCGGCGGCCGTGCCGGTCGGCGGGACTACACCACGCAGCCGTTGCATGAACTGGTCATCAGCGGCGACAACCTGGCGGTATTCGCCGAGCGTATCGGCTTTGAAGACACCGCCCAGGCCGAGCGACTCGCCCAGCGCCTTGCAAGCTACCGCCGAGCCGGGAACCTGGAGCGATTCACCGCGCGAGTTGAATCAGTCGTACCCGATGGCTCGGAAGCGGTGTTCGACGTGACCGTCGAACACATGCATGCGTTCGATGCCAATGGATTTTTGGTGCACAACTGTGGTGAACAACCGCTTCCCGCCTACGGTTGCTGCTGCCTGGGCTCGATCGATCTGACGCGCTTCGTGCGTTCGCCGTTCAGCGCCGAGGCGGGTTTCGACGAGGCCGGTTTCACGGCACTGGCGGCGGTCGCGGTGCGCATGCTCGACAACGTGCTCGACATCACCGTCTGGCCGTTGCCGCAACAGCAGGCTGAGGCGCGCGGCAAACGCCGGGTCGGCCTCGGCTTCACCGGGCTGGGTGATGCACTGGTGATGCTGGGGCTGCATTACGACAGCGACGAAGCCCGCGCAATGGCGCGAACCATCAGCCAGAGCCTGCGTGATGCAGCCTACACCACGTCCAGCGAACTGGCGCAGGAACGTGGCGCATTCCCGCTGTTCAACGCCGACTTGTATCTGAGCGGGCCGGGATTCGCGTCACGGCTGCCGCAGGCACTGAAGGATCGTATCCGCGCCAACGGCATCCGCAATTCGCACCTGCTGTCGATCGCACCGACGGGCACCATCAGCCTGGCGTTCGCCGACAACGCCAGCAACGGCATCGAGCCGGCGTTCAGCTGGACCTACACACGCAAGAAGCGCATGCCCGATGGCGGTTTCAAGGAGTATGCGGTGCAGGACCATGCGTGGCGCCTGTTCCGCCACCTGCATGGCGAAGACGCCGCTTTGCCGCCAGCCTTCGTGACTGCGCTTGAACTCAGCGCGCAGGCGCATGCCAGCATGGTCGCGGCCGTGGCGCCGTTCGTCGATACGGCGATCTCCAAGACCGTCAACGTGCCGGCCGACTACCCCTACGCCGACTTCCAGGACCTGTACCAGCAGGCCTGGAAGTCCGGGCTCAAGGGCCTGGCCACCTACCGGCCCAACAGCGTGCTCGGCTCGGTGCTGCACACCGAGGCACCCGCCGCCGCCGAACCGCTGGTCGTGCGCGACACCAACCGCCGCCTGGCGATCGAACGCCTGCCCGCGCCGGTGCTGTCGTCGCTGCGCTGGCCCGGACGCCCGGAATTGCCGGCCGGCAACCCGGCCTGGACCTTCATGGTGCACCATCCGTTCGGCGACTTCGCACTCTTCGTCGGTGAACTGGCGTCTGGAGACGGCGCCCCGCCAAGGCCGTTCGAGGTCTGGGTCAACGGTGCGGAACAACCGCGCGGCCTGGGCGCGCTGGCCAAGACGTTGTCGATGGACATGCGCGCCAATGACGCCGCATGGCTGCGGCTCAAGCTCGACGCACTGGCCACCGTGGCCGAGGAGCGCAGCTTCGAGATGCCGTTTCCGCCCAGCGGCGAACGCCGCCTGTTTCCGGGTGTCGTGGCCGCCACCGCGGCAGTGATCCGCTGGCGCTGCGAGCAGTTGCAAGGCGCCGGCACGTCCGGGGCGACGCCGGTGCTCGACGCGATGTTCAGCCGAGACGAGCCGCTGACCGGACCCGGCGGCACGCTGGCCTGGGCTGTCGACGTCGACAACCCAGCCACTGGCGAACGATTCACGCTCACGCTCAAGGAGATCACGCTGCCGCAACACGACGGCAGTGCCGTCACACGGCCCTGCGCCATGGGACTGTCCGGCAACTATCCGCGGGCCTACGACGGACTGGCACGCCTGCTGTCACTGGACATGCGGGTCATCGATCCGGCCTGGATCGGCATGAAGCTGCGCAAGCTGCTCAACTATGCCGAACCGCTGGGCCACTTCATGGCCTTCGTGCCCGGTCTGGTGGCCCACACGCGGCGTCAGCAGGTCTGGCCTTCCACCGTCGCCTATCTGGCGCGGCTGATCATCCACCGTTACGCCATGCTCGGCGTACTCGACGAAGAGGGTTATCCGGTGCGGGAGATGGGTGTGCTGGAAAGCCCCGCCGCCGGCCGTGCCAGCACACCGTTGGCCGGACGGCCCTGTCCCGAATGCGGGAATCCAACGGTGATCAAGAAGGACGGTTGCGACTTCTGTACCGCCTGCGGTTTTGTGGGGCAGTGCGGCTGAGACTGCTTGAGCGTCCGACGCGGCACTGGGCTGTTGCAGCTGCGCGGGGCGAGGGCCCTGGACCGGTCGCGCTTCAGGCCCTGTCAGGCCCGCATCAGCAACACCGGCACCTTGCTGTTTGACAGCACTTTTTGCGCCACGCTGCCCAGCACCAGTTTCTCGATGCCGCTGCGCCCGTGGCTGCCCATCACGATCAGGTCGGCGCCGTCGGTCTCGGCCGCCTCAAGGATGCCGCGCCAGACCGCATGCGCCTCCACCGTCGCGGTTTTGAGTTGCACGCCGGCCTGCTCCATCTGCTTGCGGGCATGGGCCAGCGCGTCCGTCGCGGCTGCCTTGGCCGCGCTGAGGTATTGCCCCTGGCCGTACGCAAAGTCGGCTCCGACGCCGGTGAACGGATACGGATCGACCACGTAGATCGCTGTCACCCGGCTGTCGAAAGCCTTGGCCAGACCAATGGCCTTGTCCACCGCCAGTTCGGAGGTCGGTGAACCGTCGATGGGGACCAGCAGGTGTTTGAACATGGTGGATTCTCCTTGTGGGTGGTGATGGTCCAGTGTGCGCCCGCGCGCTGCAACCGTATTGACGCAAATCAGGACAGCCCATTGTCTCCCTGAAAACTGCCCGCACGCAGCGTCAACACCAGGGTATCGCGATACGGCTGGTCGCCATCAGGCTGTATCGGCGTGGTTTCATGGATCACCCGGGCATCGTCGAGCAGCAGCAAGGACCAGGGTTCCGCCAGCGTGAAGCGCCGACCGTTCGGACCTTCGGCATCGAACACCCGGGTCTCACCACCCTTGACCCGGTGGCGCTCGACCAGGAACACCGCGACCAGGTCGACACCATCGCGATGCGCGCCTTCGGGCGTCGGACGGCCGATGCCGTCGGTGGTGTCGATGCGGAACTGGTGCGCCTCCACGTACCAGGTCTGGTGGCCCCAGACACCGTCGGCCACGCCAGCGAGCCAGCGCAGCAGCCGAGGCCAGGCCGGCAACGCCACGATGGCCGGCTGCATCGGCTCGAACCAGCGCTGCATGCCGCCGTGCAGCGCGTTGTAGGCCAGCGGCTGCCAGTGAGCACGGTGGGGCGCCTGCTCGACCTGCTCGCCATCGACAACAAAGCAGGAATGGCGCCGGCGTCGGTACCGTCCGCCGTCCTTGAGGTATTCATCGCTGGGCAGATCGCGCCAGCCTGCGCCCAGCGCAGCGAGCTCAAGCGCGCTGCAATGCGCCAGTTCGCCAACACCTTGCGCACTGAGCACCGCCTGCCCCTGCTGGACCAGCGCCTCGATCAGATGCGCCGGCGAAGCATACGGCGGCGACAACAAGGGTTGGCTCATTGTGGGGTCTCGCCGGACGACCGCTCCTGAGTCACTGGGTGACCCCGCGGACTGCGGACGGCGGACTACGGGGCTGTGAGCGCTTTGGGAGCGGTCCGGCGGTGCTCATGGCTCGATCTTCACCCCGTTTCCGAACGCGACCCGGTCGCGGATCTCGGCGGCCTGGGGTTTCGGATCGGCGTAGAACCACGCCGCGTCGGTCAGCATGTCGCCGTCCACCAGCAGCGAAAGATAACTCGCCTGCCCTTTCCAGGGGCATGTGGTCTTGTGGTTGCTGAACGTGACAAAACGCCGCTCCAATGCGTCGAGCGGGAAGTAGTGGTTGCCCTCGAGCACAACCGTGTCGTCGCTATGCGCGATCACCGTGCCGTTCCAGCTTGCCTTCATGTCGTTTCTTCCTATGTTGGACTTCCAGCGATCATTTTAAGAGCCTGCGCCAGGTCGCAGCGGAACAGCACGCTGCCGAACATGCGGCTGGGCGGCGCGTGGGGTCGGAAACGGGCATGGCGGATCGCGTGATCAGATGCCGGACAATACCGGAACCGCAACACGCCCAAGGGCACGGACGACCCGGCGCCGGCTCCGTGGACAACCGCTCACAACACCCTTCCATGATCCCCCTGTCCGTCCTCGACCTGTCACCCATCACCGAAGGCAGCGACGCTGCCCAGTCGTTCCGCAACAGCCGCGACCTGGCGCAACATGCCGAGCGCTGGGGTTACCAGCGGTTCTGGCTGGCCGAGCACCACGGCATGCCCGGCATTGCCAGCGCAGCGACGGCCGTGCTGATCGCCCATGTGGCTGGCGCCACCCGCCATATCCGGGTCGGTGCCGGCGGCATCATGCTGCCCAACCATTCGCCACTGGTCATCGCCGAGCAGTTCGGCACGCTGGAGTCGCTGTTTCCGGGCCGTATCGATCTCGGACTGGGCCGCGCGCCAGGCTCCGACCAGCGCACCGCCCATGCGCTGCGACGCAACCTGCAGTCGAGCTCGGACGAATTTCCGCAGGATGTGGTCGAGCTGATGGACTTCCTGTCCGACAGCCCGCGTCAGGCGGTACGCGCCGTGCCCGGCACCGGACTCAAGGTGCCGATCTGGATTCTCGGCTCCAGCCTGTTCGGAGCCCAGCTGGCGGCTGCCCTCGGCCTGCCCTATACCTTCGCGTCGCATTTCGCGCCGGCGCAGATGATGGATGCCATCGCGCTGTACCGATCCACATTCCAGCCGTCGGCGCAACTGGCCAAGCCGCATGTGATGCTGGGTTTCAACGTCTTTGCCGCAGACTCCGACGCCGACGCCTGGTACCGCGCCAGTTCGATGCAGCAGGCGTTCGTGAACCTGCGCAGCGGCCAGCCACGCCGGCTGCCGCCTCCGGTGGCAGGCTATTACGAGCGGCTGCAAGGCCCGATCCGTGGCATGCTGGACGAGGTATTGGCGTGCTCGGCCATCGGCACCCCGGAAACGGTGCACTCGCGTATCGACGCTTTCGTGGAGCGCACCGGCGCCGACGAGCTGATGATCACCTGTCAGATGTTCGACCACGCGCACCGGCTGCGCTCCTATGAAATTGCGGCGCAAACCATTCACGCCGCGCGAAGCAGCGCCGAAACGACAACATAGCTTGCACCACCAGGTGCGGTCCTCGCGGTCCGGCTACCGTCAGGTGTTTTTCCGAACCGGTTCAGGTGTTCGCCCGATGGTTGACACGCCCTGGCGCCTCTACAGTCATTCCCATGACGCGACGATCCCCTGTCCCGCGACTCATTTTTGCGCCATTGCGCATCAATCAGCGCCCGGGCCCAAGGGCCGCCTGCAGCATGGCCCCAAGCGCTGGCCGCGCCGACCGATCCAGCGGGTGGTCCAGATCTAGAAGCCTGTCGGGTCCGGCGCCGCGTTTTGCGTGATATCCATGCCGGCGCAGCCTGCGCTGGCCACCTCGACCGAGCCCCGATGAAAACACTGCGCAGAATTCTGGTGGTCGAACACGACTTGACCGTTGCGCGTGACATCCTGCGGCAGCTGACCGAACTGTCCTACGAGCCGGTGGGTCACGCGACCCAGGGCCATCAAGCCATACGGATGGCGGGCGAGTTGCAACCGGACCTGGTGCTGATCAACGTACGCCTGGCGGACCGCATGGACGGCATCACCGCCGCGCTGGCCGTCCGCGCGCGATACGCACTGCCCGTCATATTCATGACCGCCCATGACACCGACGACACACTGGCGCGCGCAAGGCTGGAGGAGCCTTTCGGCTATCTTTTGCAACCGTTTAGCGATCGTGCGCTGCGCACCGCGCTGGAGATCGCCCTGCACAATCATGCCGCCAAGGCGCGGCTGCAGGACAAAGCGCGGCAGCTCAGCGCGCTGTCGCACCGGGTACTGGATCTGCAGGAGACACAGCGCAGCCGGATGGCGCTGGAACTGCACGAACAACTCGGCCAGGCACTGACCGCCATCAAGATCAACCTGCAGCTGCCCGCCGCAGTCCTCGCCGGCACTGTTGCCGAACGCGAACGGGAGACACTGCGCATCGTCGAGGACTCGTTGCAGCGGGTTCGTCAGATGGCGCTGGGACTGCGACCGTCCATGCTGGATGATTTCGGACTGGTCTCGGCAGTGTGGTGGCTGGGTGAGAAAACTGCGGAGCAACACGCCATGGACGTCCGCTTTCGGATACCTGCGCAGTTGCCCAGGGCCGAATCCCGGGTCGAGACGGCCTGCTTTCGGATCGTCGAGGTGCTTTTTTCCAACATGATCCGGCATCCACAACCCGAGCGGACCCATATTTTCCTGTGCCTGCGCAACGGGCGCCTGACGATGCTGGTCCGCTACACCGGAAGCGGGCGGGCGGCCAACTGGGACGACCCGGGCGCACTGGATTTGCTTGGCTTGCAGGAACGCGCAGCGCAGGTGGGCGGCCAGCTTGATCTGCGGTCCCGTCCGGGCCACGGGGTTTCGGTCCGTATGCACTGTCCATGGCCCGCACCAGCGCCTGGCGCCGCTGCCGGTTGACGCTGCCGGTTGACGCTGCGGCACCCGACCCTGCCTGCAGCGGGCAGCCCATTGGTCTGGCCGATCGCCGCGTCCGGCTTTTGCCGTGCTTGCGCGGCCGCGCTACACTGACTGCCCTGCACCCCGCAAAGAGCGCGGTTGAGACTGCGCCGCGCGATGGCAGCGCATGGAGCGCTCTTTGCGCATTGCGAAACCAGGCCTGGGGAGGACGATTGCATGGGAACAATTCGTGTAGTGCTGGCCGACGACCATACCCTGGTGCGCGCAGGCGTTCGCAAGCTGGTCGAGGCCATGCCGGACCTGGAAGTGGTCGGCGAAGCCAATGACGGCATGGCCGCGGTGGCGATGACGGACCGGTTGCAACCCCACATCGTGCTCATGGACATCGCGATGCCCGGCCTCAACGGCCTGGAGGCCACCTTGCGGGTGCTCAAGATTGCGCCACAGACCAAGGTGCTGATCCTGTCGATGCACCAGGACGAGGAGTACGTGCGCCAGGCGCTGCGCCACGGCGCCGCCGGCTACATACTCAAGGATGCCGCTCCCATGGAACTCGAACTGGCCATCCGGGCGGTGTTGCGCGGCGAGACCTATTTGAGCCCCGCGGTTTCGCGCGGCGTGGTCAGCGACTATCTTCAGCGCCTGCGCGAGGACGAGCCCAAGGGAGCGCAGCTCACGCCACGCCAGCGCGAGGTATTGCAGCTGGTGGCGGAGGGCCACAGCACCAAGGAAATTGCGCGCCGTCTCGACCTGTCGGTGAAAACCGTCGACACGCATCGCACCCAGCTGATGAAGCAACTGGACATCCACGAGGTGGCTGGCCTGGTCCGATATGCGCTGCGCGTGGGCCTGATCTCCGCCCACGGCTGACACTGGCGCCGGCGCGGCTGCCATCCGCGCGGCACCGCCTGGGCCCGCTACCACAGTCTCCCGGGCACTGGGCTGCCAGCGCGATACCGGCCGTATCAGGGGTTATTCCGGTCCGACTCAGGTGTTGGCCGGATGGCTTTGCGGGAAATTCGCGCTCAGAATCACACGCATGTTGCCAATGGTGAAAATGCGCGCCGATCAGATGCAAGTGGGCCAGCCACTGGCATTCGACCCGTTCGACGACGACGGCCACCTGCTGCTGCGCAAAGGGTTCGTGATACACGACGCACGACCGCTGGCTCAAGCAGATCTTCATGGACAAGGATAAGAGCGTCGACGCCAGCCTGGCGGCGCTGCTGGTCAAGACCGTCGGCATCTATCCGCCCGGCTGCGTCGTCGAACTGGCCAACGGCGATGTCGCGGTCGTCGTCAAGCGGACCCGCATTGCCAACCAGCCGGTCCTGCGCTGTGTCAAGACCTGGCGCAAGGAAATCCTGGAACAACCGCGCAAACGCATGACCACTGAACCGGGGCATGCCATCGCGCGCCTGATTCCGGCATCGGAGTTGGGCTTCACGCTGGACCATGAGCGGCTGTGGGATGGCGGATTCGAGTCAAATCCCGCCGAGGAAAGCAGCAGCCCATGAAAAGCAATCTGCCCGCGACCTCGCACGCATTCGCAATGCGTTCCGGCCACTGATCGCCGAATCAGCTCGACAGGTCAAGCAGAGCGCCGGCCCCCTCTCGCGCGCTGTCCAGGCATAGCGTCTGGTAGTGCGTCTGATAGTGCGCCAGATATTGCGCCAGATACTGCGCCAGGTGGGGCAACCGGCGCGCCGCTAGCGCCGGTATCAGAAGCCCAGGCTGGCCAGCAGGTCGTCCACTTCGCCCTGACTCGACACCACGTCACTGCGCTGCGTTGGATCCACAACCGGCCCGTTCAGGCCACTTCCCTGCGCCGGCTCGGCAAACTGCTCTTGCGGAGCCGCCTGCAACAGCAGCTTGACCAGGCTGTCCTCCAGGTCGATGGCCAGCGCCACCACCTTGCCCACCACCTGGCCGGTCAGGTCATGGAAATCCTGCGCCATCATGATGTCGGTCAAGTGCGCCCCGACACGCTGGTTTGCATCTTCGACCACCGCGACCAGCGCCTGCACCGCCCCTGGCGAACCCTGCGCCGCCAGTGCCACACCGATCGCCTGCGTGGTCAGCCTGATCTTGTCCTGCTCCTGCTTGGCCAGTTCCACCGCAGTCAGCACCTTTTCGGCAGCCTCGCCGGTCTTGCGGGCGATATAACTCAGGCGGCTGCGGGCATCGGTGAGTCCGTCGACCGAATTTTGCAGCCGGGGCATCAGTCCCAGTTGACCCAGCGTGTCATGCAGCTGGCGCGTGATGGTACCCAGGCGCTGGAAGACTTCGGGCGACGCGGCAGGAACCGCCGATAGCTCATTCATGTTCATGGTCTGACCCACTCTCGGTCATGCCAGCTGGGACAGCTTGGCCAGAATCTTGTTCAGCTTGTCTTCCAGTGTGGCCTTGGTGAATGGCTTCACGATATATCCGGCAGCGCCACTTTGCGCGGCCAGGATGATGTCTTCCTTGCGAGCCTCGGCGGTGACCATGAGTACCGGAAGATAGGCCAGCGCCGGATCGGCCTTGATCGCCTTGAGCATCTCGAAGCCGTTCATGTTCGGCATGTTGATGTCCGAGATCACGAAGTCGAAGCGCTGCTGGCGCAGCTTGCTCAGCCCGGCGGCGCCGTCTTCGGCCTCTTCCACATTGTTCAGGCCCATCTCCTTGAGCAGGCCGCGCACAATGCGGCGCATCGTCGAAAAGTCATCGACGACGAGGAAATTCATGGTGAGCAGATCTTTCATTGCAGTCCCTTGTGTGTCCGGATGCCGAACGATAAGGGATCGACAGCGCCATGTATGTGGTTTCCGTGCGAGTCAGGTATTTTCCGGGACCGACTCAGGTATGAACCCGAATACGGCAGGGCCGCCCAGCACCTAAAGTACAGCATCACAAGAGGGACTCGCGATGGATTTTGCAGACACGGCCGGTTTGACCCGGTTGGAACGGTGACCCGATGAGCGAAGAGGCCATCACCGGCGACGAAGAGTCACTGCTGCAGTTCGTCTACCAGATTCCGGTCGCGGTCCTGCGCATGAGCGGCGCGGGTGCGATCGACCTGATGAATCCGCGCGCCGTGGGCTTGCTGATGGGGCTGGGCCTGCCGTTCCAGGCCGACCAGGGCTGGGACATTCTGGAGGCGCTCGATCCAGTGCTTTGCGATCTGGTCAGGGCGCACCTGCGGGAGCCGGGTCTGGTCGCCGAACAACGCCCCATCGAGCGCCGCGACCCGAAGGGCCACCTCCATCACCTGGCGCTGACGGCCATCATCGTGAACGCCGATTCGTGCATGGTCGCGATCGAAGACGTCACGAGCCGGGTGCTGCAGGAGCGGCAGCTGGCCCGCGAGCGCCAGAGCCTGGCTGTCGTGCTGGACGCATTGCAGGGGTATTTCGTCCTCATGCTCGACCTCGAGCTGCGCATCACGCAGCCCAACCCCTCCATCGAGCGTCTGTTCGGCCACGGCGCCTCGATCGTTGGCAGTGCTTGCTGCGATTTGCTGCACTCAGAGTCTGGCGCGCCGGTGGATTTGGCGGTCAAGGCCGAACTGGCGGTGCGCCAGGGTTGGGCCTCTTTTGAAGCGCAATACCGCTGCGCCGATGGGACCGTGATCTGGGGTGACACGATGCTCACCACCATCGTCGACGACGCGGGGGTTCCGTCCGCTTTCGTGATCGTCGCCCGCGACGTGAGCGAGCGCCACCACCGCGAGGAGGCCCTGGCCGCGGAGGCAATCACCGACCCCCTCACCGGACTGCTCAACCGCCGCGGCCTGGCTGCGCGGGTCGCGCCCTGGCTGAAGGACGCGCGCGCCGGCAAGGCGCTGACGATCTCGGCCCTGGCGCTGGACATCGACTTCTTCAAACGCGTCAACGACCGCTACGGTCATGACGGCGGCGACGCTGTGCTGCGCCACCTCGGCCAGCTGTTGACGACGCAGGTCCGGCGCGGCGACATCGTTGCGCGGCTGGGTGGCGAGGAGTTCGTGGTGTTGTTGCGGGACGCGCCCGACGCGGTCGCCCTGGCCTTGGCCGAGCAGGTACGCCACCTGCTGGAACACACGCCGCCGAGCTGGAAGGACGAGACAATCGCCGTCACCACGTCCATCGGCGTTGCGTCGGCTGCCGGCTTGACCGCAGTCGAGCCGCTGCTGCATGACGCCGACCTGGCGCTCTACCGCGCCAAAGCCGAGGGACGAAACCGGGTGGTTCAAGGTGCGTATCAACCTGCACGTGGCTAGTGACGGGGTAGCGGGCCTGGCGTATTTGCGCCGCATGGGCGAGCATGCCAATGCCCCCCGCGCCGACCTGATCTTGCTGGACCTGAACATGCTGCGAATCCAGCGCAGCGGTAACGCGGGCTTGATCGTCGCCGAGTGCGGTAACGCTGTCGTTCAAGATACGCTGGGGCACCGCACCCATTTTGGGTGTCTCCAGCAGATATTCCTTGCCAAGGATGCTGAGCACCGGCGTCAAGTGGGGAGCTTGACTTTGGGAAAGTGATCCAGGCTATGAAGTTGAATGACCATTCGGCTGTCCAGGCCGTCGATCAGATTGCTTTGAACGTCAAGCAAGTAGGGCGTGGTATTGGCATGAGCACCAGGGTTTGCAACCACATCAAACGCGCCATCAGAACGTTCTCCATTGATCCAATGGCATGCCTTGCGCTTCAACAGTCGCGTTATAGGCGGCGATGAAATTGGCGTGCTCAATGCGCCAGCGGCGTGTCTGTTCTTGCGTGACCAGTTCACGCAAATAGTTATCGCACACCTGCGAGATATTGAGATCAAGCGCCTTGGCTGCGTCTAGGACATCCGCACTCAAACTCAAATTGGTGGCATTCTTGAACGGCTGAGGTGCCCGAACGCTACGTTTGGATGCTGTGGTTCGACTGGCAGACATGGCAACTTTCAATGCGCATTAGAAGATGCGCACAGTTTAACGAGTATTGAGTGAATGGAAGTTCTCATGAAGGGGCCATGCGCGAGCGCGCCATGTTGATTGGTGCCCGGCTTGAAATCGAGTCGGCCATGGGCCAAGGGTGCACGGTGCGCCTGCGTTGCCCGTTGCTTCTCCCCGCTGAGAACCAATGATGCGGGCACGAACCTGACTGGCGGACCACCGTACACGGTTGCAAACGGGTGTCGACGACGAGGACACTCACGGTATGCAGGTCTTTCACTGCAATTCCTGGTGTGGTCTGCAAGCCGAACGCAAAGGGATAGACAGCGCCGCGTGTGGTTTGCGCCCGAGTCAGGTGTTTTCCGGGACCGACTCAGGTATGAACCCGATTACTGCAGGGTCGCCCGGCACCTACAGTCCTATCCATGCCCCCTGACCGCAACTACGCCCGCCCCTGCCTGAGCGACAGTGGCAGCCCATCATGACGTACCTCGCATGAGGGCCGCCGAGCCGCTCCCAGGGCGCTCAGTCCCGCAGTCCGCAGGACGGAGGGAAGTCCAGTGAGCGCCGGCACGCTGGAGCCTGCCGCGACAGAACGCAACCGCGGCTCCGAATTCACCTTCCTGCCAGCGGACTTCGAGCGTACCCGCAAGCTGATCTACCAGCACGCGGGCATCAACCTGCATGCTGGCAAACAGGCGATGGTGTACAGCCGCCTGTCGCGCCGCCTGCGCGAACTCGGTTACCGTTCGGCCAGTGAATATTTGCAGTGGCTCGAGGGCTCGCAAGGGCCGGAGGCAGACCGCGAGTGGCAGGAGTTCGTCAATTGCCTGACCACCAATCTCACGTCGTTCTTCCGCGAAGACCACCACTTCCCGGTGCTGGC